>DASWKZ010000132.1:0-11762 GCA_036396355.1 Alphaproteobacteria bacterium
GGCCGCCCTCGAGGACCGGCCCGAGGGCGCCCACCTCTACATCTGCGGCCCGGCCGGCCTGATCCAGGCGGCGCGCGAGGCGGCGAGCCACTGGCCGGACGGCACCGTGCATTACGAGCTGTTCGCCTCGCCCGCGTCGAGCCGGAGCTGGAAGAACGAACCGTTCGAGGTCTATCTCTCACGCCGCAAGCAGGAACTCACGGTGCCCGCCGACAAGTCGATCCTCGAGGTGGTCCGCGAGGCCGGCGCCTACGTCGATTCATCGTGCGAGGAGGGTCTCTGCTCCACCTGCATGGTGCGCGTGATCTCGGGGGGCGTCGAGCACCGCGACCAGGTGCTGACCCGGGCGGAGAAGGACCGCGGCGACAGGGTCCTCACCTGCGTGTCGCGGGCGCGGCCCGGCGAGAAGCTGGTCCTCGACCTCTGAGGACCCGCCCGCGGGCTTTCAGCTCACGATGTTGTGGTAGAGGAAGTCCTCGGAGTTGAGGCGGATCCTGCGCCATTCCACAGGGCTGCCATCGACCGCGTAGCAAATGCGGATGATCTGCAGGAGCGGCGCGCCCGGCTCGACGGACAGATCCGACGCCTCCTGCCGCCCGGCGGTGACCGCGTTGAGCCATTCCTCGGCGCGGACGACGAGCACCCCGAAGTCGCGCTCCATCACGAGATAGGTATTGGTCCGGTCCGCCTCGCGCAGGCGGTCGGGGAAGCCCGGGAAGCGCCTGCGCTCGATCACGATCCGTTCGCTTATGGCGGGCCTGCCGTTGAGCTCGCGCACGCGGTTGATCCGGAAGACCTCGTCCCTGGCGGTGAGCTTCAGATCGTTCTGCTCGCGCGCCGATGCCTTGGCCACCGCCCAATCCAGGGAAACCGTGCGACGCAGGGTGACGGGAACGTTGTCGCGGGTCACCACGGAAAAGAAATGCACGGGGAACTCGGCCGCACGCGCCGATACGAACGTCCCCTTGCCCTGGTGGCGGACGACCAGGTGCTCGGCGGCCAGCTCCTCGAGCGCCTTGCGCACCGTTCCCTGGCTCACGTGGAATTCGGCCGCGAGCTTGCCCTCGCTGGGCAGCAGATCGCCGGGCTTCCAGCGTCCCGCGACGAGCCGCCGAATCATGAGCTCCTTGACCTGAAGGTAAAGCGGGTGAAAACCGGGCCCCTGGCTCGCTTCCGACATGAAATCCGGCTCTCCCGCTCCCAGCCTCCCAGACCACGCGAAGCCCGCCGCGATCGATTCTGTTGTTGGTGAAACTATAACTTTTCGCGTGAGGCGGGTTCAAGGGCACCGGCGGAGGGCGCCCCGCGCCGCCCACGGAGACGACCGCCGCCGGTCAGTCGCGGAAGCGGGCAAGGCCGGAGAGGTCCGGCAGCTCCCCCAGCCCCTCGCACAGGCGCAGCAGCGCCTTGCCGCGCGCCGCCTCCATGCCCCCATAGGCGAGGTTGGCGCGGAACTTGCCGACGATGCCGTCGCGGCTCAGGGGATCGCGGGTGCCCCCGCGCAGGCACGGCTGCACCTCCTCGCGGACGGTGCCGTCCTTGAGCCGCGCCGCGATGTGGCCGGTGTAGTTGGCGGGATACTCGTTGTCGGGGTCGATCTCGTAGGAAACCTTGGCGGCGAGCGCGAGGATTCGGGGATCATGGAGGCGCTCCTCGGTGAACTGGGCGAGGCCGGCATCGCCGTCGGTGAAGGCGACGGCGACGCAGTAGGGCCCCGAGAACTTGGCGCCGTAGGGCGAGGGCGGGCGGCGCTTCGACTCGATGGGGTCCCACAGGCGGTGCACCGTGCCCTCGCCGACCTTGCAGGTCATCGTGACGATGTCCTCGGCGGCGACGCCTGAGCGCGCGAGGCGGATGGCGCAGTCCACGTAGGGCTGGCACATGGTGCCGCAGGCGTAGGGCTTGAAGGCGAGGCGAGCAGTCTCCCACTTCGAGCCCAGCGCGTCGGCCAGCGGCCCGAAATCGGGCTCGATGGAGGGCGCGAAGGCGGCATAGAAGCCGTGGGCCCCCTCGATGACGCTGACCGGTCCGCGGAACCCGGCCCCGGCCATGGCGGCGGCGCGGATACCGGCCTGGGCGGCCCAGCCGGCGTGCATGCGCTTGGTCCACGAGCCGTCGGCGAGGTATTCGATGATGCCCGAGGCCATGGATCCGGCGAGCCCCAGGGCGTCGGTGAGCGCCTTGCGGCCGAGGCCCAGCGCCACCCCGCAGGCCGCCGCCGCGCCCATGGCACCGATCACGGCGGTGGGGTGGAATCCCGCGCGGTGGACGCCCGCCCCGGCCACCAGCCCCATGCGGCACATGACCTCGATGCCGGCGGCGATGGCGCAGAGCGCGCGGGCGCCGGGAAGCCCCCGGGCCTCGGCGAGGGCCAGGACCGCCGGCACCACCACGGCGCCGGTATGCACGGGGCAGCCCTCGTAGGTATTGTCGAAATCCTCGCCATGGGCGGCGGTGCCGTTGATCATGGCGGCACCCGCGGCATCGATCCCGCGGCCGTGGCCGAGCACCGTGGCCGGGCCGGGGGCCGCGTCCCAGCCCGCCACCAGCGCCCGCATGTAGTCCTCGCCCCGGGCGGCGTAGGCGAGGCCCACGGTGTCGATCACCGTTTGGATCACCCCGTCCCGCGCGTCCCCGGGGATGTCGGCGGGGTCGAGGCCGGCGAGCCAGTCGGCCAGGGTCTCGGAGACGGTGGCCATCAGCCGGTCTGGATGACGCGGGCGAGCCTGGCCGCGTCGGCGAGCCCCGTCACCCCCCAGGCGGCGTCGATGAGGGCCTGACGGCGCGCGTCATCGAGGATCCCGGCGACGCAGGCCGCCGTCTTCTCCTCGAGCTCGGCATCGGTCATGGGCCGGTCCGGGCCGCCCCGGTAGCGCTCGTCGGCGACCCGGGTGAAGGTTTCGCCCGAGCGGGTGGTGAGCTCGATGCGCGAGCGGATGACGTCCATCCCCCGGGCCTCGATGGCGGGATCGCGCTCGCAGGAGATGCGGCGCTGCATGTCCTGCATCTCGGTACTTTGCACGAAGGAATCCGTGAACTCGGCGCGGCCCGCGCGGCGCGCGATCACGATCATGGCCAAGAGCGCCGCCATCGAGAACTTGGCCTGGAGGTGGTCGGCGGCGACGGGATAGCGGATGGGGTCGAGGATGTTGGACCCCGCGAAGAAGCGGATGTGCTCGACCTCCGGGGGCTTGATGTCGTGCTCGCGCACGAGGGCCAGCATGGCGTCCATGGACTGGTGGGTGACGATGCCGCACGGGTAGGGCTTGATGGAGACGCCGGGATCGACGATCGACCAGCTGCGGCCGAAGCCCTGGGCCGGCTTCTCCGGGTAATGGCCGCCGCCGGTCACGGCCAGGAACCCCCAGGGTCCGTCCAGGGCCTCGGGATCGGCCTCGTAGCCGCGGGCGGCCAGCAGCGCCGCCGTCACCCCGTTCTCGGGGGCGCGGCCCACATGGAGCGGCTTGGTCATGGTGCCGAAGTTGCAGCGGAGCCCGGCCGCGAAGCTCGCCGCCAGGCCAAGCGTGCTGCGGAGCGGCCGTCCCCGGAGCCCGAGGAGCACCGCCGCCGCGGTCGCGGCGCCGAAGGTCCCCACCGTGCCCGAGGAATGGAAGCCGCGCCGGTAGTGGTCGGTCCGCATCCACTCGGAGAGCTTGCACTCGACCTCGACGCCGGCGACGAAGGCGGCCACCAGCGCCTCCCCCGTCACGCCCCCGAGCCTTTGGGCCATCACCAGGGCGGCGGTCAGCGGCGGGATGGTGGGGTGGGTCAGCAACCCGTAGGCGTGGCGCGGATCGCGCGAAACCTGGCTGTCGTCCCAGTCATGGGCGTGTCCCGCGGTGCCCAGCACGCGGGCCGCCAGCGGCGCCGGCGCCCGCCTCTCGCCAAGGGTCAGGATCAGGGCGTCGGGCCGGCCGCCCTGGTCGGCGGCCTCGGCGGCCAGCATCGCCACCGCGTCCTCGGCGCTGCCGGCGACATAGAGCCCGAGGCCGTCGAGGATGCAGCGGCGCGCGATGCGCACCGCCTCCACCGGCAGCGCATCGAAGCTGACGCCCTCGATGAAATCCGCGGCCTCCGCAGTGATGTGGGTCTGCTCCCCGCCCGCCATGGGGTGTGCCTGCCCTCCTCCCTGATGGGTGTGCAAGGAAGCAAAGCGGTCCCCGCCGCGCAACACAAAAATGGCGCCGCGCGGCCGCTCAGTCGCCACCGCCCCGCTCCGCGCCCATGACGGGGACCGGCGTCTCCCGCTCCAGCTCCGCGGCGAGCCGCACCTGGCGGGTGCGCACCCACGCCCACAGCAGCAGGCAGAGGACGGCGCCGCCGAGCACCGGGGCGGGCAGGCCGAAATACTCGGACAGGCCCCCCATCATGAGGGCGCCGATGGCCGGGGTGCCTCGGGCGACCATGCCGTAGAGGCTCATCACCCGGCCCCGCATCTCGGCGACGATGGAGGTCTGTATCAGGGTCTGGATGGTCACCCCCTGGACCACGAAGGCCCAGCCGGTGACCACCATGACCGGCATCGCTACCCAGTAGTTGTGCGCGAGCGAGAAGACGATGAGGGCCAGCGACACCACCAGCAGACTGGCCACGGTGACGCCGGTATAGCCCCTGAGCCCGCCGCGCTGGGCGAGCCAGGCGCCGGCCGCCATGGCGCCGACGCCGTGGAGCGTCAGCAGCGTCGAATAGGCGCCGGCGCCGCGGCCGAACACCTCGCCCGCGAACCCCGGCAGGAGGTCGGTGAAGGGGCGCACGAACAGGGAGACCAGCAGCATGGTGCCGAGCAGCACCGCGATGGCCTCGGTGCCGGCGGTGTAGCGGACCCCGGCCACGGCATCGGCCAGCAAACTGCGCTTCGTCGTCTGGATAATGGCGGGCGCGATCCGGATCGCCATCAGGCAGCCGTAGAAGGCGAGATAGGTGAGCGCATTGAAGCCGAAGGCCCAGCCCACCCCGAGGGAGGCGGTGACGGCGCCGCCCAGGGCCGGGCCGATGAAGCGGCTGGAGTTGAACACCATGGAATTGACCGCGATGGCCGAGGTCAGGTGCTCGCGCCCGGCGATGTTGTAGATGGTGGTCATGCGGGCGGGCCGGTTGAAGGCGACGATGATGCCCCGGATGAGGGCGAAGACGACCAGCCACTCGACGGTGACGTGGCCCGAGAACACCAGCGCCGTCAGCGCCGACGCCTGGGCCAGCTGCAGGAGCTGGGTGCGCTTCAGGACCTTGAACGCATCGGAGCGGTCGACCAGGGCGCCGGCGAACAGGCCGATGAGGAAGGTCGGGAACAGGTCGGCGAAGGCGATGACGCCGAGCCACGCGCCCGATTGGGTCAGGTCCCAGGTCAGCCAGCCCATGGCCACGCGCTGCACCCAGTTGCCCGAGGTCGAGACCAGGTTCCCGAGCAGGTAGAACCGGTAGTTGCGGATGGCGAAGACCTGGCGGATCGTGGTGAACCCGCTCATTGCCGTTTCCTCCTGGAGCCCCGGCGTTGCGGGGCACGCGCCTCAGGGCGACGGCCGGAACCCGGCCCGGTACAGCGCCCCGAGGTCGGTGCCGAGCCATTCGGTGGGAATTTGGCGGTTGGTGCCCTCCGCCTTGACCCGGTCGTAGACGATGCGCCCGGCCGCCGCGAACTGGATGGCCAGCCCCGAGTTGTTCTTGTAGTAGACGATGCCGCCGCCGCCCGCGCGGACCGCGGCGGTTCCGGCGACGATGTCGCCGAGCTCGACGATCTGCTCGCGCGTGATCAGTCCCGCCTCCAGCGGCTCCAGGAGCTCGGTCTGGTCGTTGTCGATGACGCTCTCCCAGTCGTTCACCACCACCGTCCGGGCCTTGCCGTAGGTGACCTCGTCCACCTCGCTGCGCTTGCGATTGGTGGAGTCCGAATTGGCGATGGAGATCACCAGCTGGCCGTCGGCGAGCCAGGCGCCGTCGAACACCGGCACCATCGAGGTCGTGCAGCAGCAGACCACGTCGGCCCCGCGCACCACCTGCTCCGGGCCGTCGGCGGCGATCACGTCCAGGCGGTCCCCGGCCTCGGTGCGCTTGCGGGCGACGAAATCGGCGCGATGGGCCTCGTCGGGGCTGAACACGGTGACACGCTCGAATTCCCGGACGGAGGTGATGGCGTCGAACGCCGCGCCCGCCTGCTTGCCGGTGCCGAACAGCCCGAGGGTCCTGACGTCCTTGGGCGCGATGTGGTCGACCGCCAGGCCCGAGGTCGCCCCGACCCGCATGCCCGAGAGATGGAACTCGTGCATGAGGGCCAGCGGCTCGGCGGTCTCGATATCGAACAGGATGACGATCCCCCAGTTGAACGGGCGCGGGTTCTCGTAGAAGCGGCGCTTGTTGGTGGCGCTCGGCGGGGTGATGATCTGGGAGCCGGCGCGCACGCAGGCGAGGCCCGCCGACGGCACCGCCCCCACATGGACGTTGGCGAAATAGCGCCGCTCGGGGTCGGGGTGGCGCGCCTGGTAGCGGGCGCGCGGCAGGTTGACGGCGTCGCCGGCCGCGAAGTCGCGGAAGGCGGTGGCCATGGCGCCGATGCATTCGCCCATGGTCAGGTGGCGGGCGACATCGTCGTCGGTGATGATGATGGTCATGCCCGCGTGCCCCCCTCGGCCGTCCGCCGCGCTCGTCCGCCCGCCGCCCGGGCGGGCCCGGCCGCGACGGGCCCATGACAAAATAGTATTGACAAAATACACGATATATTGTGGCCTAGCCGGCTGAGGCCACAATTTGTAGGCTTTAGCGGGCGGCGAACCTCATCGTCTTCCCGCCCCGGACCGGTACCGGCCGCCCCAAAATAGCAAATGGTCCCGGGCGAAAGGAAGACACTCGAAGGAGGGGGATGGATGACATTCCTTGACAGATTGAAGGCCTGGCTCGGCCAGATCGTGGAAGTGGGTCTGCTCCTTGTCGCCCTTGGCATCGTGATCCAGGTGCTCGTCGGCCCCAACGTCGCCTTCATCGGCAACGTCGTGGGCAACCTGATCGCGCTGATCAAGGCGCTCGGCGACAACGGCCTCGTCGGGCTGATCGCCATCGCCATCATCCTCTGGCTGTTCGCCAAGCGAAGCCCCGGCTGATCCGTTCCTTCGCACCGCACATAGGGCGTCCACGACAAAGGGCCGGGGAATGGGCTTCCCCGGCCCTTTTCGTCGTGCCCGCGTCCTCGGTCAGAAATCCCTGAGGAGCCGTCCATAGCCCTCGATGCGGTCGTCGATGCCGCAGCGGCGCAGCGCCTGCCACACGATGGCCTGGAGCGGCTGCACCACGGTCACGCCCAACTCCCGCTCCAGCGGCTCGATCGCCCCGATCATGGCCCAGTGGGGGCAGGAGTAGTAGATGGTGTCGATGTCGGGGTAGCGCTCCTTCAGCTCGCGCCCCAGCGCCAGGGCGCGTTCCTCGGGCACCTTGCCGAGCTCGATGAACTTGGCGCGCGCCCGGGCGCAGCCCGCCGGCTCGAGCCCGAACTCGCGCATGTAGTCCTCGTGGCGGGCGTCGTGGGATTCGTCGTAAGGGTGCACGATGCCCGCCTTCCTGCCGCCCAGCACCTTGAACGCCGCGATCTGGGCCGAGGCCGAGGTGGTGATGGGGATGCCGACCGCCTTCTCGGTCTCGGAGATGAGGGTGTCGAGATTGTCGAACCCCTTGGAGACGTTGATGGGCAGGCCCCCGAAGACGAGGATGTCGACCCCGGCCCGGGCCATGATCCTGGCCGCGCGCAGGCTCGCCTCGTAGGAGCGGTCGACCTCCTCGTCGTTGCGTTCGACCAGCGGCAGGGTGTGCACCACCAGGGTCACCCCCTCGGGCACCACCTTGTAGAACTCGTAGGGAAAGACCTCGGTGGCCGAGGGCGGCGAGGTGTAGCCGATGCGGGCGCGGTGACCGTAGATAGGCATGCGGAGGCTCCCCTGTTCTTGTCCTTTCGCGCGGGCAGGGACGCGATCAGCGCGCCGTGGGCATGGCGGGCTCCCGCCTCTCCGGCATGAGGCCATGGCTTTCCAGGAACGCGATCACCAGGGCGTCGAACCCGGCGGGGTCCTCGATCATACAGGCATGGCCGGCGCCGGGCAGCACCTTGTGCACGGCGCCGGGGATCAGGCGCGCGGTCTCCTCTCCGCGCGGCCGCGCCCCGTCGAACTCGCCGTTGATGATGAGCGTCGGCGGGCGGTAGGCGGAGAGGTAGGGCCGCGCGTCCCCCGCCGCGAGCGCCTTGAACACCTCGACGATGGCACGGGGATCGTGCCAAGGGTCGCGTTCGGAGAACATGGCCAGCAGATGGGCCCCCAGCCGGGTGTCGCCGAAACCCTCGCGCACGCCATGGCGGAGGTGCGCCGCCCGGTAGGGGGAGAACGGCTCGGCCCCGTAGCCCTCGATACGGCGGTGGAAATCCTGGGGCCCGGAATTGCCCCCCACCTGGATCACCGCGCGGAACCGGTCCGGCGCCATGCCCCCCAGCATCAGGGCCAGCTTGGAGCCGATGGAGCAGCCCATGACGATGGCCGAGCCGGCACCCTCGTCGTCCATGACGCCCAGCACGTCGGCGCACATGTCCTCGAAGGCAAACGGCTCGGTGACCTTGGCCGAGCGCCCGAAGCCCCGGAGGTCGGGGGCGATGACCCGGAACCAGGTGGAGAAACGGGCCATCTGATAGAGCCACAGGCTGTGGTCGAACGGAATGGCGTGGAGCAGCACCAGGGCCGGCCCCTCTCCCGCCACCCCGTAATGGATATCGACACCGTTGGCGCGACTTATGGGCATCGCCCCGATCCCTCGCCGCCCGACGCTCAGAACTCGCGCAGGAGCCGGCCGAACCCCTCGATGGGGTCGTCGATGCCGGCGGTGCGCAGGGCCTTCCACAGGATCGCCTGCTGGGAGGTCATGACGTCGACGCCGAGCTCGCGCTCGATGCGCTCGATGGCGTGCGCCGTGGGCCAGTGGGCCGAGGCGAGGTGGATGGTATCGGCTTCGGGGTGCGCGGCCTTGAGCCGGGCGGCCATCTCGAAGGCGGCCGTGAGCGGCACGCGGCCGTAATCGAGAAGGTTGTACTTCATCGACGCGACCCCCACCGATTCGACGCCCATGTTGCGCATCTGGCGGTGATGGCGCTCATCGTGCTCGGGCCCGGACATGTGGGCGGTGGCCACCTTGCGGCTGCCGAGGCGCTCCATGGCCTCCCTCTGGGCCAGGGTCGAGGCGACGACCCGGGTGCCGATCTCCTCGCCGAGGCGCGCGCAGATCTCGGGCAGGCTGTCCACGCCGCGCGACTGGTTGATGGGATTGCCCCCCAGCACCACCACGTCCGCCCCCGCCCCGGCCATGAGCCTGGCGGCGCGCAAGGCACGGTCATGGCTGCCGTCGAAGGCCTCCTTGGAGTATTCGCCCGCCACCTCGAGGGTGGTCAGCATCAGCGTCACCCCCGCCGGCACCATCCTGTAGAACTCGTAGGCGAAGACGTGGGTGACGAAGGGCGGCGAGCAGTAGCCGATGCGCGCGCGCGAGCCGTAGAGCATGTCGGTCATGGGGTCCTCTTCCTCGGGGCGGGGGTTCAGAACTCGCGGAGCAGCCGGCCGAATCCCGAAATCCGATCCTCGATGCCGGTCTGGCGGAGCGACTCCCAGGCGATCGCCTGCAGCGACGTGAGCACGCTGACCCCGAATTCGTCCTCGAGCGGCTGGATGGCGTCGACCACGGTCCAATGGGGGCAGCCGAAATAGAGGGTGTCAGCCTCGGGATGCGCCGCCAGCGCCGCCCGGCCCCATTCCAGGGCGCGGCCCGGCGCGAGCGTGCCCAAGGCCACCAGGTTGGAGCCCCCGGCGTGGACCCCCACCGGCTCGAGGCCGAAGAACTCGGCGATGGTGCGCTCGTGGCGCGGGTTCTGGTCGGGCTCGAAGGGATGGACCACCGCCACCTTGCGGGAACCCAGCGCCGCGAAGGCATGGACCTGGGCCGCCGCCGAGCTCGACACCCTGACGCCGATCTCCCTGGCGAGGCCCCCCATGAGATCGTCGAGGTTGCCGCCGCCCTTGGAGATGTTGATGGGAAGCCCGCCCAGCACCACCAGATCGGCGCCGGCCCTGGCCATGGTCCTGGCCGCCTCGATGGAGATGTCGTAGCACCTGGCGAGATCGTCGGCGGAGCGGGTGCCCAGCGGCAGGGTGATCATCATCAGCGAGACGCCTTCGGGCACCACCCGGTACCAGTCGATGGGGTAGACCTCGGTGGTGACGGCGGCGACGGTGTAGCCGATGCGCGCGCGGTGGCCGCGGATGCGGTCGAGGTCGTCCATCAGAACTCCCTCAGGAGGCGGCCGTAGCCCGGGATGGAGTCCTTGATCCCCGCCAGCCTGAGCGCCCGCCACAGGATGGCCTGGATCGAGGACATGACGGTGACCCCGAACTCCTTCTCCAGGGGCTCGATGGCGCCGATCACCGGCCAGTGGGGGCTCGGGAACATGATGGTGTCGGCGTCGGGGTGCGCGGCCATCAGCGCGCGGGCCATGTCCAGCGCCGCGTTGTCGGGGATCGCGCCGATGCGGTTAAACGCGCTGCCGAAGGCGCGGGTGCCGAGCACCGAGCAGCCGAACTTCTCGGCGTAGTCGTCGAATCGGGAATTGTCCTCCCCCTTGTAGGGATGGGCCACCACCAGCCTGCGGCAGCCCAACGCCGCGAAGGCCTCCTTCTGGGCCGAGGCCGAGCTCGCCACCGGCACCCCGAGCTCGGCCTCGAGCTCCGCGATCACGCGGTCGGCGTTCTCGGCCCCGCGGGCCAGATTGATGGGCACGCCGCCGAGCACGATAGCGTCGCACCCGGCCGCCGCCATCTCGCGGGCGGCCTTCATGGAGATATCGTAGCTCCGGTCGACCTCGTCCTTGGAGCGGACGGTGATGGCCAGCGTCGTAATGACGAGGGTCACGCCGTCCGGCGCCACCTTGTAGAACTCGTAGGGAAACACCTCGCTGGTCAGCGGCGGCGAGGTGTAGCCGATGCGCGCGCGGTCGCCGTATCTCTGGTTGCGGATCATGGGTCCTCCCGTCTTTTCGTTGCCCCAAGATCGCGCGAAACGGGCCCGCGCACAACCCGCCCGGACTCAGCCGATGAGCGACCAGATCATGCGCGCCGCCGCCACCGCCAGGAACAGCGCGAAGACCCGGGCGAGCATCTTGTGGGGCAGGCGGTGGGCGAGCCTGGCGCCGATGGGCGCCATCGCCGCCGTCGCCGGCGCGATCGCCGCGACCCCCAGCAGGTTGACGTAGCCGAGGCTGAGCGCCGGCAGGTGCGGCGCCTCCCAGCCGATGGCGGCGAAGCCGGCGGCGCCCGGCACCGAGACCAGCACGCCCACGGCGGACGCCGTGCCCACCGCCATGTGGATGGGCACGGCGTAGAGCGTCAGCATCGTCACCGTCATGGCGCCGCCGCCGATCCCGGCCATGGTGGAGACGATGCCGGTGGTGAGGCCGGCGGCAAGGCTACCGGCGGGTCCGGGCATGGAATCGCCAAACCTGCGGAAGGGCTCGCCGGCGGCCAGGTTGGCGGCGGCAACGAGCGCGAAGGCCGCGAACACGGCGGTCAGCACCGCCCCCGACACCATGGCGGCCAGCGCCGTGCCGGCGGCGACGCCGGCCAGCACCCCCGGCCCGTAGACGCGCAGGAGCGCGGGATCGACCGCGTGGAGCCGCCAATGGGCGCGCAGCGACGCCAGCGAGGTCACCACGATGACCGCCAGCGAGGTGCCGACCGCCAGATGCATGCGCG
>DASWKZ010000133.1:0-4222 GCA_036396355.1 Alphaproteobacteria bacterium
GTCGGCCTGGGACATGGTTTCCTCCATTCGTGCCGGTCTCGGCAAGCGGACAATCGCCGCCGATGGTTTTCCGGGCGGCATCATGGCAAAGCCTCCCCGATCGCACAACCGCCGGGGGCATGGGCGTGGGCGCCCCGCGCGCCCGGCGGTGCCGGCCGTCGGGGACCCGCGGGGCGGGCACCGCGCGCCGCCGCCAGGACGGGGGCCGCGGCGAGCGGGCGTAACCGCCGCCCCGCGCCCCCTTGCCCGGAGTTGGCGATCGAGGGCTTGGGTGCTAGGGTCCTTCTTGGAGCCGGCCTACGAAACAACGCGACAGGGAGAACCAACATGACCAGCCTTCGCTGCACCGTGTTCGCGGCCGCCGTTTCGGTCGCCGTGGCGCTGCCCACCATGATCGTCCAAGCCGATCCGATCGAGGAATTTTACAAGGGCAAGCGGATCAACATGCTGATCGGCCTGTCGGCGGGCGGCGGCTACGACCGCTACGCGCGTCTCACCGCCCGTTACATGGAACGCTACATCCCGGGCAAACCTACCATTGTCTCCAAGAACATGACCGGGGGCGGCTCGCTGGTGGCGGCCAACTTCATATACAACGCCGCCTCGCAGGACGGCACCTTTATTGGTGCCCTCCAGCGCGGCGTTCCGGTCGAGCCCTTGACCAAGGGCAAGGTATCCAAAGCTAAGTTCGATCCTCTCAAGTTCCAGTGGCTCGGTTCGTCCAATCGTGAAACCTCCATTGCCATTGCGTGGCACACCTCGGGGATTAAGAGCTACAAGGACCTCTACGAGAAGGAACTGATCGTGGGCGGAACCGGTGTGACAACCGATTCCGTGGTGACGGCTTATGTCATGAACAACCTTCTCGGTATGAAGTTCAAGGTCATCGCCGGTTATCCCGGCGGCTCCGAGATGGACCTTGCTATGCAGCGCGGCGAGACGTCCGGCCGAGCTACCTTCTCGTGGTCGAGCTTCAAGACCCGGCGCCTCAACTGGCTGAAAGAGAAGAAGGTCGTGATGCTCTATCAAATGGGTGCCAAGAAGAACCCGGATCCACTTTTGAAGGACGTGCCGCTCGCCCTCGACTTCGCCAAGGACGAAAAAACCCGGAGAATCCTTTTCCTCAAGTTCGCCGTGGGGGAGTTCGGTCGGCCCTACGCTCTCGGCCCCGGCGTTCCCAAAGACCGGGTCCAGGCACTCCGCGTTGCTTTCGACAAGGCGATGAAGGACCAAGGCCTGCTCGCGGAAGCCAAGAAGTCCCGCCTTGCCGTCGACCCTGGCTCAGGCGCGGAGATTGACGCGATCCTCAAGGAAATATATGCCTCCCCGCCCGAGCTTATCGAAGGCCTGCGCAATGCCGCATTGAAGACCGACCGGGTCAAGGTCGAAATCGTCAAGATCCCGGTGATCACCGCCAAGGTGAAGCTCGGCAAGATCCAGGGCGAGGGAAAGCGCGTCGCCTTCAAGGGGAAGGCTAGCGATGGCGCCGACGTCAAGGGCCGCGTCGGCGTCTCCGGCTCCAAGACGGAAATCACCGTCGGCGGCCAGACGGCCAAGCGCGCCGCCCTGAAATCGGGCATGACCTGCACGCTGGTCTACCAGGGCCGCGCGGCCCAGAAGATCGCCTGCGAGTAGGGCGGAATCCGGTCGCCCTTCAGGGAAGCCCCGGGCCGCGGCCCGGGGCTTTCCCTTGCGCGGATCGTTGCGCCGTCAGTTCATCCCGAGGAGAGTCTTGGCGGTTCCGCGAAGGATCGCTTCCCGCTCCGACGCCGTCAGCCCCGGCACCTGCTCGAGCATGCCGACCGGGTCCGTCTCGCCCATGTCGTAGGGGCTGTCGGTGCCCAGCATGACGTGATCCGCCCCCACGAGATCGATCAGGAAGCGGAGCTGCGCCGGGTGGAACACCACCGTGTCGTAGTAGAGGCTGGGCGCGTAGGTCGAGGGGGGACGGTCGATGTGCTCGCGGCATTCGGCCCGGGTTGTGTAGGCGTGATCGAAGCGGCCGAGGTAGAACGGGAAGAAGCCGCCGCCATGGGCCATGTAGAACTTGAGCCCCGGATGGCGCTCCACCACGCCTGAATGGATCAGGTGCGAGGTGGCGAGCGTCGTCTCCAGCGGGTTGCCCACCACGTTGGCCATGTAGAAGCTCCCGAGCCGCTGGGGATGGGTGAAGCCCTGGGGGTGGACGTAGATCACGGTCCCGAGCCGTTCGGCGGCGTCCCAGAACGGCTCGAGGGCCGGGTCCGAGAGCTCCATTCCGTTGATCTCGGTGGGGAAGCGGATTCCGCGCAGGCCGAGCTCGCCTACCGCCCGCTCCATCTCCCGGATCGCCAGATCCACGTGCTGGAGCGGCGCAAGGCCCATGGACACGAAGCGGTCGGGATACCGCTCCACGATGGCGGCCGCCCGGTCGTTGATGTGCCGCGCCACGGCCATGGAGAGGTTCGAATCGGCCTCGTAGAAGCCGCGCGGGGGGGCCGGGCTCAGCGCCGCGAAATCCACGCCCATGCGCTTCATGTCCTCGAGACGCTTCTCGGGATCCGACAGGATCGCCTCGCGCCGCTCCTGTTCCGCCAAGATGCCGAGACCGCCCTGTTTCTTGGCATGCGCGCCGACCTTCCCGCCCTCGGCGGCCGCCTTCATCATCTCCCGCGCCTCGAAATCGACGTAATGGGCATGGATGTCGATGATGCTGACCATGGTGTGCTGCTCCCCGTTCGTTGATACCGCGCGGCCGCCGCCCGGCCGCGGCATCATGGCAGGCCGGCGCTGCGGCCGTCGCGCACGCCCCGTGCCCTTTGGCGGGACGCGAGGGCTCGCTCGATCGCCTCCAGCGTCTTGCGGTAGGTGGGGAGATTGGCGCCGCCGATGGCGACCGCCCGGCGCGCCATCTCGCGGGCGTCGGCGAGCTCTCCGCGCTCCATGAGGGTATGGGCGAGATTGTTGTGGGCGTCCCCCGAATCGGGATGCGCCCGCGCCGCCGCGCGGAAGGCCTCGGCGGCCTCGTCCTTCCGGTCCAGGCGGTAGAGGGCGTTGCCGAACCCCATCTGCAAGCCGAGGTCCCCCGGCCACGCCTCCAGGCCGGCGCCGTAGGCCATGGCGGCTCCTTCCGCCGCCCCCGCCCCTTCGAGCGCGGCGACCGCCGCGAAATACCTGGCCCGGTCGCGCGCGGTCGGCAATTCGCCCGGCGGCAACACCACCAGGGCCCAGTGCTTGCCCCGTTCCCAGGTGAGCTCGAAGGTCGCGAGGGAGAGCGGCATCCGCGGCGTCGTCCCCGAATGGAGGATCAGCGTTTCGGACGGGAGGTCGTAGCCGATCGCGACCGCGTAATGCCACTGGGGAATCCACGGCAAGGCGAGGTTCTGCAATACGATCACGGGACGGCCGGCGGCCAGCTCGGCCATGAGTTCCCGCAGATTGCGCACCGGGTAGGCGAGACGGCCGTGCCGTCGCGCGCCGCTCACGAGGTCGTTGGCAAGGCTGCCGCCGCGTTCCGGCGTGTAGACCTGCTCGACGAGCTCGTCGGGGCCGACCGGGACCCCGCTCCAGTTGAGCGCCATGGCCAGGGATGCCGGACCGCATTCCATGGTTCGTTGGGCGTGGAACGGCGTGCCCGCGGCCTCGGCCCGGGGCGGCAATGCGCCCGGGGCCTCGAGGACCGCGTCGGTCTGCGGCGTCGCGCAGGCGGCGAGCGCCAGCGCGACGCCGACCACAAGGAGGACGCGTCGGCGGCCCGTCCGTCTGGGCTCAGGGCCGCGCCGAGCCCTTTTTGGTGAACCCGAAGACATTGGTGAAACCAAGGATGTCCGTCAGCAGTAGGACGAGGAACACGATCAGGATCACCTCGATCACGCCCTTGCCCGCCGGCATCGAATCGATCTGGCCCGCGATACGGTCGACCTCCGCATCCGACAGGGCGGCCACGCGCGCTTCGGCCTCCTCCGGCGCGACCCCGAGGGCGCTGATCCGGTCGCGCACGTCCTCGCGGGCGAGGAAGGCCGCCACCCGGTCCCGCGCGCCGGCGGCCCGATCCTCCTGGACGACGCGATCGGTGCCGATCAATGCCGCCTGGCCGACCGGGACGCCCGCGACCGCCACGAGGAACGCCGCCGCGCTCATGATGGAGAGCGGTTTCATCATATTTCTCAAGAGCTTCATTTTGCCTCTTCCTGTTCTGGTTTAAGGGGTCGTCGAACGGCCCCCATGACACCGGAATGTGCCG
>DASWKZ010000134.1:0-4167 GCA_036396355.1 Alphaproteobacteria bacterium
TATTTTATCAACATAAATCGCCCGGCCGGCACCTCCGGATTTGCTCCTCGCCGGCGGGACCCGCGAAACCTCCACAAATCGACCTCCACGTGATATGGCAGCCGCGAGGAGGCGCCCCGTGACACCCCTGGTCCTCAGAGCCGTGATCGTGCTGGCCGTCCTGCTGGCCGGCCCGCTGCTGGTGATCGCCACCGGCCGGGCGAGCCTGTCGGGCGACTGGCGGTCCGCCAGCCGGGCGAGCGCGGGCTTGGCGCCGGACCCGGCCGTGACGCCGGAGGCGGTGATCCAGGTCTACGGCGCCCGGGCCTTCCGCTGGCGCGGCGCCTTCTCGGTCCACACCTGGATCGCGGCGAAACGCGCCGGCGCCGCCAGCTACCTCGTCTACGAGGTGATCGGCTGGCACGGCGACCGGTCGGTCAAGATGCACGAGGGCGTGCCGGACCGCCTGTGGTACGGCGCCCGGCCGGAGCTCTATCTCGACCTGCGCGGGCCGCGCGCCGACGGCCTGATCGACCGCATCGAAGCCGCGGCCAGGAGCTATCCCTACGAGGGCCGCTACCGCACCTGGCCCGGCCCGAACTCGAACACCTTCACCGCCTACGTCGCCCGCCAGGTCCCGGAACTGGGCCTCGAGCTGCCGCCGACCGCGGTCGGCAAGGACTATCTCGGCGGCGCCACCTTCCTCGGGCGCGCCCCCAGCGGCAGCGGCTATCAGGTCTCGCTGTTCGGCCTGGCCGGGGCGCTTGCCAGCGTCGAAGAGGGCCTGGAAATCCATCTCCTCGGCCTCACCTTCGGCGTCGACCCCTTAGACCTGGCGATCAAGCTCCCGGGCCTGGGGCGCTTGCCTTCCCCGGCGCGGACGGACAGTCTTGCTGCGGACGCAACGCCATGAGCGTTTGGGGCAAGATCCTGGGCGGCGCCGCCGGCTTCGCCATCGGCGGCCCGATCGGCGCGATCCTCGGCACGGTCGCCGGCCACGCCGTCGACAAGATGCGC
Source organism: Alphaproteobacteria bacterium (assembly GCA_036396355.1). Lineage (GTDB taxonomy): Bacteria > Pseudomonadota > Alphaproteobacteria > SMXQ01 > SMXQ01 > DASWKZ01. The sequence continues at coordinate 997 of DASWKZ010000134.1, forward strand.
GACAGCACCCGCGAGGCGCCCGAGGACGACGCCACCCGCCGGGTTGCCTTCACCATCGGCGTCATCGTGCTGGGCGCCAAGATGGCCAAGGCCGACGGCGTCGTCACCAGGGACGAGATCGGCGCCTTCAAGGAAGTCTTCCACATCCCCGAGGAGGAAATGCAGAACGTCGGCCGCCTGTTCAACCAGGCGCGCCGCGACGCCCATGGCTTCGAGCCCTACGCCCGGCAGATCGCTCGCCTGTTCCGCCACAATCCGGCGGTCCTGGAGGAGCTGATCGACGGCCTGTTCCACATCGCCCGCGCCGATCGCAGGATCACCCAGGACGAGCTCGAGTACCTGGCGAAGGTGGCCCAGATCTTCGGCTTGGACGAGGGCGACTGGGCCCGCATCCGCGCCGGTAACATGGGCCCCGACGCCTCCGACCCCTACGACATCCTCGGCGTCAGCCACACCGCCAGCAACGAGGAGATCAAGGCCGCGCACCGGCGGCTGGTGGTCGAAAACCACCCCGACAAGCTGGTGGCCGAGGGCCTGCCCCAGGAGTTCGTCGATCTGGCCAACGAGAAGCTCGCCACCATCAACGCGGCCTACGACCGGATCCGCGCGCGTCGCAAACAGCAGTAGGCCCAGCCCCGATCCTTCGCCATGCCGCGTTTCGTCGACCGCCCCTCGCCCAACCACGACGCCCGCCCGCCCGGCCAGCGGGTCGACATGCTGCTGCTGCACTACACCGACATGGCAAGCGCCGCGGCCGCCCTCGACCGCCTGTGCGATCCCGCCGCCAAGGTCAGCGCCCACTATTGCGTTGACGAGGACGGCACGGTCTACCGCCTGGTCGGCGAGGCTCGCCGCGCCTGGCATGCCGGCGAGGCCAGCTGGGCCGGCGCCGGCGACATCAACGCCCGCTCGGTCGGCATCGAGCTGGTCAACCCCGGCCATAGCTGCGGCTACCGCCCGTTTCCCGCGGCCCAGATGGCGGCCCTGATCGCCCTCGCCAAGGACGTGCTCGCCCGCCACCCGATCCCGCCGGGCCGGGTGCTCGGGCATTCCGACGTGGCGCCGGCCCGCAAGCGGGACCCCGGCGAGCTGTTCGACTGGCGCGCCCTGGCGGCCGCGGGGATCGGCCTCTGGCCGGAGGCGGCGGCGCCAGCGGGCCCGGTGCCCGACATCGCCGAGATCCAGGCCCGGCTGGCGCGGTTCGGCTACGCGGTGCCCCGGCACGGCCGGCTCGACGCCGAGACCCGCGCCGTGCTCGCAGCGTTCCAGCGCCATTTCCGCCCCGCCGCCGTCACCGGCGAGGTCGACGGCGAGACGGCGGCGCGTCTCGAGGCCCTCCTGACACGGCTCGACCCCGCTTGACGCCGGGGTCGCCGAAGCTTAGGTAAACCTCGGGTCAGACGGCCGGATGGCCGCCGTCGCGCCGGGTTCGACCGGTCGCGGGGGAGGAAAGTCCGGGCTCCACGGAAACACGGTGCCGGGTAATCCCCGGCGGGGGCGACCCCAGGGAAAGTGCCACAGAAAGCAAACCGCCGGCCCGATCCGTCCCCAGGGGCGGGCCTTCCGGCCGGCAAGGGTGAAAGGGTGCGGTAAGAGCGCACCGCGCCTCCGGCGACGGAGGCGGCACGGTAAACCCCACCGGGAGCAAGACCGCGTAGGGGCGGCGGGCCCAGCGATGGGCCAGGCGGGTTTTCGCGCCGTCGCCCGGGTAGGTCGCGCGAGGCGTCCGGCAACGGGCGTCCCAGATGAATGGTCATCCCCCCGGATCTCCGGCGGCGCCGGGGCGCGGGGGACAGAACCCGGCTTACAGGCCGTCTGACCCGCCGTTTCACGCCAGCACCGAGGTCGCAGGCGGCGCGTCGTGCGACGCCGCCGGCCAGGCGTAATTCCAGGTCCCATTATTTGGTCACCAGCTAAAAGCCATCGAAAGAACGTAGCAAGAACAAATTCTCGCCACAATTTCGACTGAAATTCGATTTAGTGGATGCTGGTATCACGAGTCCGAGTTGAGCGCCTCTACATGGCCCGATGCCCGATTGCGCTCCTAAAGTCTTGTTAAAACCATACTATTACTTGTCATCCCATTGACACCCATAAAATCCCATGATATCCCAGATTTTTCCATGATCGGGCGGTCTGCTCCATTTTGTCTCGGAGCGGGAGGCACGGCCAAGCTAGGGGCTTTCAGCGCGGACAGGAGAGGGTGGTGTCAGTCTATTTTGGCACCTTTGAGAACAAGGTGGACCGCAAGGGTCGGGTCTCGGTTCCCGCGCCTTTCCGGCAGATCCTCGCCACCTCCGCGTTTCACGGCATCATCGCGTTTCGCTACAACGCGCCCAAGGCCATGGAGGCCTGCAGCCTCGAGTTCATGGAGCGCCTCGACCAGAGCGTCTCCGATTTCGACCTGTTCTCCGACGAACACGACGATCTGGCGTTCAACATCTTCGCCGAATCCCATCAGCTGCCGTTCGACGGCGAAGGCCGCGTCATCCTGCCGGCCGCGCTGCTGGAGATCACCGGGATCAAGGAGCGCGCCGCCTTTGTCGGCAAGGGGCCGACGTTCCAGATCTGGGAGCCTGCCGCCCTGCAAGACCGCAAGGCGGAGGCCCGCGAGCGGGCGCCCAACCTGACGCTGCGGCTGCGCCGCACCGACGGCGGCGGCTCATGAGCCGCGCGCGCCCTGCCGCAAAGGGGGCCCGTGCGCCCGCCTATGCGCCCGGGAATGCGCCCGGGACTGCACCGGGGCACGTCCCGGTCATGCTGCGCGAGGTGCTCGAGCTTCTGGCGCCGCGCAAGGGCGCCATCTACGTCGACGGTACCCTCGGCGCCGGCGGCTACAGCCGCGCCCTCTTGGAAGCGGCCGAGTGTACCGTCTGGGCCATCGACCGCGACCCCGAGGCGATCGCCCGCGGCAGGGACCTGGCCGAGCGCTATCCGAACCGGCTCAGGCTGATCGAAGGCTGCTTCGGCGACATGGACCGGCTGCTCCAGGCCCGCGGCGGCGGCGCCGTGGACGGGGTCGCCTTCGACCTCGGCGTCTCCTCGCTGCAGCTCGACCGGCCCGAGCGCGGCTTCTCCTTCCAGCACGACGGCCCCCTCGACATGCGCATGTCCGCTCCCGGCGGCACGCCGCAGCCCACTGCGGCCGACGTGGTGAACAACCTGCCCGAG
>DASWKZ010000135.1:0-17849 GCA_036396355.1 Alphaproteobacteria bacterium
GGGCGCGCGGGTCTCCCGCGCGCCCCGTCGCCCTTGACCGCCCGGCCTAGTTGGGCAGGATCGCCTGGATGCACTTCTCCTGGGTGTAGCTCAGGAGGTCCGAGAGGTCGCCCTCCTTGCCCATGCCGCTCTCCTTGTAGCCGCCGAAGGGCGAGCCCGGCACGCGGCCACCGGAGCCGTTGATCCAGACCAGCCCCGACTGCACCGCCTTGGCGGTGCGGAAGGCCTGCGAGATGTCGTTGGTCCAGATGTTGGCGGTGAGCCCGTACTGCACGGCGTTGGCCCGGGCGATGACGTCGTCCCAGTCCGACCACCTGAAGACGCTGATGACGGGCCCGAAGATCTCCTCCCTCGCGATCCTCATGTCGTCGGCGACGTCGGTGAAGACGGTGGGCTCGACGAAGTAGCCCTTGTTGATGCCCTTGGGCCGGGCGCCGCCGAAGGCGAGCCGGGCGCCCTCCTCCTTGCCCGATTCGATGAAGGCCATGACCCGCTTGTAGTGGCCCTCGTAGGCGAGCGCGCCCATGTCGGTGTCGTCGCGGGTGGGATCGCCCACCTTGAGCGCGGCGAGGCCCTTGAGCAGGGCTTCCAGGAACTTGTCGTAGATCTTCTCGTGGACGAAGACGCGGGAGTTCGACTGGCAGCTCTGGCCCATGGAGCGCGGCAGGTTCATGCCGCGGATGCAGCCGTTGGCGGCCTTGGCCACGTCGACGTCGGGGAACACGATCATCGGGTTCTTGCCGCCGAGCTCCAGCGAACACCGCTTCAGGTTGTCGGACGCCGCCTTCATGATGGCCTTGCCGGTGGGCACGCCGCCGGTAAACGCGATGCGCGGCACGTCCGGGTGCTTGACGATGGCGGCGCCGGTGGTCTGGCCGAGGCCGGTCACCAGGTTGATCACCCCGTCGGGGAACAGGTCCAGCGTCATCTCGGCGAAGCCGAAGGCCGAGAGCGAGGTCGCCTCGGCCGGCTTGAGCAGCACCGCGTTGCCGGCCGCGATGCAGGGCGAGACCTTGGCGCAGAACCGGTAGGGGTGGTTGAAGGGGATGATGCGCCCGACCACGCCGTAGGGCTCGCGGCGCGACAGGCAGACGATGTTCTCGGGCGATTCGAAGGTGGTGCCCTTGAGCTCCGAGGCGATGCCGGCGAAATAGCGCACCTCGCCGGAGGCGGACTGGGCGTCCCCGCGCATGCCGTTGATGGGCATGCCGGAGTCCATCACGTCGATCCGGGCGAATTCCTCGGCGCGCTGGTCCATGCGGTCGGCGAACTCGCGCATGATCTTGGCGCGCTTGGCCCACATGAAGGAGCCCCACTCCTTGAACCCCTCCCTGGCGGCGCGCACCGCCTCGTCCACGTCGTCCTCGCCGGCGTGGGGGAGGTTGGCGATGGGCTCCTCGGTGGCCGGGTTGACGGTGGTGAAGGTGGCGCCGCCCTTGGCCTCGCGCCACTCGCCGCCGATGAGCATCTTGTAGGTCTTGAGTTCCTTGGATTCCTTGGCTGCAGCTGTGTCGGACATGGGTGCCTCCCGTCGCATTGGTCCGCCCGTCCCCGGATGCTCCTCCGAAGGACGGCGGAATTCAAGGGTGTCCCGCCCGCCCCGGCGCGGGCACGGGGATCAGCGCGGGCTGGTGCGGACGTCGAGCACGGCCACGGCGCCGCCCTCGACCTCGCGGATGGCGCGCCTGAGCGCCGGGGCGAAGGCGTCGGGATCGGCCACCGGCCCCTCGGCCCAGGCGCCGTAGCCCCGCGCGACGGTGGCCAGATCCGCCTCGGGGTCGCGGGTGGTGGTGCCGATCCAGGCGTTCTCGGGCGGGCGGCCGCGCATCTTGGCCACCTCGCCCTGGTGCTGCTCGTCGTTGAACCAGGAGGTGTTGTTGTTGATGACGCACAAGAGCGGCACCCGCATGTGCACCGCGGTCCACAGGGCGCCCGACTGCATCAGGAAATCGCCGTCGCCGAGGATGGCGACCGGAAAGCGGCCCTGCTCGTTGGCGGCGATGGAGGAGCCGACCATGGCGCCGGGCCCGTAGCCGACGCCGCCGCCGCCCGACACGCCCATGTTGTCGCCGGCGACGGCGAACTGCCAGATGCCCTGGGGCCAGGCCCGGTGCCCGCGCACGGTCAGCATCCACGGCTTGGCGCGCACCGCCTCGTAGAGCTCGTAGACGAAGCGGTGGGGCGAGAACGGCGCCTCGTTCCAGCGCTTCTTGAGGGTGTCGCGCTGGCGTTGGGCGAGCGCGGCATGGGACTTGGCGTGGCGCTTGCGCCGCGCCTCGATGGCGCTCTTGCCCTTGGCGCGGCCGAGCTTCGAGCGCACCGCGGCGATCAGCTGGTTGAGGCCGACCACCGGGTCCGAGAGCATCTGCACCGAGGTCGGTGCCACCTTGCCGCCGACGCGGGACCACGAACGGACGGCGTACTCGTTCTGGCCGAGGTCGATGACCTTGGTGCCGGCACCGCCGCCGCCGATCTCGCCGCGCACCCGCGTCGAATAGCCGTCCACCACCATGGTGACGTCGGGCGAGTCCACCGCCAGCAGCACGTCGGCCCCCGCGACGACCCCGCGCTCGCCGGTGAGGTTCTGCGGGTGCGCCGTCGGGAAGCAGGTGCAGTTGCGGTCCTCCACATAGGCGGCACCGATCAGCTCGACCAGCTCGACCAGCGGCTTGGTGGCCTCGGGCCGGTACATGACGCGCCCGCCCGTCACCACAGGGTTCTTCGCCTTGACCAGCAGCTCCGCGACCTCCTCCACCACGTCGGGGTTGGCGCCCGGCGGCGGCGGCGCCTGGTTGCAGGCCTGCCGGGCGTCGGGAATGGCGATGGGCCCGGTGAGCTTGGTCTCCTGGATGCCGGCGTCGACCGAGACGTAGACCGGCCCCTTGGGCGCGGTGTCGGCGATCTTGGCGGCGCGGGCGATGGATTCGCAGACACCCACCGGGGTCACCGCTTCGTCGTCCCACTTGACGAAGGGGCGCACCAGCTCGCCTTGGGTATTGGCCGAATGCAGGTAGTCGATGCCCCGGCGCAGCTTGGGGTCGGCGGGACCGGAGCCGCCCAGCACCACCACCGGCTGGTGGTCGCAATAGCTGTTGTAGACGGCCATGGTGCCGTGCATCAGGCCGACGAGGTCATGGAGGATCGCCAGCGCCGGTTTGCGGGCCGCCTTGGCGTAGCCCTGGGCGGCGTGGACGCAGATGTCCTCGTGGGGGCACAGCACCGCCTGGGGATTGCGGTTGCCGAGGTAGTTGACGATGGAATCGTGGAGCCCCCGGTAGCTCGAGCCCGGATTGAGGAAGGCATACTTGAAACCGAGCCCGCGCAGGGTGTCGGCGATGGCGTCGGAGGCGTATTGGGGCCGGTTGTGGCCCTTGACCTTCACGGGCCTGTCGATGGCGGGCAACGACCTCGCCTTGGCGCTCGCGGCGGCCTTGCGGGGCTTCTTCATGATGCTCACGTCCTCCCTTGGTTTCCTTGGTTTCGGGGCCTCGGCCTCGTGGGACCGCGCACGTGCCGAACGGCGCCCCCATGCGGGGCGCCGGCGTGATGATCGCGGCGGGGAATCGAGACCCGCTTCCCCAGTCGGTCCCGTGCTTTGGGGTTTTGGTACACCGATCCCCCGCGGCCGTCAATCCGCCCCCGGCCCGACGCCGCCGGATTCCGGGCACTCCCCTGGAAGACTTGCAAAAGACTTGAGCGAGCGGGCGTTTTCGCTAGAGTTTGGGCGTCGCGCCGGGCCCGGGAGGGGAAGACCGCCCAAGACGCAAGAGGCAGGGAGAGGGCCCGCCGGCGAGCACAGGCGAGGCGAAGCGGATAACGCATGCTCGAGGTCTTCAGCTGGGTCGGAGGGGCGCTGGGCACCGCCTCGCTCCATCTCCTCAATATCAATTCATTGACCTTCCTCGTCGCCGGCACCTGCGTCGGGCTGCTGTTCGGCGCCATCCCGGGGCTCGGCGGGACCACGGCGCTGGCGCTGCTGATCCCGCTCACCTTCGGCATGGACAAGGCCGACGCCATCATGCTGATGGGCGGCTCGATGGCGGCCACCTCCACCGGCGGCTCGGTCTCGGCGATCCTCCTGAACACGCCGGGCATCGCCCCCAATGCCGCCACCATGTTCGACGGCTTCCCCCTGGCCCGGCAGGGCCGCGCCGGCGAGGCCATCGGCGCCGCCGCGACGGCCTCGGCGCTGGGCGGTCTGATCGGCGTGTTCACGCTTCTCCTGGTGATCCCCATCGCCAAGGAGATCGTGCTGCTGTTCTCGCCGCCGGAATTCTTCCTGCTGGCGGTGTTCGGTCTCTGCGCCATCGCGGTGTCCACCGGCGACCGCATGCTGCAGGGTCTCATCGCTGCGATCTTCGGGTTCGTCTGCGCCTTCGTGGGATTCGACTACATCTCCGGCGTCGTGCGCTACACCTACGGCGTCACCGACCTGTGGGACGGAATCAAGCTGGTGCCGGCGCTGATCGGCCTGTTCGCCATCTCCCAGATGATCGACCTCGCGGTGAAGGGCGGCTCCATCGCCGAGAGCGCCCTCGCGGTCAATATCCACCGCATGTCCGACGGCATCCGGGCGGTGTTCCGCAACTGGTCGGTGATGCTGGTGGGATCGGGCATCGGCACCTTCATCGGCGCCGTGCCGGGGGTGGGCGGGACGGTCGCCGCCTTCCTCAGCTACTCGACCCAGGTCCAGCGCGACCCCAACGCCGACCCCCCCTACGGCAAGGGCAACATCAAGGGCGTGATCGCGCCCGAATCGGCCAACAACGCCAAGGACGGCGGCTCCCTCATTCCGACGCTGGCCTTCGGCATTCCCGGCAGCGCCGAGACCGCGGTGTTCCTCGGCGCCATGGTGCTGCACGGGCTCGAGCCCGGCCCGCGGCTGCTGTTCGACCACGAGGACGTGGTGTTCACGCTGGTGCTCACCCTCACCGTCTCCTGCGTCATCGCCACCCTGATCGTGCTCGCCCTGGCCAGGCCCATGGCCTACCTGACGCTGGTCGACGCCCATATCCTGGCCCCCACCGTGACCGTGGTGGCGCTGGTCGGCGCTTTCGCGCTGGAGGGCGCGTTCAGCGATGTGATCGTGGCGTTCGCCTTCGCCATCATCGGCTACCTGATGATCCGCTTCGACTATCCGCGCATCACCTTCACCATCGCCCTGGTGCTGGGCGAGATCACCGAGCGCAGCTTCTTCCAGACCATGGGCATCTCGGACGGGAGCTGGGCCATCTTCACCACGCGCACGGTCTCGATCATCCTCATCGTCATGTGCGTGATCACCATCTTCATTCCGTCGTACCGCGTCTACAGGCGGCGCCGGGCGCTAAGGAAGGCGGCCACGGCATGAACGGCGCGCCCCTCCCCCGCGCCACGGTGGCGGCGGCCATCGCCTTCGCCGGCCTCGCCGCCGTCTTCGCGGCCCTGTATTGGGAGGGCGCGCACCGAACCGTGCTGGCGGTCCCGGCGGCGCTCGGCTGGGCCGCCGCGCTGGCCGGCCTGCGCCCGCTGGTCCGGCCCCGCAACCACGGCGCCTTCTATTTCGCCATGGGGATCATGGCGTTCCTGCTGTTCTTCCTGCACGAGACCTATGAGTACAGGGGCGCGGTCCGGCTCTTCCCGGTCATGGTGGCCTATGCCGGCATCGTGCTGTCGGCGATCGACATCGTCAGCCTGACCGAGACCCGCCCGGCCCGCGCCATCAACGTGTTCTTCGGGGCGGTGCTGTCGGAGGACCAGGTCGGGAGACGCAGCGTGCCGCGCGAGGCGAAGGTGGTCCTCGCCATGGCCGCCGGCGTCGTGCTGATCTGGCTGCTGGGCTTCCTGATCGCCGCGCCCTCGTTCGTGTTCCTGTGGATGCTGCTGTGGGGCCGCAAGACGGTGCGCGCATCCCTCTACGGCGGCGGCCTCACGCTGGCCTTCATCTGGCTCCTGTTCGAGCAGGTCCTGAGCTACGAGCTCTACCGCGGCATCGTCGTGGAGTGGTTCGTGGACACCTTGCTCTATTCGTGATCCCCGCGCGTCGAGGGGCGGCGCGGCCCGGGCCCGGCCACGGCGCCACCCCGGCGCCGGAGGCCGCCCTTGAATTTCCATAACCATCGGGTAGGGTGGGAGCCGTGGAGCGCGTGACACGAACGCACAAGCGTCATTCCATTGAGAGCGGGGAACCGCCCGTAACGAAAATCCATTCGGGAGATCGATCATGAGAATATTGCGTGGCCTCGGCGCGGCGGTGGTGGCCGCCGCCGCGATGACACTTCCGGGGGCGGGCCAGGCCGCCTTCCCCGAGAGGGACATCGCCTTCATCATTCCCTACAGCCCGGGCGGGGGCTTCGACACCTACGTGCGCAGGATCGCGCCGGTGATGCAGAGGTACCTGCCCAACAAGGTGAACGTGGTCCCCAAGAACATCGTCGGAACCGGGGGGCGCAGGGCCCTGGCCACCCTCTACCGCGAGAAGCCGGACGGCTACGCCATCAGCATCTTCAACATGCCAGGCATGCTGCTCGACAAGATCCTCGGCGAGAAGACCGCCTACGACATCGACGGGTTCACCTGGCTCGGCCGCCTCGGCTCTTCCAAATACGCCCTCGCGGTGAGCGCCAAGTCGGGTTTCGCGTCGGTCAAGGACCTGAAGGGCAAGCCGCTCAAATACGCCATCACCAACTGGAACTCGGGCTCCTACGTGGCCGGCCGGATCATGGCGGAGGCCATGGGCCTGGATATCACCTTCCTGCCCGGCTACAAGGGCTCGTCCGACGTCTCGCTGTCGATGGTGCGGGGCGACACCCACCTGTCGCTGTTCAATTCGGTCTCCGCCGGCAAATGGGCCGAGGGCGGCGATCTCAAGAACATCCTCTCGTTCGAGCCCAAAAGCCCCTGGCCGGGCGTCTCGACGGCGAAGGAGGTCGGCCATCCCGAGCTCGAGGTCCTGACCGTCGACCGCTATGTCGGCGGCCCTCCGGGCATGAAGCCCGACGTCGCCAAGACGCTGTCCGACGCCCTTCTCAAGGCGCTCGCCGACAAGGAGATCCAGGATTGGGCGAAGAAGACCGGCTCCAGCATCGATCCCCTGTCCGGGCCGAAGGCGGCCAAGGAACTCGGGAAGCTGGCCAAATTCTACGGCAAGTACAAGGAGCCGCTGGCCAAGCGATAGCCGCCGGCCTCCCCGTCTCCGCGAAGGGCGCCCTTGCGGCGCCCTTCGTCGTTCCGGGCGTCGTTCCGGGGGACGGATGACGGGATCCCTCAGGCGGCCTCGGAGACGGTGTAGCGGCGCAGCAGCCGGATCTCGTCGGCGGGGAAGTCGGTGCGGGCGTGGTTGACGCAGCGGTTGTCCCAGATGAGCAGGTCGCCCGGGGTCCAGCGGTGGGCGTAGACGAGCTCCGGGCGCTCGGTCACGTCGATCAGCTCGGCCAGCAGCGCCTCGCCCTCGGCGGGCGGCAGGCCCTCGATCTCCCGCGACATCAGGCGGTTGACGTAGAGCGCCTTGCGCCCGGTCTCGCCATGGACGCGGGCGACGGGGTGGCTGGCCGAACGCAGGCGCTCGGCCTCGGTGCGGTCCATCACGTCGCGGTGGGTGGCGTCCAACAGGTAGACGTTGCGCACCCTGAGCCCCTCGATCCGCGCGCGGGTCGCCTCGGGGAGAGCGTCATAGGCGGCATAGAGGTTGGCGAACAGGGTATCGCCGCCGGTGGACGGGATGCGGATGGCATAGAGCGTGGTGGCGCGGTAGGGGCACTCGCGGTGGCTGCCGTCGGAGTGGAACTGCATGTCGCCGTCGGGCAGGTTGCCGATGGGCTTGCCGTCCTTGCGCACGTTGGAGACCAGCATCACGCCGCGGGAATAGCCCGAATCGATGCCGCCGGGCCGCTTGTAGTCGGAATCGGCGCGCCCGAACAGGCCGCAGAAGCGGATCTGGTCGTCGGCCGACAGCCGCTGGCGGGGGAAGCACAGCACCTGACGGGCGAGGAACGCCTCGCGGATCGCCCGCGCCGTCTCGGCGTCCACCGGCCGCCTAAGGTCGACGCCCTCGACCCGGCCCCCGAGGACCGGCGACAGGGGGGTGACGGAAATGGAGGCGGCGATCGACATGGGCGCGGGTTTCCTTCGGCGTTTCCATCAGTCTATCCCCCGCCGATGCGCCCGCCAAGGCCCGGCGGCCCGCCCTTGATCAACCCCGGGGACCGGGATACCTTGCCGACCCGCGCGCCGGCCCGCCGCCGGCGGCCTTGATCCCTCCGCGAGGTAAGGCCCGTGCCCGAGACCCAAGCCCTATCGCCCATCGACGAGGTCATCGAGGACGCCCGCAACGGCCGCATGTTCATCCTCGTCGACGACGAGAACCGGGAGAACGAGGGCGACCTGGTGATCCCCGCCGAGAAGGCCGATGCCGAGGCCGTCAACTTCATGGCCAAGCACGGCCGCGGCCTCATCTGCCTGGCGCTGACGCCCGAGCGCGCGGACCAGCTCGGCCTCCAGCTCATGACTCCCCGGAACCAGTCGCGCCACCAGACCGCCTTCACGGTCTCCATCGAGGCGCGCGAGGGGGTCACCACCGGGATTTCCGCGGCCGACCGCGCCCAGACCATCTCGGTCGCCATCAACCACAATCGCGGCCGCGAGGACATCGTCTCCCCGGGCCACGTGTTCCCGCTCATCGCCGAGCCCGGGGGCGTGCTGGTGCGGGCCGGGCACACCGAGGCCGCGGTGGACGTCGCCCGGCTCGCCGGCCTCAACCCGTCGGGGGTGGTCTGCGAGATCATGAACGACGACGGCACCATGGCGCGGCTGCCGGACCTCCTGAAGTTCGCCCAAAAGCACGGGCTCCGGGTCGCGTCCATCTCCGCCCTGATCGCCTATCGGCGCCGCGCCGAGAGGATGATCGAGAAAGTCGCCGAGACCACCATCGACAGCCGCTACGGCGGCGCATTCCGCCTCCACGTCTTCGCCAACACCGTCGATTACGCCGAGCACGTGGCGCTGACCAAGGGCGACGTGTCGGGAAACGAGCCCGTCTATGTGCGCATGCACGCCCTCAACCTCCTGGGCGACGTGCTGGGGGACACCACGGAGACCCAGTTCGCGGCGGGTGAGAAGCGCGACCGGGCCACCGAGCTCCATTCGGCCATGCGCATCATCGCCGAGAAGGGCCGCGGGGTGGTGGTGGTGATCCGCGAGACCTCGCCCACGTCGATCTCGCGCTTCGTGCAGGAGCGGGAAGGCAAGCCGCTCGCCAAGCCCATCTCGGAGCTGCGCCAGTACGGCGTCGGCGCCCAGATCCTGCTCGAGCTCGGGGTGCGCAACATGATCCTGCTCACCAACACGCGGCGCAACATCGTCGGGCTCGACGGCTACGGGATCACCCTCGTGGCCCAGGAACCGATCCCGGCCGCGTGAGGCCCGGGCCGCGCCATCTTCGGGACTCGCGAACGATTGGCGCCGCCGGCGCCGGGCCGTCCCTTGTGCCCCGGACGCGGGGGCGATAGAGTTTCTTAGAATACGAACGAGGCCCGATGCGGCGACATCGGGCCGCAAACCGCGGGAGAACGCGACTCCATGGCTGATGTAACGGGACGCATCGAGACCCACCGGGTTTTCGACATCGACATCGAGGTCGAACGCCGCGGCAAGGGGGCGCCGCTGGTCCTTCTCTACGACGAGGAGGCGCTCACGCGCGAGGCGCCCCTGGTCGATGCGCTGGCGCGGTCCCACGAGGTCATCCTGCCGTCGCCGCCGGGATTCGGACGGTCCGGGCGGCCCAACTGGATCGAGACCGTCGACGATGTGTCCTACGTCCTGCTCGACCTCTTCGACGAGCTGGGGATCGCGGACGCCACCGTGATGGGCTTTTCCCTCGGCGGCTGGATCGCGGCCGAGATGGGGACCAAGACCTGCGCCCACATGGCCCGCCTGGTGCTGGTGGATCCCTACGGAATCAAGGTCGGAGGCCCGTTCGACCGCGATATCCAGGACATCTGGTACCTGCCCGCCGACAAGGTGCTGGCGCTCAAATACGCCGACCCCGAGAACGGCAGGATCGACTACACCCAGATGCCCGACGACAGACTCGAGATCGTCGCCCGCAACCGCGAGTCCTTCGCGCGCTTCTGCTGGTCGCCCTACCTCCACAACCCGCGGCTCAAGGCGCGGTTGCACCGCATCGCGGTGCCGACGCTGGTCGTCTGGGGCGCCAACGACGGGATCGTGACGCCCGATTACGGCAAGGCCTTCGCCGCCGAGATTCCCGGCGCGCGCTTCGAGACCATCGCCAGGGCCGGCCATTTCCCCCATCTGGAGCAGCCCGACGCCTTCATGAAGCTGCTCGACGACTTCCTGGCGGAAGCCAGGTCCGCGGCCTGAGGAGGGAGGAGACCCGATCATGTATGCCTGGCACTTCACCGAGATGCCCTATCCCCATCTCCCGGATCTCGACACGGTCAGCTCGATCCGGGTGAACCTGCCCAACAAGCATTACGATCCCAGGATCGGCGCCGACCTCTATCAGCGCTATCTGGACGAGCACGTCATCGCCGACGAGCTCGGCCTCAACATCATGCTCAACGAGCACCACCAGACCGCGACCTGCACCGACGTGGCGGCGCCGCTGGCGGCGGCGATCCTCGCCCGCGAGACCAGGAACGCGCGCATCTGCATCCTCGGCAACCCCATGGCGAACCGCCAGGATCCGGTCCGCATCGCCGAGGAGATGGCCATGATCGACGTCATCTCCCGCGGGCGGCTCGATTCCGGGTTCGTGCGCGGCGTGCCCTACGAGACCTTCGCCGCCAACTCCAATCCGACCCAGACCCTGGAGCGGTTGTGGGAAGGCATCGACCTCTGCATCAAGGCCTGGACCACCCATGACGGCCCCTTCAATTTCGAGGGCAAGTTCTGGCACAAGCGGCAGGTCAACATCTGGCCGCGCCCCTACCAGCAGCCCCACCCGCCGGTGTGGATCACGGGCTCGTCGGACAAGGAGAACATCCGGGAGGTGGCGCGGCGCGGCTTCACTTTCGCCATGTTCCTCCAGCCCCACGAGAAGGTCCGGGACATGTTCGACGCCTATCGCGAGTCCTCGATCTACGACGACCCGGAGGAGGTGCGCCGCCATATCGCCTACATGCCGCTGGTGGCCACCGGCGACACCGAGGAGGAGGCGGAAGGGTTCGCCCAGAGGCTCAGCTGGTACCTGCACGCCAAGACCGAGCCCCAGTTCCGCAACCCGCCGGGCTACGTCCCGGTCTCCTTCAACGTCCAGGCCCTCAAGGGCAAGTATTCCGGCCGCACCGACGCGGTGCGCACCCGCGGGCTCGACTATCTCCGTGAGCAGGGAGTCATGATCTACGGCACCCCCGACCAGGTGTTCGAGCAGATCAAGCGCTTCTACGGGCACGTCGGCGGCTTCGGCCAGCTGCTGATGATGCAGCAGGCGGGCTTCATGAGCCACGAGGAGACGGTGAAGAGCATGACGCTGTTCGCCAAGGAGGTCTATCCGCGGGTCCGCGAGGAATTCGCGTTCCGCCCGGCGAAGAAGGGCGCTGCCGCGGAATAGGCGCCGCGGTCCCGGCAAGAGGCGCGGCCGCGTCATGGAGGTCTACCACTTCACGGAGATGCCCTACCCGCATCTCCCGCCCCAGGAGTCTTACGAATCCGATCGGGTCAACCTGCCCAGCCGGCACTTCGATCCGGGGATCGGGGCCGACCTCTACCGGCGCTACCTCGACGAATACGTGATCGCCGACGAATTGGGCTTCCACCTGATGCTCAACGAGCATCACCAGACCCCCACCTGCCTCGATGCGGCGGTGCCCCTGATGGCGGCGGTGCTGGCGCGCCAGACGCGCCGGGGCCGCATCCTGGTGCTGGGCAATCCGGTCGCCAACCGCGCCGATCCGGTGCGCATCGCCGAGGAGATGGCGATGGTGGACGTGATCTCGCGGGGCCGGCTGGACTGCGGCTTCGTGCGCGGCGTGCCCTACGAAATCTTCTGCGCCACCACCAACCCCGCCCAGACCGCCGAGCGGCTGTGGGAGGGGATCGACCTGATCCTCGCCGCCTGGACCCGCCATGACGGCCCCTTCGGCTTCGAGGGCAGGTTCTGGCACAAGCGCCAGGTCAACATCTGGCCGCGGCCCTACCAGCAGCCCCATCCCCCGGTGTGGACCACGGGCTCGACGCTGTCGCCCCAGGTGGCGGAGGCGGCGCGGCGCCAATTCCATTTCGCGAGCTTCCTCCAGCCCTTCGAGCGGGTCCGCGCCTTGTTCGACGCCTATCGCGCCGCCGCGCCCGACGGGCCCGAAGCCGCCACCGCCCGGCTCGCCTTCATGCCGCTGGTGTTCACGGGGACGAGCGAGGCGGAGGCGCGGGCCGGCGCCGAGAAGCTCGCCTGGTTCATCCGCTCCAAGGTCGCGCCCCAGTTCCGCAACCCGCCGGGCTACGTCCCGGTCGAGACCAACGTGCGCGCGCTCAAGGGCGAGTTCGCCGGGCGCACCGCCGCGATCCGCCGCATGGGCATGGACTTCTTCATCGAGAAGGGGATCGTCATGGCCGGCACCCCCGACCAAGTCGCCGCGCAGATCGAACGGTTCCACGACAACGTCGGCGGCTTCGGCCATCTCCTGGTGATGCAGCAGGCGGGGTTCCTGAGCCACGAGGAGACGGTGCGCTCCATGACCCTGTTCGCCCGCGAGGTCCTGCCGCGCATCCACGGTCTCGGCCGCGCCGGCGGCGGCGCAAGCGCCAGGAAGAGCGCGTGAGGCCATGGGCGCCGGCAGGTTCGTCACCTTCGATGGCATCCGCACCCACTATCTCGAGGCCGGCAGGCGCGGCGGCGGGCCGACCGTGCTGCTCCTCCATTCGGCCGAGTATGGCGGCGCCGCCGAGTTCTCCTGGGAATACAACCTCGAGGCCCTGGGCGCGCATTTCCACGTGCTGGCGCCCGACCACCTGGGGTTCGGCCGGACCGACAAGCTGTTCGACTTCCGCGGCCAGTTCGACCGGCGCATCGCCCATATCCGGCGCTTCCTCGAGGTGATGGAGGTGACGGATGCCTACGTGGTGGGCTCGTCCATGTCCGGGGGCCTCTCCCTGACGGTCGCCGCCCGCGACGCCCCCGACTGGCCCATCCGCAAGGTGGTCAGCTGCTCCGGCGGCGGCTACGCGCCCGACAACGCCGAGCGCAAGGTGCTGAATTCCTACGACGGCAGCCGCGAGCACATGCGCCGCATCGTCGAGATCATGTTCGTGGACCCGAGCTGGGCGGCCGACGAGGCCTATATCGACCGCCGCCAGGAGATGGCCCGATTGCCCGGCGCGTGGGAGGCGACCTCGGCGGCGCGGTTCCGCGCCCCCTTCCGCGAGGCGCGCGCGCCGTCGGAGCGCGAGGCGCTGGATTATTCGCGCATCCGCGTGCCCACCCTGATCATGGCCGGAGCGCGCGATCCCCTCAGGAATCCCGGCTACGGGGAGGCGCTGGCCGCGGAGATTCCGGGGGCCGTCCTCCATGTCTTTCAAAATGCCGCCCATATGGGCAATATCGAGTGCGCCGACGAGTTCAACGCCGCCGTCATAGGATTCCTGAGGGAGGACGCGTGAGCACCGATCCCGACCACAGGCCCCCCGTTGGGCCCGCCGATCTGCGGGCCTTCGCCGGCAGCTTCGCCACGGGGGTGACCGTGCTCACCACCACCGACGGCAACGGGCAGGATTACGGGCTCACCATGAACGCGGTGACTTGCGTGTGCCTGGATCCGCCCCTGTTCCTGGCCTGCGTCGACAAGGACTCGGCAACGCTCACGGCGCTCATCGAGAGCGGGGTCTTCGCCCTCAACATCCTCGCCCGGGACCAGGATGACGTCTCCACGGTCTTCGCCAGAAAGGGCAACGACAAGTTCGCCGACCTCGCCGTCGCGAGAGGGAGCCTGGGGGTCCCGCTCATCGAGGGCGGGCTCGCGGCGGCCGAGTTCCGGGTGCGGGAAACCCACGAGGCGGGCGACCACGTCATCGTCATCGGCGAGGCGGTGAGCACCCGCATCGCCGACGGCGCCCCCCTCCTCTACTTCCGCAGCAGGTACGGCGGCCTTCACGACTGAAGCGGGGAGACCGGCATCCCGCGACCCGGAGTGGCGCGGCGGACCCTCCCTACACCGGTTTCTCGCCCAGCACCGTGAGGCGGCGCATGAGCCTGGGCTCGGCGGGGTCGAAATCGCGCCGGGCGTGGGCCGTGCAGCGGTTGTCCCACATCAGGAGGTCGCCGAGGCGCCAGCGGTGCTCGTAGACGAAGGCCGGGTTCTCCATGTGGTCGAACAGCCTCTCCAGCAGCGCGCGGCCCTCCTCGGGCGGAAGGTCCACGATCTCGCGGGTCATCAGCCGGTTGACGAACAGGGCCTTGCGCCCGGTGGCGGGATGGGTGCGCACGACGGGATGCACGAAGCGCGGCGCGTCGGCCGAGACCTCGGCCGCGGTATGGGTGGCGCCGGCGTCGTAGTCGTAGACGTGGAGCGCGCGCAGCGACCCGATCCGCTCCCTGGTCCCGGCGTCCAGCGTCTCGTAGGCGCTGTAGAGATCGCAGAACAGCGTGTTGCCGCCCGTCCTCGGGATCTTCATGGCGTAGAGGATGGTCGCCTTGGCCGGGCGCTCGGTGTAGCACTGGTCGATATGGAACATCATCTCGCCCACCGGCAGGGCGTGCACGTACTCGCCGTTCTCCCTGACGTTGGAGATGTACATGATGGCCGGGTCCTCGCCCGAGAACTGGCCGGTGTGGATGCGGGCGAGCTCGCCGATGGACCGCCCGAAGCGGAGCTGGTCCTCGGCGCTCAACCGTTGCCCGCGGAACACGATGACGAGCCCCCGGTGCCAGACCTCGAGGACGGCGCGGCGGGCGGCCTCGTCCACCGGACGCGACAGGTCGGCGTTGAGCACCTCGACCCCGCACGGGTCGTGCCAGATCACGTCGAGGCCCCCGAAGGCCTCGCGCCGGCCGGGATCGGCGGGCACCTCGGGAAATTCGGCGATCTGGATGGCCATCGCTCGCAACCCCGCCTAACGTCCGAAGATTTATGAGATATCTAAGTATAATCGCGCCGGCGCGCCACCGTCAATCGGCGGCCCTTCCCGGGGCGCGGCACGGCCCTATCTTTCCAAGGAATCGGCCGGGACCTCGCCCTTCCGGATCTCGGCGGCCTCCTTCTTGGCCTGCTCCTTGGCGGCCTTCTTGGCCGCCTTCTTGCGCTCGCGCTCCAGCTTCTCGAAGCGGTAGTTGGGCTTTCATGCCATGGGCTCCTCCCGATCCGCGTGATTCAATCCCGCACAAAGCGCAGGATCGCGGGCGGCGGTCAAGGCCCTCCCTCTCAATGCATGGAGCGGCCGCCGTCGACGTTGATGGTCTGGCCGGTGATGTAGTTGGAGGCGTCCGACAGCAGGAACATCACCGCCCCCACCAGGTCGTCGGGCACCTGGTCGCGCTGCAGGCACTTGTCGGAATTCCGGCGCGCCGCCATGTGCTCGTTGGAGCTGGTGGCGAGCTGGGTCTCGGACAGGGTGAAGCCGGGGCTCACCGAGTTGACGCAGATGTTGTCCTCGCCCACCTCGCGGGCCAGCGCGCGCGTGAGCACCACCACCGCGCCCTTGGAGGCCGAGTAGTGCAACCGCCACTTGCCGCCCTCCCACACGCGCGAGGACGAGATGTTGACGATCTTCCCGCCGCCCTGGCGCTTCATGTAGGGATAGACCGCGAGGCAGCACAGGAACACGCCCTTGGTGTTGACCGCCATCACCCGGTCCCACTCCTCGGGCGGGATCTCGTGCCACGGCTTGCGCCCCAGTGCCGCCATCAGGGAGGCGTTGTTGATGAGCCCGTCGATGCGCCCCCAGCGCTCGGCCGCCGCCCTGGCCATGGCCTCGGTCTGGGCGGGATCGGAGACGTCGGTGGTCCGGGCCATGGCGGCGCCGCCGTTCCCGGCGATCTCCCTGGCCAGCGCGTGGTTGGCCTCGTCCACGATGTCGGCGATGACCACGCGGGCGCCGGCCTCGGCCAGGCGCTGGGAGTAGACCTTGCCGATGCCGGTGGCGCCGCCGGTGACGATGATCACCCGGTCGGTGAGGTCGAGGCTGGGGCGGGTCGGCGGGATTTCGGTCACGGCTTCCCTCTCTTCTTTCTTCCTCCGCGCCTTGCGCGCTCAGGCCGGCGCGTCGGGATCGACGCTGTCCCACAGGTGCCGGTTCCAGTCCCGGGGCAGCGTGCCGTCCTCGAAGCCCATGCCCACGTAATGGCTCCACAGCTTGTAGCAGTGCTGGGCGCGGTTGTCGTTGGTGGTGGCCAGCAGCTCGAGCTCGGCGCGCGTGAGCGGCTTGACCTTGCCGATGGTGGCGGCCTGGTAGTGGGCCTTGGCGTTCTCCTCGAAATGGACCGCGTCCACCAGCAGCGCCGGCAGGGATTCCGCCACCAGCACGCCGCCATGGGCGCGCATGAGGGCGCCGTTGTGCGGGCCCAGGGTCGCCGCCAGCTCGCGGCCCTGGCGCGGGGTCTTGATGTGGGTGGGGTCGGCGTGGGTGGGCACCCCCGAGGCCCAGCGGTGGGCGTGGCTCTTCATGAGAACGAGCTCGATCCCCTCCAGCATGGTGAACATGGCGGCGAGCTCCGAGTGCGTGTGGACCACGGTGTCGATGTCGGGGCGCGCGCGCAGGATCTCGGCGTGGATGAACGTCTCGCGCGGGGGCCGGTGCCCGGCGGGTCCCTCCAGCACCTTGCAGTCGAGGTCGCAGACCAGCAGCGCCTCGGGCGCGATGCCGGCGCGGCTGTCGTTCATGGACTGGATCAGGAACGCCTCGCGCCCCGGCAGGCGCACGCTGGCGTGCCCGGAATAGGTGAGGATCCCCTCCTTGTGCAGGAGCCGCGTCAGCGCCGCGAGCTGCACGCGCAGGCCGGTGATGGAGGCGTCGAGATTGGATCCCGCGACGGCGGTGGTCATGGGCTTCTCCCCTTGGTGTGGTGGCCGGGCCCGCGCCTCACGGCGCCAGCGCCCCCAGGTTCCGCTTCATGGCGTGGAGCGCCCGGCGCACCGTCTCCACCTCGGCCGGCAGGAGGCCGGCGGCGGCGCGCACGTTGACGTCGATGGCGTGGGGCAGCAAAACGTTGCGCAACGCCCGGCCGCGTTCCGTCAGGAAGATGTTGACCTTGCGCTTGTCCGTTGTGTTGCGCACGCGGCGCACGTAGCCGCGCTTCTCCATGCCGTTCAGCGCCGTGACCGTGGTCGGCTCCATCATCCCCACCCGCTGGCTGAGCTCGCGCTGGGTCAGCCCGTCCTCCTCCCACAGCACCCGCAGGAAGTACCACTGGCCGATGGTGACCCCGTGGGCGGCGATGCGGGCCTGCAGCACGCGGGTGAAGGCGCGGTAGGTGTCGCGCAGGAGGTAGCCGATGCTGGTCCCGGAATCGAAGTCCACGTCCTTCCCGGCCGCCGCCGCGGCCGCCGCCGCCTCGGCCTCGGGCACGAGATCGAATGTTTCGCTCATCGCCGACTGATCCTCGTCCACCGCCGTCCGCCTTGCCCCCGCCCGCGCGGACCATTAGCATCCAAACCATTCTATTCGGAAAACATTAGACTTCCAACTGTTCCGCCCCCTGCGCGGCCTTGCGCGGCGCGGTCGGCGCCTTAATTCTAGAGTTCGGGCTGTGAGGAGAGGTCGGAGTCCCGGTTCCATGCGCACGGTCAGGGAAGCCATCCGGTCGAGGGCCCTGGGCCTCGGCTTCGAGGCGGTGGGATTCGCCCGCGCCGGCGACGCCCCCGACGGGACCGAGGCGCTTTCGGCCTACGTCGCCGAGGGCCATCACGGCGACATGGACTGGA
>DASWKZ010000136.1:0-4398 GCA_036396355.1 Alphaproteobacteria bacterium
AACGGCACCTGCAACTACATCCTCACCACCATGCGCGATTCGGGCCGCGAATTCGACGACGTGCTGACCGAGGCCCAGGCCCTGGGCTACGCCGAGGCCGACCCCCGCTTCGACGTGGACGGCATCGACAGCGCCCACAAGCTGGCCATCCTCACGGCGGTCGCCTTCGCCTGCGAGGTGAACTTCGGCGCCGTGCATACCGAGGGCATCCGCGCCGTCACCGCCGACGACATCCGCTTCGCCGACGAGCTCGGCTACCGCATCAAGCTGCTGGGCATCGCGCGCCGCACCGAGCACGGGGTCGAGCAGCGCGTCCATCCCTGCCTGGTGCCCGAGCGGGCGCCCATCGCCCACGTCCCCGGCGCTTTCAACGCCGTGGTCGCCGAGGGCGACTTCGTCGGCACCAGCGTCTACGAGGGCCAGGGCGCCGGCGGCGGGCCCACGGCCTCGGCGGTGGTGGCGGATCTCGTCGACGTCGCCCGCGGCGTGCGGGTGCCGACCTTCGCGGTCGCGGCGCGCAGCCTCGCCAAGGCGCGGCCCGCGCCCATGCGGCGGCATTTCGGCGCCTACTACATCTGCCTCACCGTGCGCGACGAGCCCGGCGTCATGGCCGACGTCACCGCCGCCTTCCGCGACCGCTCGATCTCCCTCGAATCCATGCTGCAGCGGGGCCGCGCACCGGGCGAGCCGGTGCCGGTGGTCCTCGTCACCCACGAGACCGAGGAGGCCGCCATGGCCGGCGCGCTTAGACGTATCGCCGCCCTCGACAGCATGCTGGCGCCGCCCCGGATGATCCGCATCGAAGCGTTTTAACCGGTCTGCCGCAATCCATCTATAATGGGGTTTCCGGACCCGCCGGGGTCCATCGCTGAGCGACCGGATCAGGGAGGGAGGCCATGGCCGAGACGATGGATCGCAACCTCGCGCTGGAGGCGGTGCGGGTGACCGAGGCGGCGGCGCTCAGCGCCTCGCGCCTGATGGGGCGCGGCGACGAGAAGGCCGCCGACCAGGCGGCGGTGGACGCCATGCGCAACGCCCTCAACGGCCTCGAGATCGAGGGCACGGTCGTGATCGGCGAGGGCGAGCGGGACGAGGCGCCCATGCTCTATATCGGCGAGAAGGTGGGGCGCGGCGGGCCTCGCATCGACATCGCCCTCGATCCCCTGGAAGGCACCACCATCACCGCCAAGGGCGGCAACAACGCGCTCGCGGTCATCGCCATGGCCGAGGAGGGGGGCTTCCTCAACGCACCGGACGTCTACATGGACAAGATCGCCGTCGGCGGCGGCCTGCCCGACCATGTGGTGGACCTCGACGAGACACCGGCCAAGAACCTCAAGGAACTGTCCAAGGCCAAGAAGAAGGACATCTCGGACCTGCTGGTCTGCATCCTCGACCGGCCGCGCCACGAGGAGCTCATCAAGCAGGTGCGCGCCGCCGGCGCCCGCATCATGCTGATCTCCGACGGCGACGTCTCGGGCGTGATCGCGACCTCCGAGGAAGCGAGCGGCGTCGATATCTATTGCGGCTCGGGCGGCGCGCCCGAGGGCGTGCTGGCGGCGGCGGCGCTGCGCTGCATCGGCGGCTTCATGCAGGGCCGGCTGCTGTTCCGCAACGACGACGAGCGCAAGCGCGGCGCGCGCTGGGGCATCAACGACTTCGACCGCAAGTACGAGCTCGACGATCTGGCCTCGGGCAACGTCATGTTCGCGGCCACCGGCGTCACCGACGGCGCCATGCTCGACGGCGTGCGCCGGTTCGCCCACCGGGCGGTCACCCATTCCATCATCATGCGCTCGAAGACCGGGACCGTGCGCCGCATCCAGACCGAGCACAACTTCGAGATCAAGTCCGGCTTCGAGCCCATGGACCGCTAGGCGCCATGGCCCACCGCCAGGACCTATCGATGCAGGGTTCGCGCTTCCTCCCAGACAATCGTCATGCCCCGGCCCCCGGGCCCGGCCGAAGGCCGGCCCGAGGACAAGCTTCACGTCCGGGGCATCCATTTGCCGGATGCCGGAAGAGAGGTGGTATGGATGCCCCGCATAAAGCGGGGCATGACGGTTGGAGACAGGGACCGGCCTTCGACCTCTCGCGTCCGGTCATTCCTTTCCACCGGATGGCATGGCCCCCCCGTGGGACTTGGTCTATCCCCGGCGACGGGGAGGCCTGGGCGCCGTGATGGTGGCGGCGGAGGGGAGCGCGCTGGCGCTGGAGCGGTCCTTCAGCGGCCTGGCCTGGCGCCCGCGGCTCGAGGACGCGCGCCTGGCGCTGACGCTGGCCCAGCGGCTCGACGTCCCGGAGTTGCTGGCCCGGGCGCTGGCCGGGCGCGGCATCGGCCCCGACGACGCCGAGGCCTTCCTCAACCCCAGCCTGCGCGCCCAACTGCCCGACCCGGGTCACCTGCTCGACATGGAGCGCGCGGCGGGGCGCATCGCCGACGCGGTGGCCGCGGGCGAGGGCATCGCCGTGTTCGGCGACTACGACGTCGACGGCGCCACCTCGGCGGCGCTGCTCACCCGCTTCTTCCGGGCGCTGGGCACCGCGATCGAGGTCTACATCCCCGACCGCATGAAGGAGGGTTACGGCCCCAATGCCCCGGCGCTCAGGGCGCTGGCTAAGGCCGGGGCAAAAGTGGTCGTCACCGTGGATTGCGGCGTCACGGCGCATGAGGCGCTGGCCGAGGGCCGCGCCGCCGGGCTCGACGTCATCGTGGTCGATCACCACATGGCCGAGCCGCGCCTGCCCGAGGCCTTCGCCGTGGTCAACCCCAACCGCCTCGACGAGGCAAGCCCCCATCGCCAGCTCGCCGCCGTCGGCGTCGCCTTCCTGCTGGTGGTCGCCGTCAACCGGGAGTTGCGGCGTCGCGGCGTCTACCGCGCGCGCCCGGAGCCGGATCTCATGGGTTGGCTCGACCTGGTGGCGCTCGGGACCGTCTGCGACCAGGTCAAGCTCACCGGCGTCAACCGCGCCCTGGTGGCGCAAGGGCTCAAGGTCATGGCGGGGCGCGCCAATGCGGGCCTGCGGGCGCTCGCCGACGTCGCCCGCCTCGAGAGCCGGCCCGAGGCGTGGCACCTGGGGTTTCTCCTGGGCCCCCGCATCAACGCAGGCGGCCGGGTGGGACGGCCCGGGCTCGGCGCCAGGCTGCTCGCCACCGACGACGACGACGAGGCCCGGGCGCTGGCCCGCGAGCTCGATGCCTATAACACCGAGCGCCGCGGCATCGAGGCCCGGGTGCTCACCGAGGCCCTGGCGCAGGCAGAGGCCGAGGGCGGGGCCGGGCGCGCGCTCCTGTTCGTGGCCGGCGAGGGCTGGCATCCCGGCGTCATCGGCATCGTCGCCTCGCGCCTGGGCGAGCGCTTCCGCCGCCCGGTCTGCGTCGCCGCCATCGACGGCGAGGCCGCCCGCGGCTCGGGCCGCTCGGTGCGCGGCATCGACCTCGGCGCCGCGGTCATCGCCGCCCGCCAGAAGGGCCTGCTGATCAACGGCGGCGGGCACGCCATGGCCGCCGGATTCACCGTGGCGCGGGCGGGGATCGACGCGCTCAGGGCCTTCCTCGAGGAGGCCGTCGCCGCCCAGCGCGCCGAGGCCGGCGAGGAGCTGGGCCGCACCCTCTACCTCGACGGCGCGCTCGCCGCCGGCGCCGCGACCCCGGAGCTGGTGGAGCGCCTGGCGGCGCTGGCGCCGTTCGGCAACGGCAATGCCGAGCCGCGCTTCGTGATCCCGGCGGTGCGCATCGGCCGCGCCGACGTGGTCGGCGAGGACCACGTGCGCCTGTTCGCGGCCGGTGGCGACGGGCGCCGCCTCAAGGCCATCGCCTTCCGCGCCGCCGGCGAGCCCCTGGGCCGCGCGCTGATGGAGGCGGGGGGCCTGCCGGTGCACCTCGCCGGCAAGCTCCGGATCGACGATTGGATGGGGCGGCGCGGCGTGCAGTTGCTGATCGACGACGCCGCGCCCGCGGCGTAGGCGTGACGGACGCGGGACGCCCTTTCCCGCGAATCGGCTTGATTTCGGCCCCCAACCCTCGTAAGGCATCGCCCCATGTCCCGGCGCCGCGCAGCCCCGGGCGGGCCCGACCCCATCGTCTAGAGGCCTAGGACTCCACCCTTTCAAGGTGGCAACACGGGTTCGAATCCCGTTGGGGTCGCCAGCATCTCCTTAGAAGACTACCGTTCTCAAAGTCCGTACGGGGTCAGGGCAGGGCTCGGACGGCCTGCTCGCCGGCTCACCGAAACGATGTCCGGCCCTGCGGCGATGAGTGCGGAAGCGTGAGAGCGTCGAACGGCACGAAGCGTTGCTGAGGAGTTTTTGGTTTCTAACCTCGTCCGGTCGAGGGTCCGAAATCGAGTAAGGATTAGGCCATTTCCCTTCATGGTCCCCGAACACGGGCGAATCGGG
>DASWKZ010000137.1:0-1535 GCA_036396355.1 Alphaproteobacteria bacterium
GGGCCGGCCCGACCTGCCCGAGGCGGTCCGCGGCGAGCGCCGCGCCCGCGCCCGCGCCGAGGCCGAGCACCTCGCCCGCCTCATGGAGGACGAGCCCATCGGCGTCCAGATCGGGATCGTGCCGGGCACCCTGCCCCATGCCAGCTTCCAGATCTTCCGCCAGCGCGACCGCAAGGTGCTGGCGCTGAGCCCGTTCCGCCTTGGCGAGCAGCCCAACGTGCTGGGCGGCATCGCCATGATCACCTCGGCGCCCGAGGCGCTGGCCCTCCACGAGGAGGCGGCCCGCGACATGTGGCGGCGCGCCGCCAAAGGCGCCGCGGGCGCGGCGTTCATGCGCGACCTGCTGGCCCGGCACCGGCCCTGAGTCCGTTGGCCCGCCGCCGGGTGTAAGAAAAATGAGATAATTCTTTTTTTTGGTACGAGCGCGTGGTTAAATCCGTCCCGACTTCTGGCATCCACAGGATCGAGACACGTCCGGCCATGCAGGACTACGAGTACGCCTCCCGGCCCTTCGTGGTCGGTGCCAGCGCCGAGGCCGACTTCCCGGCCCATACCCCGGTCGAGGAGACGCTGACGACCGTGCTTTCCCACGACTGGGTCAACGACGAGTACAAGCACCTCGTGGTGTCGGCGTCCGCCAAGGCGCTGTCGGTGCGCCCGGGCCAGTTCTTCCACATCCTCTGCCCGTCTCCGGACGAGGGGGACCTGTGGTTCCGCCGCCCCCAGAGCGTCTATGCCATCGACCGCGGGAACGCGCGGCTGGAGTTCCTTTACAAATGCGTCGGCCGCGGCACCCACGGCCTCGCCACCCTCGAGGCGGGCGAGAAATGCAACATTGTCGGCCCCCTCGGCGTCGGGTTCTCGCTGGAAGCGTCGTGGAAGAACATCGTGGTGCTCGGGCGGGGCGTGGGGCTCGCGACCCTGGCGCCGATCTCCCAGCTCGCCGGCGAGCACGGCGTCGGCGTCACCGCCATCCTCAGCGCGCGCACTCCCGAATACCTTCTGTCGCGCGAACGCTTCGAGGCGATCGGCGCCACCATCGTCCCGGTGACCGATGACGACGGCAGCAGCGATATCCACAGGGTCGAGGCGATCCTCCGCGGCCTGATCGCCGAGGGGAGGGCCGATGCCTTCTATACCTGCGGGGCCAATCGCCTGTTCCAGCTGATGAAGCGCCTGGGCCGGGAGTTCGGGATCCCCGGCCAGATCGCCATGGAGCAGGTGATGGCCTGCGGCCTCGGGCCCTGCTACGTCTGCATCAAGACCTTCGAGGTGGGCGGCGAGCGGGTGCTGCGCCGCGTCTGCGTCGAGGGACCGGTCTTCGACCTGCAGGAGGCGCTGGGATGGTAGATATCTCCGTCAGGATCGGCGCCGTGGAGCTCCGGAACCCGGTCATGCCCGCGTCCGGCGCATTCTCCACCGAATACGCCAGCGTCATCGACATCAACCGCCTGGGCGCGCTGGTGGCCAAGACCGTGTCGCGCAACTTCCGCGCCGGCAACCCGCCGCCGCGGGCGGCCGAGGTCGAGGGCGGC
>DASWKZ010000138.1:0-1672 GCA_036396355.1 Alphaproteobacteria bacterium
GAGGCCGCGCGCCGAGATGTCGAAGAAGGGGACGTAGCCGAACACGTGGTCCATGGCGTCGGCCTCGGAGACGTGCTTGGCGTGGCGCCCGATGACGTAGGCGAGCTCGGCCTCGGCGTGGAATACCGCGATCCTGTCGACGTCGGGGAGCTCGATCGTGCCGCCGGGACCGACCAGCTCGGGCGCCTTGTGGAAGAACTCGTTGGGCAGGGTTTCCTTGGTGCGCTTCGGGTCGTCGAGATAATTCACGAATGCGGCGAGGCAGCGGCTCGGCCGCGGCACCGGCGCCAGCAGGCGCACGCCGGAGAGGGGAACGCCCTCGGCCCTGGCGGCGATATCCTCGATCCGGGGCTTGTAGGCATCGAAGCGGCCGATCAGCTCCTCTATCACCCGCTGGGGCCCGCGCTCGGCGCGGTGGCTGATGAGGTCGCTGACGTCGACGACCGTCTTTTCGCCCCTCAGGACGCCGATGCGATCATCATCAAAACGCAATACCTTCATGAAACACCCTCCCTCGCTACCTCGCTACCTCGCTACCTAGCTATTCATCGAAACGGCCCCTTGCCGCCCGAGCGCGCGACGCGACCATTTCCCGCAGCCTGAAGCCTATAATATCAGTAAGATCGACACGCATGCACGCGACCCCCACCACCCGGTGCCTCGCCTCCCTCTTGTCAACCACGGTTGGTCCCTATAATCGATCCCGATATCCGGAGCGGTGGCGGGCGGCCGATTCGGGAGAGCCGGCCATTGCCGCCCGATGGCGCGGTCCATCCAGCCGCGACGGGACAGCCAGGGCACCGGAAAGGCGTGAAAGACACCAGTGGTTGACAGGAAGGCGCCCACCATCGCGATCGTCGGCGCAGGCCTTCAGGGGGCGGGCCTGGCGATCGAACTCGCCATGCGCGGCTTCCGCGTCGAGCTGTTCGAGAAGCGCGCGGAATGCCTCTCCCAGGCCTCGCTCAACAACGAGGGCAAGGTCCATCTGGGGTTCGTCTTCGCCAACGACCGGTCCCTCGAGACGGCACGGATCATGTCGCGGGGCGCCTTCCGCTTCGCGCCGCTGCTCGAGCGTTGGCTGGAGGCGAAGGTCGATCTCAAGACGTCGCTCCCGTTCCACTACGTGGTCCACCGCGACAGCCAGGTCGCCCCCGATGCGCTCGAATCCATCTATGGGAAGATCACGGCCATCCACCGGGAATGCGCGGCCGTCGAGGGACACCATTATCTCGGCCGCCACGCATTGCCGCCCATGCGGAGGCTGGGCGCGGCGGAGGGCGAGTCCGTGGCGGACCCGTCGCTGGTGAGCGCCGTGTTCCTGTCGCCCGAGCTCGCGGTCGATCCCGCCCCCCTCAACCTCGCGTTGCAGAAGCGGTTGGACGACGATCCCGCGATAACCGTGCACACCAATACCGCGGTATCGGCGGTCGAGCGCGCGGGCGACGAGGTCCGTGTGGCGATGGGATCGGGCCCGGATGGGGTTCGCCGGTTCGATCACGTGATCAACGCGGCGTGGGAGGACCTCGTCTATCTAGACGGGACAGCCGGCATCTCGCCGCGGGGTCCATGGAACTTCCGCGTGAAGCATTTCCTGAAGGGGCGTATGGTCGGCGACGCCGTCCGCTGCCCCTCGGCGACCATCGTGCTGGGTCCATTCGGCGACATCGTGCAA
>DASWKZ010000139.1:0-16093 GCA_036396355.1 Alphaproteobacteria bacterium
CCGGAGGGCTTCGCCGATCTCGCCGACCGCCTGCTGCCCTCGGTGGTCAACATCTCCACCACCCAGATCGGCAAGAACAGGGGCGGTCCGGAGCTCCCCCAGTTTCCGCCGGGCTCGCCCTTCGAGGAGTTCTTCCGCGACTTCTTCGAGCGCAACCGGCCCGACCAGGGGGCGCGCAAGGTGACCTCCCTGGGTTCGGGATTCGTCATCGATTCCACGGGCTACATCGTCACCAACTACCACGTGATCGAGGACGCCGAGGAGATCACCGTCATCTTTCACGACGACACCAATCTCAAGGCCAAGATCGTCGGCCGCGACACCAAGACCGATCTGGCGCTGCTCAAGGTGGAACCGAAGAAGCCGCTGCCGGCCGTGACCTGGGGCGATTCGGAGAAGGCGCGCGTCGGCGACTGGATCCTCGCCATCGGCAACCCGTTCGGGCTCGGCGGCACGGTCACCGCCGGCATTATCTCGGCGCGCAAGCGCGACATCAATTCCGGGCCCTATGACAGCTACCTGCAGACCGACGCCTCCATCAACCGGGGCAACTCGGGCGGGCCGATGTTCAACCTCGACGGCGAGGTGATCGGCGTGAATACCGCCATCTTCTCGCCGTCGGGCGGATCGATCGGCATCGGCTTCGCCATCCCCGCGGCCCAGGCCCGGGCCGTGGTCGACCAGTTGCGCAAGTACGGGCGCACCCGGCGCGGATGGCTCGGGGTGCGCATCCAGTCCGTGACCGACGAGATCGCGGCCAGCCTCGAGATGGGCAAGGCCCGCGGCGCGCTGGTCGCGGGTGTCACCGAGGGCGGTCCGGCGGAGAAGGCGGGTATCAAGGCCGGGGACGTGATCGTCGGCTTCGACGGCCGGCCGGTCGACGAGATGCGCGACCTGCCGCGCATGGTGGCCGAGACCGCCATCGAAAAGGCCGCCCCGCTCAAGGTCTGGCGCAACGGCAAGACCCTCGACCTCAAGGTGACCGTGGGCGAACTGCCCGAGGACGTCGCCGAGCGCAAGTCGTCGGGCATCGAGGACAAATCGGCCCTGAGCATGCTCGGGCTGACCCTGGTTCCGCTGAACGACATGGTGCGCGAGACCTACAAGCTCGACTCCCGCGCCAAGGGCGTGCTGGTCACCGACGTCAAGGAGGGCAGCGCCGGCAAGAAGAGCGGACTCCAGCCGGGGGACCTCATCATCGAGGTCGCCCCCGACACCGTCGGCACCCCCGAGGACTTCAAGAAGCGGATCGAGAAGGCCCGCGAGGCCAAGCGCAAGACCGTGCTGCTCCTGACCGAGCGCAAGAAGGTCCGCCAGTTCATCGTGCTTCCCATCACCTGATCCCGACGCCCTGCCGGTCCGGGCCGGCGCCGGGCCCGGCGGCGCGGGCATCGGCGATTCCCGGCCGGCGGACCCCTCGGGCACTGGAAATGCCCGGCGCGCGGCGCTAGTAATGCGCTGCCCCGCGCCGGCGGGGTCCGCCCACATGCCGAAGGATCCGCGATGAGTGCCCCCGCTGAGCCCCTTCTCCGCCCGTTCGCCGGATTGCGGCCCGCCGCCCGGTTCGCCGCGGAGGTGGCGGCCCCGCCCTATGACGTGGTCTCGACCGAGGAGGCGCGGGCCCTGGCCGGGGGCCGGCCGCTGAGCTTCCTCCATATCTCCAAGCCGGAGATCGACCTGCCGCCGGGGACCGACCCCTATGCCCCCGAGGTCTACGCCAGGGGCGCCGAGGCCCTGCGCCGCCTGATCGCCGACGGCGTGCTCAGGCGCGATCCGTCGCCGCGCTATTACGTCTACCGCCTGACCATGGGGGATCATGTCCAGACCGGCATCGTCGGCGGCGGCGCGGTCGCCGCCTACAGGGCGGGCCGCATCCGGCGCCACGAGTTCACCCGCCCCGACAAGGAGGACGACCGGGTCCGCCAGATCGAGGCCGTGGGCGCCCAGACCGGCCCGGTGTTCACGGTCCACCGCCCCGACGGGGAGCTGGCGGCGGTGACCGCGCGGGTGACGTCCGGCGCGCCCGCCTGCGAGGTCGAGCACGCGGGCGTCACCCATGCCGTCTGGGAGATGCCCGCGGCCGACGACATCGCCGCCGTCAGCGCCGCCTTCGACGCCATGGCGGTGATCTACATCGCCGACGGCCATCACCGCTCCGCCGCGGCGGCGCGCGTCGCCACCGCCCGCGCCGCCCGGGACCTTGAGGCCGACGGCCGGCGGCCCTACGATTTCTTCCTGCTGGTGAGCTTCCCCGCCGACGAGGTGCGGATCCTCGACTACAACCGGGTGGTGCGCGACCTCAACGGGCTCGCGGCCGGGGACTTCCTCGCCCGGCTCGGCGCGGCGTTCACCGTGACCGCCGCCCCCGGGTCGGCACGCCCCGCGCGCGCCCACGAGTTCGGCATGTTCCTCGGCGGTCGCTGGTACCGCCTCGCGCTCAAGGCGCCGCCCGGCCCCGGGGCGCCGCCCCCCGCGCGCCTCGATGTGAGCCTGATCCAGGAGCGGCTGCTCGCGCCGGTGCTCGGCATCGGCGATCCGAGGACCGATCCCCGCATCGATTTCGTCGGCGGCATCCGGGGCCTCGCCGCCCTCGAGGCCAGGGTCCGGGACGGCGGATGGGCGGCGGCCTTCGCGCTCTATCCCACCTCCATCGGCGAGCTCATGGCGGTGGCCGACGCCGGCGCGGTGATGCCGCCCAAATCGACCTGGTTCGAACCCAAGCTGGCCGACGGGCTGATCTCCCTGATGCTGGACTGACACCCCGGGGGAGCGGGCCCGCCGATGCCGCAGCGCACCGCGAACACAGTGGTCGTCATCTGCGGGCCGACCGCGTCCGGCAAGTCGCGGCTCGCCCTCGCCCTCGCGCAAAGGATGAACGGCGCGGTGATCAACGCCGATTCCATGCAGGTCTATCGCGGCCTCGAGGTGCTGACCGCCCAGCCCGACGCCGCCGCGCGCGCGGGCGCCCCCCACCGGCTTTACGGAATCCTCGATGCCGCCGATCCGTGCTCCGCCGGGCGCTGGCGCGCCATGGCCGTGGCCGAGATCGACCGCGCCCGCGGGCGGGGCCTGGCCCCCATCGTCGCCGGCGGCACCGGCCTCTATCTCAAGGCGCTGATGGAGGGCATCGCGCCGGTCCCCCCGATTCCCGCCGAGGTGCGGGCCCGCGTGCGCGCCCGCCACGCGGCGCTGGGCGACGCCGCCTTCCATGCCGAGCTCGCGGCCCGCGATCCCGCCGGCGCCGGTGCCGTCCGCGCGTCCGATCCCCAGCGCATGATCCGCGCCATGGAGGTGATCGAGGCCACCGGCCGGCCGCTGGCGGCGTGGCAGGCGGAGGCGGCGGAAGGTGGTCCCGCCCTTGCCTTCCGCGTCGTCCTGCTGGACCCGCCGCGCCCTTGGCTGCACGCCGCCATCGCGGCGCGGTTCGACCGCATGGTGGCGGCGGGCGCCCTCGAGGAGGTCCGGGCGCTGGCCGGCCGCCGCCTCGATTCCGCGCTCCCGGCCATGAAGGCGCTGGGGGTCCGGGAGCTGATGGCGGCCTGCCGCGGCGAGGCGACGCCGGCCGCGGCGGCGGCGCGCGTCAAGGCCGCCTCGCGGGCCTATGCGAGGCGCCAGGGCACCTGGTTCCGCAGGCAGATTATTGCGGATTATAGATATCAAGAGCAATTTTCAGAACTTCTTTGCGAAAAAATCTTGTCGGAAATTCTATGATTTTCCTTGACCCGTGCCCCGCGAGCCCCTAGTTTGGCCGTCCCCGCCGGGGCGGGCCCAGGGATTCCAAGGCCTGTGCGCCCCCCTTCCCCCGCCGGATGAGGAGGGCCGATCGCCCTCCGGATTTTTTGGGGTCCGCGGCGGCCGCGGGCCCGCCAGTCCAGTCGCGAGGACATGAACCATGGCCAATGGCAAGCTCACCGGCTCCGAGATCGTGCTCAGGGTGCTCAGGGAGGAAGGGGCGGAGGTCGTGTTCGGCTATCCCGGCGGCGCCGTCCTGCCCATCTACGACGCCCTGTTCCAGCAGAAGGCGGTGCGCCATGTCCTCGTGCGCCAGGAGGCGGGGGCGGTACATGCCGCCGAGGGCTACGCGCGCTCCACCGGCAAGGTGGGCGTGGTGCTGGTCACCTCGGGGCCGGGCGCGACCAACTCGGTCACCGGGCTCACCGACGCGCTGATGGACTCGGTCCCGGTGGTGTGCCTCACCGGCCAGGTGCCAACGCATCTGATCGGCAACGACGCCTTCCAGGAGGCCGACACCACCGGCATCACGCGGCCCTGCACCAAGCACAACTATCTGGTGAAGGACATCGGCGACCTCGCCCGCGTCCTGCGCGAGGCGTTCTACGTCGCGCGCTCGGGCCGGCCGGGGCCGGTGGTGGTGGACCTGCCCAAGGACATCCTGCAGGGCAAGGGAAGCTACGCGCCGCCGCCCGCGAGGCGCGAGACCCACAAGAGCTATCGCCCCCAGCTCAAGGGCGACACCGATGCGGTCAACCGCGCCGTCGAGCTCATCGCCCGGGCCAAGCGGCCGGTCTTCTATACCGGCGGCGGCATCGTCAATTCGGGGCCGCGGGCGGCGCGGCTGCTCGCCGAGTTCGCGCGCAAGACGGGCTATCCCGTCACCAACACGCTCATGGGGCTCGGCGGCTACCCGGCCGAGGACAAGCAGTTCCTGGGCATGCTGGGGATGCACGGGACCTACGAGGCCAACCTCGCCATGCACCATTGCGATCTCCTGATCGCCATCGGCGCGCGGTTCGACGACCGGGTGACGGGCAAGCTCACGGAATTCTCTCCCGGCTCGACCAAGATCCACGTGGATATCGACCCGTCCTCCATCAACAAGAACGTGATGGTGGACGTGCCCATCGTCGGCGACTGCGCGACCGTGCTGACGCAGATGATCCGGCGCTGGGAGGCGATGAAGTACCGGCCCGACCGGACCGCGCTCGCCCGCTGGTGGAAGGAGATCGACGGCTGGCGCGCGCGGAACTGCCTCGCCTACGAGCGCACCGACAAGGTGATCAAGCCCCAATACGCCCTGGAGCGCCTGCAGGCGCTGACCCGGGGCAGGGACGTCTACTTCACCACCGAGGTCGGCCAGCACCAGATGTGGGCGGCCCAGTTCCTGAAATTCTCGCGGCCCAACCGCTGGATGACCTCGGGCGGGCTCGGCACCATGGGCTACGGGTTGCCGGCGGCGATCGGGGTGCAGGTCGCCCATCCCGGCTCGCTGGTCATCGACGTCGCCGGCGAGGCCTCGATCCTCATGAACATCCAGGAGCTTTCCACCGCCGCCCAGTACCGGCTGCCGGTGAAGGTGTTCATCCTCAACAACGAGTACATGGGGATGGTGCGCCAGTGGCAGGAGCTCCTCCACGGCGGGCGCTATTCGGAGAGCTACATGGCGAGCCTGCCGGATTTCGTGGCCTTGGCGGAGGCCTTCCACGGGGTCGGGCTGCGGGCCGAGAAGCCCTCGGAGGTGGACGACGTGATCCGCGAGATGATCGCCGTGGACCGGACGGTCGTCGCCGACATCCGGATCGACCAGACCGAGAACTGCTTCCCCATGATCCCCTCGGGCGCGGCCCATCACGAGATGCTGCTGGGACCCGCCGACCGCGCCAGCAAGCCGGTCTCCGAGGAGGGGATGGTGCTGGTCTAGGAGTCCCGAGGGGGATCCGGAACCGGAGAGGCGGGCCTCCGGCCCGCCTCTCGCTTGTGAGGGCGCATGACGTGAGCGACGACGGCATCGAACAGCATACGATTTCCGTGCTCGTGGACAACGAGGCCGGCGTGTTGGCGCGCGTGATCGGCCTGTTCTCCGGGCGCGGCTACAACATCGAGAGCCTGACCGTGGCCGAGGTGGATGCCCGGGCGTCGCTGTCGCGCATCACCATCTCGACCTCGGGCACGCCGCAGATCGTGGAGCAGATCAAGGCCCAGCTCCGGCGCCTGGTGCCGGTGCACAAGGTCTCGGACCTCACCCAGGAGGGCCCCCACGTGGCCCGCGAGCTCGCCCTCGTCAAGGTGCGCAGCAGCGGCGAGAAGCGGGTCGAGAGCCTGCGCGTCGCCGACATCTTCCGCGCCGGGGTGGTGGATTCCACCTCGCGGTCCTTCGTGTTCGAGATCACGGGCTCGACCGACAAGATCGACGCCTTCATCCGGCTGATGGAGCCGCTGGGCCTGGTCGAGATCTCGCGCACCGGGCTGGTGGCTATTGCCCGCGGCGAGAAGCCCATCTAAAACCATGCCGTCATCCGCCCGCCGGGCGGTGGGGCAGAGCAAAAGGGACGGGACCATGCGCGTTTACTACGACCGGGATGCCGACGTTAACCTGATCAAGAAGAGGAAGGTGGCCATCATCGGCTATGGCAGCCAGGGCCACGCCCACGCCATCAACCTCAAGGATTCCGGGGTCAAGGACGTGGTGGTGGCGCTGCGCAAGGGCTCGGCCTCGGCGGCCAAGGCCAAGGCGGCCAAGCTCAAGGTGACCACCCCGGCCGAGGCCGCCAAGTGGGCCGACGTGGTCATGGTGCTGGTGCCCGACGAGCTGCAGGCCGATCTCTACGCCAATGAGCTGCGCGGCAACATGAAGAAGGGCTCGGCGCTGGCCTTCGCCCACGGCTTCAACATCCACTTCAAGCTGATCGAGCCGCGCGCCGACATGGACGTGTTCATGGTGGCGCCCAAGGGGCCCGGCCACACCGTGCGCTCCGAGTACCTGCGCGGCGGCGGCGTGCCCTGCCTGCTCGCCATCGAGCAGGACGCCTCGGGCAACGCCCACGACCTCGGCCTCAGCTACGCCTCGGCCATCGGCGGGGCGCGCGCCGGGGTGATCGAGACCACCTTCCGCGAGGAGTGCGAGACCGACCTGTTCGGCGAGCAGTCGGTGCTGTGCGGCGGGCTCACCAGCCTCATCAAGGCCGGCTACGAGACCCTGGTGGAGGCCGGATACGCGCCGGAGATGGCCTATTTCGAGTGCCTGCACGAGGTCAAGCTGATCGTCGACCTGATCTACGAGGGCGGCATCGCCAACATGCGCTATTCCATCTCCAACACCGCCGAGTACGGCGACTACACCCGGGGGCCGAGGCTGATCGACGACTCGGTCCGGGCGCGGATGCGGGAGATCCTCGACGACATCCAGTCCGGGCGCTTCGCCAAGGAATGGGTGCTCGAGAACCGCGCCGGCCAGGCCAGCTTCAAGGCCATGCGCCGGCGCGAGGCCGGCCACCCCATCGAGGAGGTGGGCGAACGGCTGCGCGGCATGATGCCGTGGATCGGCCACAACCGGCTGGTGGACAGGACCCGCAACTGAGCGCCCATGGACCGGCTCCGGCCTCGGGGCGCGACCGCGGCGGGGGGCGGAATCGCGCCGAAATGCCGCCGGCGCCCAATTGGCCGTTGCGGACGCGTCGGAAAAAGGCTTAAAACGAGAGCGTTAACCAGTTTTCTTAATGTCTTTATCCATTGTTAACGACGCGGCGCTATATTTGTAAGCCGTTCGCATGATTGACTTTCTTCCGGGCGGGCGTGGGTCCCGCCGGACTCTTGCGACAGGGGGCGGATGGGCCGCCCCGCGACCGGGCCGGAGCCCGACAGGATCATGGACCGCTGGACCCCGATGGAACACGCCACGCGCGCCCGCGCTTTCGCCGGCGCGCGCCGTCGGTCCGTCCGATCGGCGGCGGTTCCCGTCCGCCTCGCCCTTGGGCCGGCGCTGCGACTTAGGCGCCCCCGGACCGCGGCCTGAGGCCGCCCGTCCGGGGACCGTCCGATCGCGATGAAGCCCCAAGTCCCGAGGAACGAGCCATGAGCAAGAGTCACGAATCCGACCGCGTCAGAATCTTCGACACGACGCTGCGCGACGGCGAGCAGTCGCCCGGCGCGTCCATGACCCTCACCGAGAAGCTGCGCATCGCCGAGGTGCTGGAAGAGTTGCGCGTCGACGTCATCGAGGCCGGCTTCCCCATCGCCTCCAACGGCGACTTCGAGGCGGTCCGGGAAATCGCCCGCACCGTCAAGGAGGCGACCGTGTGCGGCCTCGCCCGCGCCCATCCCGGCGACATCGAGCGCGCCGCCGAGGCGCTGAAGCCGGCCCGCCGGCCCCGCATCCACACCTTCATCTCCACCTCGCCCCTGCACATGAAGCACAAGCTGCAAATGGCGCCCGAGGAGGTGCATGAGGCGGTGATCGCCTCGGTCACCCAGGCCCGCAGCCACACCGACGACGTGGAGTGGAGCCCCGAGGACGGCTCGCGCTCCGAGCACGATTTCCTGTGCCGCTGCGTCGAATCCGCCATCAGGGCCGGGGCCACCACCGTCAACATCCCCGATACCGTGGGCTACGCGGTGCCCGAGGAGTTCGGCGCCCTGATCGCCATGATCCGGGAGCGGGTGCCCAACATCGACAAGGCCACCATCTCCGTCCACTGCCACAACGATCTCGGCCTCGCCGTCGCCAATTCGCTGGCCGCCGTCAAGACCGGCGCGCGCCAGGTCGAATGCACCGTCAACGGCCTCGGCGAGCGCGCCGGCAACGCCGCGCTGGAGGAGATCGTGATGGCCCTGCGCACGCGCAAGGACCTGCTGCCGTTCGAGACCGGCATCGACGCCACCCAGATCACCCGGGCCTCGCGCCTCGTCTCCGCGATCACCGGATTCGTGGTGCAGCCCAACAAGGCGATCGTCGGCGCCAACGCCTTCGCCCACGAATCGGGCATCCACCAGCACGGCATGCTCCGGCACGCCCGGACCTACGAGATCATGCGGCCCGAGGACATCGGGCTCACCAAGTCCAAGCTGGTCATGGGCAAGCATTCCGGGCGGCACGCGTTCCGCGAGAAGCTGCGCGAGCTGGGTTTCGAGATCGGCGACAACGCCCTCGAGGACGCCTTCCGCCGCTTCAAGGACCTCGCCGACAAGAAGAAGGAGGTCTTCGATGAGGACATCCTGGCCCTGGTCGAGGACGAGGTGACCCGCGCCAACGACCGCGTCAAGCTGAGGAGCCTCAAGATCGTGTGCGGGACCGAGGGGCCGCCGAGCGCCGCGCTGACGCTGGTCATCGACGGCGAGGCGCGGACCACGACCGCCACCGGGGACGGGCCCGTGGATGCGACCTTCTCCGCCATTCGCGAGCTGTTTCCCCACGAGGCGCGCCTGCAGCTCTATCAGGTGCACGCGGTCACCGGCGGCACCGACGCCCAGGCCGAAGTCACCGTCCGGCTCGAGGAGAACGGCCGCATCGTCAACGGCCAGGGGGCGGACACCGATACGCTGGTGGCCTCCGCCCGCGCCTACGTCAATGCGCTCAACAAGCTTCTGCTGAAGCGCCAGAAGTCGGTGTCGGCGCTGTCGGCCTGAGTCGGGGTTGGAGGAACCGGCGGCCGCGGCCGCCAAGGGAGGAAACGGGGGTCCATGTTCTCGAGGTTGCTTGGAATGCTGTCGGCCGACATGGCCATCGATCTGGGCACGGCCAACACGCTGGTCTACGTCAAGGGACGCGGCATCGTCCTCAACGAGCCCTCGGTGGTCGCCATCGCCAATATCAAGGGCCGCAAACAAGTGCTGGCGGTGGGCGACGAGGCCAAGATGATGCTGGGCCGCACCCCCGGCAACATCGAGGCCATCCGCCCGCTCCGCGACGGCGTCATCGCCGACTTCGAGATCGCCGAGGAGATGATCAAGCACTTCATCCGCAAGGTCCATAACCGCCGCTCGTTCACCCACCCCCAGATCATCGTCTGCGTGCCCTCGGGCTCGACCGCGGTCGAGCGCCGCGCCATCCAGGAATCCGCCGAGGCCGCGGGCGCCCGCCGTGTGTTCCTGATCGAGGAGCCCATGGCCGCCGCCATCGGCGCGGGGCTCCCGGTGACCGAGCCGACCGGGTCCATGGTGGTGGACGTGGGCGGCGGCACCACCGAGGTCGCGGTGTTGTCGCTGGGCGGCATCGTCTTTTCCCGGAGCGTGCGCGTCGGCGGCGACAAGATGGACGAGGCCATCATCGCCTACATCCGCCGCAACCATAACCTGCTGGTGGGCGAGGGCTCGGCCGAGCGCATCAAGAAGGAGATCGGCTCGGCCTGCCCGCCGCCCGACGGCGACGAGGGGCGGGTCATGGAGATCAAGGGCCGGGATCTCATGAACGGGGTGCCCAAGGAGCTCGTCATCTCCGAGCGCCAGATCGCCGAGAGCCTGGCCGAGCCGGTGAGCGCCATCATCGACGCCGTCAAGGTGGCGCTCGAGCACACCGCGCCCGAGCTCGCCGCCGACATCGTCGACAAGGGCATCGTGCTGACCGGCGGCGGAGCGCTGCTCTCCAATCTCGACTACGTGCTGCGCCACGCGACCGGGCTGCCGATCTCCATCGCCGACGAGCCGCTGAGCTGCGTCGTGCTGGGCACCGGCCGCGCGCTCGAGGAGATGAAGACCCTCAAGAACGTGCTGGCGAGCAGTTACTAGGTCCGGACCGGGCGTCCGCGCCCGGCCACGGCGTGGGGGATGTGAAGGGTGGAGTTCCGGCGGCCAGGCCTGATTGCGCGGGTCACCATGCCCCTCCGGGGCGGGGGCCAGCGCCTCGCGCTCGCCTCCTTCCTCCTTGCCGGGCTGGCCCTGATGGTGGTCGACCGCGCCGAGGGCCCGTTCTTCGAGCGCATCCGCACCTCGGTCGCCGATCTCGCCGCCCCCGTGCTCGAGGTCCTGGTCCAGCCGGTGTCCGCGGTCGACGCCGCCGTCGCCCGGGTGCGGGCGCTCATCGACCTCTATGGCGAGAACGCGCGCCTGCGCGAGGAGGTGTCGCGGCTCAGGGCCTGGCACGGGGCGGCGCTCAGGCTCGATGCCGAGAACCGTGCCTTCCGCGCGCTCCTCGACTACCGGGGACCCGAACGCCAGGCCTTCGTCACCACGCGGGTCATCGCCGACGGCCGCGGCCCCTTCGTCAAGAGCGTGCTCGTCAACGTCGGCGAGCGGGACTCGGTGGCCAAGGGCCAGGCCGCGGTCACCGGCCGCGGGCTGGTGGGCCGCATCAGCGAGGCGGGCGACCGCTCGGCCCGCATCCTCATGGTCACCGACCTCAACTCGCGCATCCCGGTATTGGTGGAGGAGACCCGCACCCGCGCCATCCTCGCCGGCGACAACTCGGAGCGGCCGCTCCTGGTGTTCCTCCCGGAAACCGCCGGCGTGCGGCCGGGCCAGCGCATCGTCACCTCGGGTGACGGCGGCACGCTGCCCGCGGGCCTCCCCATCGGGGTGGTGGACACGGTGCGGCGGGACGCCATCCGGGTGCGGCCCCTGGTCGACGCGAGCCGCCTCGAATACGTCCAGATCATCCGCTACGACGCCGCCCGCCCGCCGCCGGCGGGGGAGGGGAAGGGGACGCCCCGGTGAAGCCGACGCTCTGGCAGCGGCTGGATACGTGGGCGCGGCGCCTGCTGCCGGCCGGCCTCTGCCTCGCCTTCGTCCTCCTCTCGGTGGTGCCGGTGCCGGTGCCGGGCTACGCCGCGGTGGTGCCGATGCTGGTGCTGGCCGCCGTGTTCTTCTGGGCGGTGCACCACCCGAGGCTGCTGCCCCCGGCGGTGGTGTTCGCCGTCGGCCTGGTGCTGGACATCCTGTCGGGTGCGCCCATGGGCCAGGGCGCGGTGGTGCTGCTCGCCGCCTACGGCGTCGCCGCGTCCCAGCGGCGCTTCTTCCACGAAAAGTCCTTCGCCCAGGTGTGGGCGGGCTTCGTGATCGTCGCGCTGCTGGCCTCCATCCTGGCCTGGGCCCTCGCCCTCGTCGCCGGCGGGCCGCTCCTCCCGCCGCGCGCGGCCGTGTTCCAGTACCTGCTCACCGTCGCCGTCTATCCCCTGGTGACCTGGGTGCTGCACGGGGTCCAGCGCCTGGTCCCGGCCGAGGCCTGAGATGATCCGCGACCAGGAGCGCTACCGCATGTTCACCCGCCGGGCGGCGCTGCTGGCGGGCGGCAAGTTCGTGCTGTTCTCGGCGCTCGCCGCGCGCATGTACCACCTCCAGGTTCTCGAATCCGAGCGCTACCGGACGCTGGCCGAGGACAACCGCATCAACCTGAGGCTGCTGGCGCCGCCGCGCGGGCATATCCTCGATCGCGTCGGCGTCGAGATCGCCGTCAACCGCCAGA
This sequence comes from Alphaproteobacteria bacterium, assembly GCA_036396355.1. Classification (GTDB taxonomy): domain Bacteria; phylum Pseudomonadota; class Alphaproteobacteria; order SMXQ01; family SMXQ01; genus DASWKZ01. The sequence goes on from DASWKZ010000139.1 coordinate 12,131, forward strand.
ACTACCGCCTCATCATCGTCGCCGAGCGCAGCCCCGACCTGGCCGGGACGCTCGACCGCATCGCCCGCCTGATCGAGCTCCCCGACGGCGACCGCCGGCGGGTGCTGCGCGAGGCCGGCCGCAAGCGCCCCTTCGTGCCCGTCACCGTGCGCGAGGACCTCAACTGGGAGGAGGTCGCCCGCATCGAGATCAACTCCCCCGACCTGCCCGGGGTCCATATCGAGGTCGGCCAGACCCGGTTCTACCCCTATGGCGAGTCCGCCGTCCACCTGGTCGGCTATGTGGGCGCCGTCGCCGTCGAGGAGCTCACCGGCGATCCGCTGCTGGAGCTTCCCTCCTTCCGCATCGGCAAGAGCGGCGTCGAGAAAGTCCATGACCTGCGCCTGCGCGGCCGCGCCGGACGCAGCGAGGTCGAAGTCAACGCGCTCGGCCGCGTCATCCGCGAGATTTCGCGCAAGGACGGCCAGCCCGGCGGCGCCGTGCGCCTGACCGTGGACATGGCGGTCCAGGAGTTCGCCCACCGCCGCCTGGGCGCCGACAGCGGCGCCGTGGTCGTGCTCGACGTCGGGACCGGCGAGGTGATGGTGCAGGCCTCGACGCCGGGCTTCGACCCCAACGCCTTCACCGGGGGGCTCAGCCAGGAGTACTGGCGGGAGCTGCTGGCCGACCCGCGCGCGCCGCTCGCCAACAAGGCCATCGCCGGTCAGTACGCCCCCGGCTCCACCTTCAAGATGATCGTGGCCCTGGCGGCGCTGGAGGCGGGCATCGTGGATCCCGGCCACCGAGTCTTCTGCCGGGGCTTCACCCGGCTCGGCAACGCCCGCTTCCACTGCTGGAAGAAGTACGGCCACGGCACCCTCGACATGGAAGGGGCCATCCAGCAGTCCTGCGACGTCTATTTCTACGACGTCGCCCGGCGCGCCGGCATCGACCGCATCGCCGCCATGGCCCGCCGCCTCGGCCTCGGCGAGACGCTCGGCATCGACCTGCCGGGCGAGAAGCCGGGCCTGGTGCCGAGCCGCGAATGGAAGCTCGCGGTCCTCGGCATCCCGTGGCAGCTGGGCGAGACCCTGGTGACCGGCATCGGCCAGGGCTTCATCCTGGCCACCCCCCTGCAGCTGGCGGTGATGACGGCGCGCATCGCCAATGGCGGGCGCGCGGTGACGCCGCGCCTGACGGCGCCGCCCGCGCCCGGGGACGTCGTCGCCGAGGCCGGCGCGCCCGGGGCCGGCCTGCGCAAGGCCGCCGCCGTGGCCGGGCCGGCCTTCGCCGCCCTGGGTCTGTCCGCGGGCGGGCTCGACGCCGTGCGCCGGGGCATGTACGCGGTCTCCAACACCCCCCGGGGCACCGCCTACCGCGCCCGCATCGCCGAGCCCGGCCTCGAGCTCGCCGGCAAGACCGGCACCAGCCAGGTCCGGCGCATCACGCTGGCCGAGCGCCAGCGCGGCATCCGCAAGAACGAGGAGATGCCCTGGCGCGAGCGCGACCACGCGCTGTTCGTGGCCTATGCGCCGGCCGAGGCCCCGCGCTACGCCATCGCCGTGGTGGTCGAGCACGGCGGCGGCGGCTCGGCGGTGGCGGCACCGGTGGCCCGCGACGTCATGGGCGAGGTGCTGCGGCGCCATCCGCCGAAGGGCGGCGCGCCCGCCGGCGGCCGGGCGGGCGGGCCCCCGGAGCCGCGGGAGGGCTAGGCCATGCTGAGCGGGTTCTACCGGCAGCCGGAGATGACCCTCGGCGAGAAGCTGGCCGAGGTCAACTGGGGGCTTATCGCCACCCTGTCGGTAATCGCCGCCATCGGCTTCGCCATGCTCTATTCGGCCGCCAGCGGCGCGCTGGATCCGTGGGCCTCGCGCCAGATGGCGCGCTTCGGCGTCGGCGTGCTGGTGCTGATCGCGGTGGCCCTGGTCGACCTCCGCCTCTGGATGCGCTACGCCTACGTCATCTATCTCGCGGCGCTCGTGCTGCTGGCGGCGGTGGAGGTGACCGGCGCCATCGGCATGGGGGCCCAGCGCTGGGTGACGCTGGGCTTCGTCAACCTGCAGCCGTCCGAGGTCATGAAGATCGCCCTGGTCCTCGTCCTCGCCCGCTACTTCCATTCCCTGCCCGAGGAGGCGGTCACCCGCGCGCGCTACCTCGTCTGGCCGGCGGCACTGGCGCTGGCGCCCACCGTGCTGGTGCTGCGCCAGCCCGACCTCGGCACCGCGCTGATGCTGGTGATGATCGCCGCCGCGATGTTCTTCATGGCCGGCGTCCGGCTCCGGGTGTTCGCCTTCGTGATCGGGGCGGGCCTCGCCGCCGTCCCCGTCGCCTGGCCGTTGCTCCGGCCCTACCAGCGCCAGCGCCTCCTCACCTTCTTCGACCCCGAGGCCGATCCCCTCGGCGCCGGCTACCACATCCTCCAGTCCAAGATCGCGCTGGGCTCGGGCGGCGTCGCCGGCAAGGGCTTCCTCAACGGCAGCCAGGCCTACCTCAACTTCCTGCCCGAGAAGCAGACCGACTTCATCTTCACCGTGCTGGCCGAGGAGTTCGGCCTCACCGGCGGGCTGTTGCTGCTGACCCTTTACGCGCTGGTCATCGCCTATGGCTTCGCCATCGCGCTGCGCGCCCAGAGCCAGTTCGGCAGGCTCTTGGCCATCGGCGTCACCGCCGTCTTCTTCCTCTACGTCTTCATCAACATCGCCATGGTCATGGGGCTGGTGCCGGTGGTCGGCGTGCCGCTGCCGCTGATCTCCTACGGCGGCACCGCCATGCTGACGCTGCTGGCGGGCTTCGGGCTGCTGATCGGGGTCAACGTCCACCGCGGCGTCATCGTCAGCCGCTCGGGCGCCGGCGATTCCGCCTGAATCCACGGCCCGATGGGGCGCCGGACGGAGCCTCGACAAAGCCGGCCCCAGTTGCTATATCGGAGCCCCTCCCGGGCCGGACCCCTCCCGCCCGGCCTCCTCGGGGCGCATAGCTCAGTTGGTAGAGCAGCTGACTCTTAATCAGCGGGTCCAAGGTTCGAGTCCTTGTGCGCCCACCACCCTACGCCTTCGGCTTCGGGTGGCAGGCCACCCATCGTCGTTACGGCCTCGGTGCTGCATATGGCCTGCCATCCGAGGCCGATTAGGCGTAGGAGTGTCCCCCGAAGCTCCGACAGGAGCGAAGGGGGACTGATGCCACCATGTGGTACGTCTATTTTCTGCAACTCGCGAATGGGTCCATATACGTCGGATCGACAAACGATTTGCGTCATCGATTCGACTCGCACAAGCGTGGGCAGGTCGCCTCGACGAAATCCTATCTGCCGGTAACTTTAAGGTCTTACGTCGCCGTGCCGACTGAAAGGCACGCGAGGGATCTCGAACGATATTTCAAGTCCGGTTCCGGCAAGGCGTTCGCGAAGAAGCGTCTGTAGCTCCTGAGATAGGTGCCGCGAAGTTGCCCAATGCGGGTCTCTGGATCAGACGAGAGTGGACCCCTTCGTTGCGCTCGTGGTTATCTTGGCGCGACCCCGGATGGTCCGAGGAAATTCCCGTGAAGGATTACACTGCCGACGCCGAAACTTTGTTCCGAGAATTTGCGGCCCGACATTCATTCGAGATCGAAAAGCTCGATGAGCCAAACGTCGAGCTAATGATGCGTTTGCCGCCGCAAGAGGGTCTCTCGTTCGAGCTTACATTGGGCCTTCAGAATAAAGATGAACTAACCATCGAGTTTGCAGGATTTTCGTCGTTCTTCTTCCCGTTCGAGGAGACACGGGCCGTAGTGGAAAAGGCGCTTGGCGCGATAGCTTCGGGGAACGCTCGTCTTGCCATCCATCGCCAACTGGGCATCGTTATTACGCGGGCCTTGGAATACCACACGAACGGCGATTGGCAGGTGATCTACACTGCATACTCGTGGTTTCGACTGCCATTCATTGGGGCCAAGGTTTCATATCTCTACAATGAGGGCGCACGTACGCACAGGAAGGCCCCCTCT
>DASWKZ010000140.1:0-3637 GCA_036396355.1 Alphaproteobacteria bacterium
GAGATGGAGCGCAACGAGGCGCTGGTGTTCAAGTGCTACGATTCGCTGAAAGACGGCCGCGCGCGGTTCACGGCCCATGCCGCCTTCGACGACCCCGCGACGCCGGCGGGCGCGCCCCCGCGCCAGAGCATCGAATCGCGCATCCTCGCCTTCTTCGTTCCCGAGGGGGCCTAGGGCGGCGCGGTCGAACCGGCTTTGTGGCCGGGGAGGGCTGGTGTAGTCTCGGGGCCATCGATGGACCCGGCCCCGAGGGGCCGTGAAGGAAGATGCACGGTTCGGCGGCTCCCCCGTCTCGGGACGGGCCGATCCCCGAGCCCCGACGGAGGAACGCCATGGCAAAGATCCGCCACCTCGCCATCAAGACGCCCGATCCCCAAAGGCTCGCCGATTTCTACCGCGACGCCCTCGACATGGAGGTGCTGCTCCGCGGCGAGAGCGGCGCCGTGTACCTCACCGACGGCTATCTCACCCTCGCCATCCTCAGGTCCCGCCCCGAGGACGCGCCACCGGGCCTCAACCACTTCGGGGTGGCCGTCGAGGATTCCGACGCGCTCTGCCGGAAGCTGGTGGAGATGGGCCTGCCCCAGCCCACCGTGCGCCCGTCCAACCGGCCCTATGCCGAGCTCCGCGCCATGGACCCCGACGGCAACCTGTTCGACATCTCGGTCCACGGCTTCGAGGAGGAACAGTATCTCCCCGAGCGGGAAGGACAGAAGAAACGCGAGAAGGCGCGCGTCGACTGAGACGCGAAGACGGGATGCCGGGACCGCGCGGGGCGAGTCGGCCTAGCGGAGGCCCGCCGAACGAAGGGGGGAGGACATGCGCACCGGATTGATCCAGACGACGCTCGCGACGGCGCTGATCGGCGCCATCGCGGCCGTGGCCCCGCAGACGGCCTCGGCCGAGGACTACTATCGGAATAAGAGCCTGACCATGATCGCCGGCTACCCGCCGGGCGGGGGCGTCGATACCGAGATGCGCGTGATTGCGCGCTTCATCGGCGAGTTCATCCCTGGCAAGCCCAACATCGTCGCCAAGAACATGCCGGGGGCGGGCGGGCTTGTGCTCGGCAACTACATGTATTCGGTGGCCAAGCCCGACGGGCTCGAGGTGGGCATGCCCGGCCGCAGCGGCTTCCTTCTCGCCAACTCCATCGGCCACAAGGGCGCCAAGTACGACCTCCGGAAGTTCACCTATATCGGCACCGTGGCCAGCACCAACAGCATCCTGTGGCTGCGCCGGGAAACCGGCATCCGCAACCTCGACGACCTCAAGAAGGCCAAGAAGGAGATCGTGCTGGGCGGCCTCCACTCGCGGTCCCAGAACGTGGTGGTGCCCAAGGTGCTCGCCAAGTACCACGGCTTCCCATTCCGCCCGGTCCACGGCTATCCCGGCTTCCACGCGGTGCTGATCGCCATGGAGCGGGGAGAGGTGGATGGGCTCTTCTCCCACGAGGGGTCGATCCAGGGCACCCGCCCCGACCTGATCGCCGACGGCAAGGTGGTCGCCATCTTCCAGACCTTCCCCATCGAGCCCAAGGTCCCAGTCATGGAGAGCTTCGTGACGGATCCCAAGGAGAAGGCGCTGCTGACGCTGCTCAACGCGCCCGGGCGCATCGGCCTGCCGCTCCTGGGCCCGCCGGGCATGGAGGCCGAGGCCACCAAGGCGCTCCGCGCCGGCCACGCGAAGATGGCCGCGGACAAGGCGTTCCGCGAGGAGGCGGCCAAGCGCGGCCTCAACGTCATCCCCAGCACCGGCGAGGAGCTCCAGGCCTACATCGCCAAGAACCTCGTCTCGGTCCCGGAGGACGTGGTGAAGCAGTATCTCTCCTACACCAAGAAGTCGAAGAAGAAGGCTTCATCGAAGAAATAGCCCGCCCCCGCGGCGCGCGGGCGCGTGGATGGCGGGGGCCGCGGCCCCCGCCGTTTCGTTGGGCGGGTCGCCGCGGCCGCGCGCGGGTGGGCGGCGACGGCATGTCCCGCCCGGGAAGGAGGAGGTACCCCTGGAGGAGAGATGCGACGTCATCGTCATCGGGGGCGGCAGCGCCGCCTTCGAGGCCGCGGTCTCCGCCAGGCTGGCCGGGGCGGAGCGCGTGATCATGCTGGAGAAGGCCCCGGAGGCCGAATACGGCGGCAATGCACGCTTCTCGGGCACGGGCTTCCGCTTCTTCCATGCCGGCGCCGGGGAGATCCGGTCGCTGGTCCCCGAGATCGATGACGCCTATTTCCGGACCCTGCAGATCCGGCCCTACAGCCGCGAAGACTTCCTCGCCGACCTCGACCGCACCACCCGGGGCCGCATCGACCAGGAGCTGGCCCATACCCTGGTCGAGGAGTCCAACGGCGCCGTCCACTGGATGAAGGAGGCGGGCATCGCCTGGGAGCCGGTGAAAGAGCACGCCATGGTCGACGGCAAGCGCTATTTCGAGCGCGGGGTCGTCATCCACGTCGCCGGCGGCGGCATCGGACAGCTCGCCCAGTGGCGGCGGATCGCCGAGGGGCTGGGCGTCGAGATCCGGTTCGACTCCCCGGTCGGCGGGTTCCACGGCACCATGCACCGGATCGAGGGCGTCCACGTCTGCGGCGCGGAGCGGTCCTACGACGTCGCGGCCCGCGCGGTGATCGCCTGCGCCGGCGGATTCCAAGCCAATCCCGAGATGCGCGCGCGCTATCTCGCCGGCAACACCGATTTCCTGAAGGTGCGCGGAAGCCGGCACGATACCGGCGAGGTCCTGCGCCGGCTTCTCGCGCTGGGCGCCCAGTCCTCCGGACACTGGCGGTCCGGCCACATGACGCCCATCGACGCGGCGGCGCCGGATTTCGAGACGCCCCAGCACGAAGACGGCCGCGGCAACACCCAGAGCCGCTACGACTATCCGTTCGGGATCACGGTCAACGCGCTGGGCCTCCGCTTCTTCGACGAGGGCGAGGCCCAGCACTCCTTCACCTACGCCAAGACCGGCCGCGCCATCCTCGCCGAGCCCGGCGGCGTCGCCTACCAGATCTACGACCGCAAGGGCATCGCCCGGCACCGCTATCCCCACCACGAGGCCACTTTCGAGGAGGCGGACGCCATCGGCGAATTGGCCGGCAAGGTCGGTCTGGAGCCGGCGGTACTCACCCATACGGTGGAGGAGTTCAACGCGGCCGTGCGGGACGACATTGCCTTCGATCCCACGCGTCTCGACGGCAAATGCACGAGTGGTCTCAAGGTCCCCAAGTCCAATTGGGCCACCCGCATCGACGAGCCGCCGTTCCGGGCCTATCCGGTCACCTGCGGCATCACCTTCACTTTTGGCGGCGTCCGGGTGAACCCGAGGGCGCAGGTGCTGAACACCCTGGGCCAGCCGATCCGGGGACTCTACGCCTCGGGCGACATCCTGGGCCTGTTCTTCCACAACTACCCGTCGTTCACGGGCCAGACCCGCAACGCGGTGTTCAGCCGTCTGGCGGGGGCGGGTGCGGTGGCCGACAATTGACGGGCGGACGCGCAGGGGCATCGCTGTCGGTCATGGCCGGAAACCCATATGATGGCGGCGTTCCCAATCCTCGGCCTGCGGAAATGACCGAATGAGCCCGGTCGACGGCGACAAGGTCCCCTTGCGCGTGCAGTGCGCCGTCTACGGCGTCGGCGGCTT
>DASWKZ010000141.1:0-2357 GCA_036396355.1 Alphaproteobacteria bacterium
GTCACGTCCGTGACACGCGGCCGGCGGTTCGGGCCGGCGTTCAGAAGACCCAGGCGATGAACAGGGTGAAGAACACGAAGAACGCGAAAAACCCGGCGATCATGTACTGCAATTCGCCGATCAGCCCGTCGCCGGCGACGACGGCCATGACGATCAGGGCGGCGAAGGCGATGACCACCGAGATGATCGACGCCGTCTTGAGCCCGAGCCCGGGCTCGAAGAAGGCGACGAAGCCACGGGCGAGGTCCGGCAGGAACAGGGCGCCGAGCCCGATCGCCGCCGCGCCGGCGGCGATGATGACGATGAGGATGAGCATTTCCGACCTGAACATCGCCGCCCCTCCGCGCCGCCGCCCCGGCCTCAGCCGCCCTTGATCAGGTCGCGGATGCGCCGGGGATCGGGCAGCCCCGTGACCTCGAGCTCGGGCTCGTCGCCGGCCGTGTAGAGCGCGATGTCGCCGCCGTTGAAGATGCGCTGCATCAGGCTCTGGCGGACGTCGACGGTGCGGATGTCCGCCGTCCGGATCTCGGAGTAGCGCTTGGACAGGATGCCCCGCTCGTAGATGACCTGGCCCCTGGCGATGGTCAGCTTCTCGAAGCGGTTCTTCACGTGCCAGAACAGGAGGATGAGGAAGCCGATGCCGACGGCGCAGAGCAGGACGGCGAGGGCGAGGCCCAGCGGATTGCTCGCGCGCATGGTCGGGTGGGACTCGTAGACGACGTCGCTCATGCCCGTTTCCCCCTCGAGGCGTTCCCGGCGGCGCCGCGGCATCCCCGCTCCCGCGCCGCCGGCCCGGCCGCGATTATCGGCCGAGACGATTCGAAACATCAAGGACGCAGCCGCGACCCTAAGGGGCGCAAGCGATCTCCTCGCCGTCGCGCACGGAGGCCCAGGCCATGCGCTCGGCGTTGCGCTCGACGGCGAGGCGGCCGGCGGCGTCCACCGCGATCACGCCGCCATGCCCGCCCATCGCCTCGACCTTGCCGAGCCCTTGGGCACAGGCCTCCGCGAGGCCGAGCCCGCGGTGCTCCACCAGGGCGGCGATCTCGCGCGCGGTGGCGTTGGCGATGAACACGTCGCCCGTCCCCGTGCAGGAGACCGCGCAGACCCCGTTCCGCGCCCAGGTGCCGGCGCCGGGGATCGACGAGTCGCTGACCCGTCCCGGCGCCTTGTCGGTGATCCCGCCGGTGGAGGTGGCGGCGGCGAGGTCGCCGGCGCGGTCGCGCGCGACGCAGCCGACCGTGCCCGTCGATCGGCTCCCCTTGGCGCCACCGCGCGCCCGCGCGCGCTCGAGCTGCCGGATGCGGTGGGGGGTCGCGAACCAGGCGTTCTCGACCATGGCGAGCCCGTGCCCGGCGGCGAAGCCCTCGGCGCCCGTCCCGCTGAGCAGCGCGTGGGGCGAGCCCTCCATCACCGCCCGCGCCGCCAGCACCGGGTTGCGCACGGTGCGCACGCAGCTCACGCCGCCGGCGCGCCCGGTGCGCCCGTCCATGACCGCGGCGTCCATCTCGATGGCGCCGTCGGCGGCGAGCACGGACCCCCGGCCGGCGTTGAACAGCGGGCAGTCCTCGAGCAGGACGACGGCGCGGATGACGGCGTCGAGGGCGGTCCCGCCCTCCCGCAGGAGCGCCGCGGCCGCCGCCACGGCCTCGACGAGGGCGGCGCGGCGCTCGGCATCCGTTCCCGGCGGCGCCTCGCCGGGGAGGTCGTTTCCGGCGCCGCCGTGGACGGCGAGGGCGTACAAATTGCTCTCCGTCAATCCGTGCTCCTAGCGGGCGCGGGGCGCCGCGACGGTCTCTGTGCGCAGCATCTCGACCTCGGCACGCAGCCGGTCGGCCTGGGCGTCATGGACCGCGGACATGTAGCGTCCCATGCGTGCGTCCCGGCGGCCGAGATGACGCGCGTAGAACACCATGCAGGATCGGTGGACGCGCCCCATGGCGCGGCTCAAGCGCGGGATGGCGGGGGCCCGGCGGAGGCGCGCCCGCGCAAGGTCGACCATCCCCTCCCTCGCGAAGAATTCCTCCGGGCCGACGAGATTGAGCAGCTCGCGCTTGTGGCCCCGCAGGAACCGGAAACGCTCCTCGTCGGAAGCGCAGGCCCGCCATTGCCGTACGAGGGTCGGGTCCAGGTCCCCGGCGGTCGCATCGGCCGCGCCGTGCGCCCGCTTGCGGATCATGGCACAGCCGGAATCGCTGTCCACGGTGCAGTAGTGAAGGTCGCGCCGGTCCAGCAGGAAGTCCACGGCCGCCCGGTAGGTCAGGCCGGCCCATGGCCCGACCCGGTAGGCGGGCGTGGTGTCGGCGAGGCGCCGCGGGCAGCAGTCGTGCACGACGACGGTGCCGGCCTCGTCGACG
>DASWKZ010000142.1:0-4043 GCA_036396355.1 Alphaproteobacteria bacterium
GATTGCCGCTCCTCGGTCCTCCTGATGAGCGGCCTCGATGCCAGCATGCGCGAGGCCGCCCTGCATCTGGGGACGGCGCGGGGCCTTCGCATGGAGGGAAGCATCCCGAAGCCGGTGCGGGCCTCCACGCTGCGGTCGCTCCTGGCGGCCCTGGACGAACGCGGGACGTGACGGCCGGGCCTCCGCCCCATGGGAAGGACCATGGCCGCACCTCCAGGGGGCCCGACCTTGCGGGCGGACCCCCTGGGACTCGATGGCTCCCCGGGCCGGACTCGAACCAGCGACCCAGCGGTTAACAGCCGCTTGCTCTACCAACTGAGCTACCGGGGATCAGGGCCTTTCCCGCCGGGGCGCCGCGGCGACGGCGGGCCGGCGTTATAGCAAAACGGGCGGGCCATTTCCATAACCTCGTCCGCGCCGCGCCCGAGGCCCGCGTCCTCGCCGCCGGCGGAAACTGGAGGCCGGAGCCGGAATCGAACCGGCGTAACAGGATTTGCAGTCCCGTGCATCACCACTATGCTATCCGGCCGCCATGCTCTCCGGCCGCGGAACCTGGCGGCGCGAGCGCGGGTCCGAGATATAGGGCCCGGTGCCGGGGGGGTCAAGAAACTCCGCCCGCGCGACGCGCCTATCCCGTTGTGTTCGCCGGGGCGGCCAAGTATATACCGTCCCTGAGGCGGAGCGCACCGCGGCTCCTCCCCGCCGGCGTATGGCGGCGCGCCCCGCGCGGACACGGATCGGCCAAGCCGAGATGAACTTCGAGATCTGCCGCCGCAACATGGTCGAGAACCAGCTCCGGCCCAACCGGGTCACGAATGAGGGGGTGCTGGCCGCCATGGGCACGGTGCCGCGCGAGAAATTCGCGGCCGGGTCGCTCCGGGGCGTGGCCTACGTGGACGAGGACATCCCCCTCGGCAACGGACGGTTCCTGATCGAGCCCATGGTGCTCGGGCGGCTCCTCCAGGCAGCGGAGATCGGCGGCGACGACGTGGTGCTCGATATCGGCTGCGGGACCGGCTACACCGCCGCGGTCTGCGCCAGGATCGCCGCCACCGTCGTGGCGCTCGAAAGCGACCGCGCCCTGGCGGAGCAGGCGGGCCGGACCCTCGCCGAGCTCGGGGCCGACAACGTGGTGGTGGTGGAGGGGCCGCTGGCCCGGGGCTACGCAGACCAGGCGCCCTACGACGTCATCCTGATCGACGGCGCGGTCCAGGAGATCCCCGACATCATCCTCGGCCAGCTCGGGGAAGGGGGGCGCCTCACCGCGGTCGTGGACGCGCCGGGCCAGGCGCCACATGCCGTGCTGGCGCTCAATTGCGGCGGGGTGGTGTCCCGGCGCAAGATCTTCGACGCCTCGATCCCGCCGCTCCCGGGCTTCGAGCGCGCGCCGGGTTTCGTGTTCTAGGACTCCCGCCGGATCCGCATCAGGGGAGACGACATGCGCCGCAAGAGGGGTTTTCGCGTTTCAGGGATGGTGGTCATCGCCGGCCTCGCGGCCGTGCTGGCGCGCGGCGCCGCGGCGGAGACCCTCGAGGAGGCCCTGGCCAAGGCCTACATGACCAATCCGCAGCTGCTGGCCGAACAGGCGGCCCTGCGGGCGACCGACGAGGACGTGCCCCAGGCCCTCGCCGGCTGGCGGCCCACGGTGACGCTCAGCGGCGAAGCCGGCACCGAGCACATCGATTCCGAAACCTCCCGGCAGGACCGGCAGCCGACGCTCGCCGAGGTCGAGGTCACCCAGCCGCTCTACCGCGGCGGGCGCACCACCGAGGAGGTGGCGCGGGCGGAGTCCGAGGTCCTCGCCGGCCGCGCCCAGCTCCATACCATCGAACAAACGGTCCTGCTGGCGGCGGTCGGGGCCTATATGAACGTGGTGCGCGACCTCGCGGTCCTGGAGCTCAACCGCAACAACGAGGTTCGGCTCAGGCGCCAGCTTCAGGCCGCCCAGGACCGCTTCCGCGTGGGCGAGATCACGCGCACCGACGTGGCCCAGGCCGAGGCCCGGCTGTCGGGCGCCACCGCGGCCAGGATCCAGGCCGAAGGGGCGCTGGTGAGCTCGCGGGCGGCGTACCGCGCCGTCATCGGCGACACGCCGGGGACGCTGTCGCGCCCGACCCTTGCCGTGACCCTGCCGGCGGTGGAGACCGAGGCCCAAACCCGGGCGGAGGCGACCAGTCCCGAGGTGGTGCGCGCGAGCTTCCTGGTGGAATCGGCGCGGCATTCCGTCGGCGTCGTCCGCGGCGAATTGCTTCCGACCCTTCAGCTGCGCGGCTCCCTGACCACCGAGCGCGAAACCACGGGACCCGATTCCCACCGCGACACCGCGGGCCTGTTCGCCGAGCTGAGCATCCCCCTCTACCAGGGCGGGGGGGTCTATTCGCGGCTGCGCGCGGCCAAGGAAACCCTCGGCCAGCGCCTCGAGGAGCTCGACGATTCGCGCCGGGCCGCCATCGAGCGCGCCACCAGCGCCTGGAACAACCTCGAGACCGCGCGCGCCGCCGTCGAATCGTTCCGGGCCGAGGTCCGCGCCAACGAGATCGCCCTCGACGGGGTGCAGCGCGAGGCGCTGGTCGGCTCCCGCACGGTCCTCGACGTCCTCGACGCCGAGCAGGAGCTCCTGGACTCCCGCGTCAACCTGGTGCGCTCGGAGCGCGACGAGGTGGTCGCCCGCTTCGAGCTCAAGGCCGCCGTCGGCGAGCTCACCGCCCGCGACCTCGGCCTCGCGGTTGAGCTCTACGATTCGGAGAGGAACTACCGCGAGGTCCGCGACAAGTGGTTCGGCGCCGAGAAGCCCGCGAGGTGACCCCGGAGGCCGTGAGCGTTTACCTCTTCGCGATGATTTTGCTACAGTCCCACCGGACCAACGGCATCCAGTGATCCAACGGCCCCGGGTCGCGCCCGCGGGACCCATGGGATGCCCCCCATCGAGCCGCGGCGACATGAGCGACGAGAAACCCCGCCAGGAAGGGACCACGGAGGAGATACTGGCATCCATCCGGCGGCGCATCGTCTCCGGGGGCGAGGGGAGCGGAATGAGCGGATCGGACGGGAAATCGACTGCCTCGGGCCCGGCGCCGGAACCGGGGCATGCCCCGTCGGCGGGGGATGCCGCCGCCCATCAGGATGTTCTCGATCTCACCGAGGTGGTGCGCGACCCCGGCGCGCCGGAGGGCGCGACCCCGGCGGAAGAACCCCTGGTCTCGGCGGCGACGGCCGCCCTTGCCACCGAAACCTTCGGCGCCCTCGCCAAGGCCCTAGGTCGGGAGCCCGAGGCCATCCGCCACATTCCCCTCGGCCAGGGACGCAGCCTCGAGGACCTCGTCAGGGAGATGATAAGGCCCATGCTCAGGGAATGGCTCGACCGGAACCTGCCGCCCATGGTCGAGCGCCTGGTCGGCAAGGAAATCCAGCGGATGGTGCGCCGGGCGGAGGATCAGTAGGCGCGCGGTCCGCGCCGTCCCCGGCCGGGGAACGGACGCAGCCGTGAGAGATCGGGACCCAGCGATGCTGGACAAGACCTATCGGCCCGCCGAGGTCGAGGAAAAGCACTACGCGCAGTGGGAGAAGGCGGGGGCCTTCGCCGCCGATCCGGACTCCGCGCGCCGGCCCTACACCATCATGATGCCGCCGCCCAACGTCACGGGCAGCCTGCACATGGGCCACGCGCTCACCTTCACCCTCCAGGACATCCTCATCCGGTTCATGCGCATGCGCGGGCGCGACGCCCTGTGGCAGCCGGGCATGGACCACGCCGGGATCGCCACCCAGATGGTGGTCGAGCAGCAGCTGGCGGAGGCGGGCACCTTCCCCGCCCGCGGCGCCGCCGGGTCCCGGAACCCCAACCACAAGGCCATCGACCGCGAGGCGTTCGTGGCCAAGGTGTGGGAATGGAAGGCGCGGTCCGGCGGCGCCATCAACCGCCAGCTGCGGCGTCTCGGGGCCTCGCCCGACTGGCTGCGCGAGCGCTTCACCCTCGACGAGGGCCTGTCGGGGGCGGTGCGCAAGGTGTTCGTCCGGCTCCACCGCGAGGGCCTGATCTACCG
>DASWKZ010000143.1:0-21396 GCA_036396355.1 Alphaproteobacteria bacterium
AATCGAGGATATTGCCGACGGCCTGGAACGCGCCTAAGTTCCGAATCGGGCGGACGCTGCGCCGCGCGTTAGGCCACTATATTCCTGGGGCCAACACGGATGCCCTCGGGAGCTGTCCCTGCCGGAGTCTTGGCTTCGGCACACGGCGCCCACCTGACAACGGGGGCCACAGAGAATAAGCACGGCCGACGGCGGGGTGGCGCCGCCCGACTTCGCGCCGCCCGCTCGCCGGTCCGGCAAGGACGGATGATTGCCCGCTGACGATCCCAAGGCCGCCCTCCGCGAGGAGGCCCGCGCCCGACGGCGCGAGGCGTTCCTGCGGTTCGGCGCCCGCATCGGCCCCGTGCTCGCGGCCAATTTCCTGGCCCGGTTCTCCCTCGCCCCCGGCGAGCGGATCGGCGGTTACTGGCCCATCGGGGAGGAGGCCGACATTCGCCCGCTGATGACCGCGCTCGCCGAGCGCGGCCACCGCGTGGCCCTGCCCGCCGTGGTCCGCCCCGGCCTGCCCCTGCGGTTCCTCGCCTGGCGGCCGGGCGATGCGCTCCGGCCGGGCTTCCGGGGCATCCCCGAGCCCGAGCCCGGCGCCGGGGAGATCGTTCCCGAGGTGGTGCTGGTGCCGCTCCTCGCCTTCGACCGGACCGGGGCGCGGCTCGGCTACGGCGGCGGCTACTTCGACCGCACCCTCGCCGCCCTGCGCGCCGGCGGCGGCATCACCGCCATCGGGATCGCCTATTCGGCGCAGGAGGTGGACAGCCTTCCCGGCCGCGACCATGATCAGCGCCTCGACTGGATCGTGACCGAGCTCGGCACGCGCAGGCTTTCGGGGGACGCGGGCGGATGAACCTTCTCTATTGCGGCGACATCGTCGGCCGCGCCGGCCGCCGCGCCGTGGCCAGGTACCTGCCCGGCCTGCGCGAGCGCCTCGGGCTCGACGTGGTGGTGGCCAATGGCGAAAACGCGGCCTCGGGCTTCGGGATCACGCCCAAGATCTGCGCCGAGCTCCGCGATGCCGGCGTCGACGTCGTCACCACCGGCAACCATGCCTTCGACCGCAGCGAGATCCTGCCCCGCTTCGAAGAGGACGAGCGCCTGTTGCGTCCCCTCAATTATCCGCCCGGCACGCCGGGACGGGGCGCGGCGCTGGTGCGCGTGGGCGGCGACCACGAGGTGCTGGTCCTCCAGGTCATGCTGCGGCTGTTCATGGAGGCCCTGGACGATCCCTTCCGCGGCGTCGAGGACGCGCTGGCGAGCCACCGGCTCGGCGAGACGGTGGACGCCATCGTGGTCGATGTCCACGGCGAGGCCACCAGCGAGAAGACGGCGATGGGCCACATGCTCGACGGCCGGGCTTCGCTGGTCGTCGGCAGCCATTCCCACGTCCCTACGGCCGATGCGCATATTCTTTCGGGCGGGACCGCCTACCAGACCGATGCCGGCATGTGCGGCGATTACGATTCGGTCATCGGCATGGACAAGGAGGAGGCCATCGCCCGGTTCGTCACGCGCATGCGGCGCGGGCGCCTGAGCCCGGCGATGGGGGAGGGGACCCTGTGCGGGGTGTTCGTCGAAACCGATGATGGCACCGGGCTCGCGCGCCGGGTCGCGCCGGTGCGCCTGGGCGGGCGCCTTGCCGAGGCGGAGCCCTAGGAGCTTCGCACGACGGCCGGCGCCCTCGCGGCCTTCAGCTCCGCGGCCGTCGCAAGGGCCTCGGCCACGCGCTGGACCAGCGTGGCCTCGTCGAACGGCTTGCGCAGGATCAGGGACGCCGGACAGAGGGCGAGCCGCCGCCGGACCTGCCTGCCCGACATGTAGCCGGACATGAAGAGAACGGGTACCTCGGGGCAGCGTTCGCGCACGGATTCCGCGAGCGTGATGCCGCCGAAGCCTCCGGGCAGGTGAATATCGGTGAGGAGGAGATCCGGCGCGAGCCCTTCCTCCAACGCCTGGATCGCCTGCTCGCCGCGGAGCGCCGTCGCGACCTCGTAGCCGGCCTCGGTGAGGATTGCGGAGACCATCTTGAGGACATTGGGATTGTCCTCGACCACCAGCACGGTTCGGCCCTCGCCGCGCACCGGCACCGGAACGGCGGACGCGGCGTCGTCACGAAGCGATAGGTCGGGCGTCGCGCTACGCGCCGGGAAGTAGAGGGAGACCACGGTTCCCTTGCCGGGTTCGCTCTCCATGGTGACCTGCCCGCCCGACTGGCGGACGAAGCCGTAGACCATGCTGAGGCCGAGCCCGGAGCCGAGGCCGGACCGCTTGGTGGTGAAGAAGGGCTCCGAGGCGCGTTCCAGCGTCTCACGGCTCATGCCGCATCCCGTGTCGGACACACGCACCAGGACGAATCGCCCCGGCCTGCGCCGCGGACCGTCCGCCCCGGTCCACAGATCCTCGGCGACGCTGCGCGTCTCGATGGTGAGGCGCCCGCCCCGGGGCATGGCGTCGCGGGCGTTCAGGCAGAGGTTGAGGATGGCGCTCTCGAGTTCCACCGGGTCGGTCTCGATGGGCTCGAGGTCCGGGGCCAGCGCGTAGGCGAGCTCGATCCTCTCCTCCAGGGTGCGCGCGAGCATGTCCTGCAGGTTCCGAATCGCGCCGTTGGCGTCGACCGGGCGGGACCTCAGGGTTCGTCGTTGCGCCACCGCCAGCAGCTTCTCGACGAGACTGGCGCCGCGGTCGGTCGCGAACAGGGCTTCGCGCAGGAAGGCGTTCTCCTTCCCCAGCCTGCGCCGCAGGAGCTGCAGGTTGCCCTTCATGATGGCGAGGAGGTTGTTGAAGTCGTGGGCGATCCCGCCGGTGAGCTGCCCGATGGCCTCCATCTTCTGGGCCTGGCGCAGCTGGGCCTGCAGTTCCTCGGTTTCGGTCAGGTCGGCGATGGTGCCGACGAACAGGACCTTGTCGCGGTACCGGGCCGCACCGACGCTGAGGCGGGCGGGGAACGGAGTCCCGTCCCTGCGCCGGGCGGCGATCCGATGGTCCGCGCCGATGACGCGGCGGCTCCCGGATTCGGGGCCCGTCTCGAGGAGGCTGTCGTAGGTCGGCCGCTCCCCGTCGCCGAAAATCTCCCGGATGTTCCGTCCCAACAGTTGCAGCCTGCCATGGCCGAACATGTGCTCGGCCGCGGGATTGACCTCGAGGATGGTTCCCTCCTGGTCGAAGGCCACGACGCCGTCGGAGACGGTGGCGAGGATGGTCTTGAGCTCGGCCTCGGATCTTTCGAGCACCGCCGAGACTTCCGGCGTCTCGGTGACGTCGAACCGGGCCACCACGAATCCCCCGGATGGCAGCGGCGTGATCCGCCGCACGAACACCCGCCCGTCGGAATGGGTCTCGAGACCGCTGTCCGCCTTTCCCGCGCGTCGGCTGCGCTCGCGGTCGGCGATATAGGAGTCGATATCGTCGCAACGGATCACGCCGCGCCGCCACATGTTGCGGACCGAGTCGGCGTAGGGCCTGCCCGCCGCGACGTCGTCCGGGTCGAGCCCGTGATACCTGCACCAGCGCTCGTTCCACGCCACCTGCCTGAGATCGCCGTCATAGGCGCAGATGGCGCAGTCCATGGACTCGAAGATCTCCTTGAGCGTCCGGTTCGTCCGATCGACCGCGCGCTCGGCCGCGATCCTGCCCTCGAACTCGGTGAGCAGCTTCCACATGACGGCGCCGCTGAGGGGGAAGATCAGGAGCGTGGGGATGAATCCCTGCTCCAGCAGCCGCGCCGCGGCCACCTCGCCGACGGTCGCCCCCGCGATCGTGAAGCCCGTCAGCCGGACCACGATCTCGAACAGGAGGATGGGAACGACCCCGACCGGGAGCCTGCCCGCGCGGTGCAGATAGTAATAGGTGGTCCCGAGGGCCAGCGTCGCCAGGGTGATGAGCTGCCCCGTCAGGGTCGCGTCGCCCTGGGCGAGGCGCGACGCCTCGGAGATGGCGGCCGCGATCAGCGCCGGCAGGGGGCCTGCGTAGATACACAGCACGCTGAGGATCACCGAGCGCCCGCTCATCTTGGAATCGGGCCCCCATTCGAAGGGCAGGAGCGTCCCCGCCACCGCGGCGATGCCGAACAGCAGGCCGGTGGCGACGATGAAGAGGCGGGTGCCGCGCGGGCACGTGGCGACCACGTAGGACTGCAGCGCGACGAAGGTGATGAGCAGGCCGAACAGCTTGCCGAGCTCGAGGGCGATATTCCCGACCGTGTAGGCCTCGGCCATCGTCGACTCCCGGGGCGTCTTCCCCCCGCGCCGGGCCGGCGCCGCCTGCCTGGCCGCGCGACCCTTCGCTCATATTTGCATAATTTACAACGGTTTATGTAAACGGGCCAAGACCCGGGCGCGGCCCCGGGAGGCTGGGCTCCGGAGGCCAAATATGCTATTGGAAACAGAAGCTTCTTCGGTTCACGGGCGGGGAGCGCCGGCGATGACAGACATCGATCCCTCCGACGGTCCTGCCGGCCTCCCCGCCGGCGGCATGGGGCGGCTGCTCGTGGTGGACGACGATCCCCAGTTTCTGCGGCTGATCGCGGTCGTTGCCGGCAATGTCGGCTATGTGGTCGAAACCGCGGTCAACGCCGACGAATTCAGCCGCAAGCTCCAGTCCTTCGCGCCGACCCTCATCATGTCGGACATCGTCATGCCGGAGGTCGACGGGGTCGAGCTGGCCTATTGGCTCTCCACCGAGGGCTGCGACGTGCCCATCATCCTCATCACCGGCTACAATCCCCTCTACGCGAAGGCGGCCATGGACCTGTCGGCCAAGGGCGCCCTCAACATCATCGCGACGCTTTCCAAGCCCATCGACATCGAGGACCTGGAGCGGCTCCTGACCAGCGGGGCGGCGTTGGCCGCCGGCCGTCGGCTCCTGCAGTAGCCGGGCGGGGTCCGCGGGGCCCCACGGGCGCCGCCGGCGCCGCAATGCAGCCACAAAGCTTTGCTACGCAAGGCCGATCAGGTGTTTTTCGACACAACATATGGTAAAAGAGACTAGGCTTCCCCTCAGGACCTAGGCGTTTGCGTTCCATGGCCGGGCATTCGAAGTTCAAGAACATCATGTATCGGAAGGGCGCGCAGGACGCCAAGCGCGCCCGCACCTTCACCAAGGTCGGCCGCGAGCTGACCATGGCCGCGCGGGCGGGCGCGGATCCAACCTTCAACGCCGCCCTGCGATCGGCCATCACCCTGGCCAAGGCGGTCAACATGTCCAAGGACCGCATCGAACGCGCCATCAAGCGCGGCTCCGGCGGCGAGGACACCACCCAGTACGAGGAGATCGCCTACGAGGGATACGGCCCGGGCGGGGTCGCCGTCATCGTCGACGCCCTGACCGACAACCGCAACCGCACCGCCGCCGAGATCCGCGCCGCCTTCAACAAGCACGGGGGAACCTTGGGTGAGTCCGGGTCGGTCGCGTTCCAGTTCCGCCGGGTGGGCTCGATCGGCTACCCGGCCGGGGCGGCCAGCGCCGAGGCCATGTTCGAGGCGGCGCTCGAGGCCGGCGCCGAGGACGTGGAGTCGGGGCCCGGCGGCCACGAGGTCATCACCCTCGTGGAGGACTTCGCCGCCGTGTCGGAGGCGCTGGAGGCCCGATTCGGGCAGCCCGACGGCGCCGTCGTCACATGGAAGCCCCTGAGCACGGTCGAGGTCGACGAGGAAAGGGCGCGTTCCCTGATGACCCTGATCGAGGCGCTGGAGGAGAACGACGACGTGCGCTCGGTATCCTCCAATCTCGAGGTTTCGGACGACGTGATGGAGCGGCTCAGTGCGTGAGGGTCGGCCCCGGGAGCCGGCGTCTCCATGAGGCTGATCGGCCTCGATCCGGGACTGCGCGCCACCGGCTGGGGCGTGATCGAGGCCGGGGACGGTCGCCTCAAACACGTCGCCAACGGCGTCGTCACGACCCGGCCCGGCGATCCGGTGGCGGTCAGGCTGGCGGCGCTCTACGACGGCATCGCGGCGGCGATCGCCGCGCACCACCCGGAGGCGGCGGCGGTGGAGGAGACCTTCGTCAACCGCAACGCCGAGAGCACGTTGCGACTGGGCCTGGCCCGCGGCGCCGTGCTCCTGGCGCCGGCCCGGGCCGGCCTGCCGGTGGCCGAATACGCCGCCAACCGGGTGAAGAAGGCGGTGGTGGGAACCGGCCATGCCGCCAAGAAACAGGTGGCGATGATGGTGCGGACCCTGCTGCCGACGGCGGCGATCGCCGGCGAGGACGCGGCCGACGCGCTGGCCGTCGCGATCTGCCACGCGCACTCCGCCGCGACCCGCGCGCGCTGGGATCGGGCCGTCGCCCTCGCCGCCGGGGGAGGGTCGCCATGATCGCCGCCCTGCGCGGGCTCCTCGACTCGGTCGGCGAGGACAGCGCCGTGATCGACGTGGGCGGCGTCGGCTACCTGGTGTTCTGCTCCGCGCGCACCCTCGCCGCCCTACCCGTGGTGGGCGAGCCGGTGGCGCTGACGGTGGAGACCCATGTGCGCGAGGACCATATCCATCTCTATGGATTCGCGAGCGCGGGCGAGCGGTCCTGGTTCCGCCTCCTCACGACCGTGCAGGGGGTGGGCGCCCGCGTCGCGCTGGCGATCCTGTCGGTGCTGTCGCCGGCCGAGCTGGCGAGGGCGATCGCCGCCTCGGACGCGGCCGCGCTCTCCCGCGCCAGCGGCGTCGGCCGCAAGCTCGCCCAGCGGATCATCGGCGAGCTCAGGGACAGGACGGGGGACGCCCTCGCCGTGGCGGCGATCACGGCGCCCGCGGCGGATGGCGGCGGGGAGGACGGTCCCATGCGCCTCGTCACCGACGCCGTCTCGGCGCTCGTCAATCTCGGCTACGGGCGCAGCGAGGCTTACGGCGCCATCGTCGAATCGGCGCGGGAACTGGGGCCCGGGGCCCGGCTCGAGGCGGTCATCCGCGGCGGCCTCGCCCGGCTCGGCGCGGCGGCCTGACGGCGGATCGGAGCGGCCCGGACCATGGCCAAGGCAAGGGACCTCAAACCCGATCGGATCGTCGACGCGGCCGGCGACGGCGCCGCCGAGGCCGAGGAGTCCCTGCGGCCCGACCGCCTCGCGGATTTCACCGGGCAGGCGCGGGCGTGCGGGAATCTCGCCGTGTTCATCGCCGCCGCCCGCGAGCGCGGCGAGGCGCTCGATCACGTCCTCTTGTCGGGTCCGCCGGGCCTCGGCAAGACCACCCTGGCGCGCATCGTCGCCCGCGAGCTCGGCGTCGGCTTCCACACCACCTCCGGCCCGGTCATCGCGCGGGCCGGCGACCTGGCGGCGCTGCTCACCAACCTGCAGCCGCGCGACGTGCTGTTCATCGACGAGATCCACAGGCTCCAGCCGGCGGTGGAGGAGATCCTCTATCCGGCCCTGGAGGATTTCGAGCTCGACCTCATCATCGGCGAGGGCCCGGCCGCGCGCAGCGTGCGCATCGAGCTGCCCCCGTTCACGCTGGTGGGCGCGACCACCCGCACCGGGCTGGTGACGACGCCGCTGCGCGACCGGTTCGGGGTGCCGCTGCGGCTCGATTTCTACGAGGCCGACGAGCTCGAGCAGATCGTCCGGCGCGCGGCGCAGATTCTCGGCGTCGCCCTCGGCGATGACGGGGCCTGCGAGATCGCCCGCCGCGCCCGGGGCACGCCGCGGGTGGCCAACCGGCTGCTGCGCCGGGTCCGAGATTTCGCCTCGGTCGCCGGCGCCACCCTTGTGGACGCCAAGGTGGCCGACGCCGCGCTCACCCGGCTCGAGGTGGACGGGCGCGGCCTCGACGCCTTCGACCGGCGCTACCTCGGCGCCATCGCCGAGCACTACGGCGGCGGGCCGGTGGGCATCGATACCCTGGCCGCGGCGCTGTCGGAGCAGCGCGACGCCCTCGAGGAGATCGTGGAGCCCTACCTCCTCCAGCAGGGGTTCCTCCAGCGCACCCCCCGGGGCCGGGCGCTGACCGAGGGGGGCTGGCGGCATCTCGGGCTGCCGCCGCCGGCGGGCGCGGGGCAGTTCCGGCTGCTCGACGGCGGCGAGGGGGGGGAGGAATCGTGAGCCGGGCCCCGCGGGCGCGGGAGGCGGCGGTCGCCCCCGGGGGGCGCCACATCTATCCGGTGCGGGTGTTCTACGAGGACACCGACGCTGCCGGCGTGGTCTATTACGCCAACTACCTGCGCTTCGCCGAGCGCGCGCGCACCGAGCTCCTGCGCGCCTTCGGCGTGTCCCAGCGCGCCCTGGCGGTGGACGACGGCCTGTCCTTCGCGGTGCGCCGGGTGGAGGCGGATTTCCTCGCGCCCGCCCGCCTCGACGACGCCCTCGAGGTGGTCACGGAGGTCGCCGAGGTGCGGGGCGCCAGCGTGACCATGCATCAGGCCGTCCGCCGCGGCGGCGAGGAGCTGGTGCGCCTGGTCGTGCGCATCGGCTGCGTCAATGACCGGGCCCGGGCGACGCGCCTGCCGGCCGGTCTGGCGGCCGCGCTGGCGGGCCTCGCGGCGGGCCGTGGCGCCGCGGGGGCTCGCGCGGCGGACACCGGAACGTCGCCATAGGGGCGCGGACCCCGCATCAGGCGCAAACTCGGCAAGGGAGAGGCTGAACGGCAATGGAGTCATCGGCGATCGAAGCGGTTTCCCTCGGCGGGCAGGCGGCCATCGACATGTCGGTCTGGGCGCTGTTCCTTCGCGCCGACGTCGTCGTCAAGCTGGTCATGGTCATCCTGCTGTTCGCCTCGGTGTGGTCGTGGGCGATCATCTTCGACAAGTACCGCCGCATCCGCCGCATCGAGGCCGATGCCGAGAGCTTCGAGGACGCGTTCTGGGCCGGGGGATCGCTGGAGGAGCTCTACGAGCGCATCGGCGGCCGCCCGTCGGACCCCATGGAGAGCCTGTTCGCCGCGGCCATGCGCGAATGGCGCCGCTCGACCGAACGGGGCCTGATCACCAGCGAAACCGCCCGGGAGGCCCTCCAGGAGCGGATTGAGCGCGCCATGGGGAGCTCCATGGCGCGCGAGATGGAGCGGCTCGAGCGGTACATGATCTTCCTCGCCTCGGTGGGCTCGACGGCGCCGTTCGTCGGCCTGTTCGGGACGGTGTGGGGCATCATGAACAGCTTCCAGGCCATCGCGCTCTCCAAGAACACCAGCCTCGCCATCGTCGCGCCCGGCATCGCCGAGGCGCTGTTCGCGACGGCGCTCGGGCTGGTCGCCGCCATTCCCGCGGTGATCGCCTACAACAAGTTCTCCACCGATCTCGGACGCTACGCGGGACGGATGGAGGGGTTCATTAACGATTTCACGGCGATCCTTTCGCGACAGCTCCAGGAGAAGGCGTGAATGGCCGGCCAGGTCGCAGCCTCCGATTCGGCCCGCCGCCGCGGCCGCCGCCGCGTCTACCGGCCCATGAGCGAGATCAACGTCACGCCCATGGTCGACGTGATGCTGGTGCTGCTGATCATCTTCATGATCACGGCGCCGCTCTTGACGGTCGGGGTCCCCGTCGATCTCCCGAAGACCGAGGCGAACGTGATCACCGGCCAGGACGAGCCGCTGGTCATCAGCGTCGACCGCCGGGGGCGCCTGTTCCTCCAGGAAACCGAGCTCGAGATGGACGCGCTCGTCCCCCGCCTCCGGGCCATCACCGAGAACAAGCCCGATACCCGCATCTTCGTCCGCGGCGACCGCTCGGTGGTCTACGGGCGCATCGTCGAGGTGATGGGCACCGTCAGCGCCGCCGGGTTCACCCGTGTCGCCCTGATCGCGGAACTGCCCGCGGTGACCGGCTCCCCGGCGACCGGGCGCCGCTAGGGGGATCCCCGTGCGCCGCAGCGTCATATGGTCCGCCGCGCTCCACCTCCTGGTGGTGGCGCTGGCGGTCATCGGCCTGCCGAGGCTCTGGGACACCGGACCGGCGACCGATGCCCCGGTGGTGGTGGAAGTGGTCCGGGTCGACGAGAAGACGACCGCCGAGGCGCCGCCCAAGCGGGAGCTGCCGGTGCCCGAGAAGCCGGTGGAAAAGGCGCCGCCGCCGGAGCCGCCGCAGGCCAAGCCCAGGACCGCGGAGCCCCCGCCGTCGCCCAAGGTCGCCGAGGCCCCGGAGCCCAAGGCGGAGAAGGTCCCGATCGCGCCCAAGCCCGCGCCCAAGCCGAAGCCCGAGAAGAAGGCCGAGAAGAAAAAGGAGGAAAAGCCCGAGGCCAAGAAGCCGGTGCCGCCGCGGACCATCGCCAAGGCGCGGCCGCGGCCGAAGCCCCTGCCCCCCAAGGAGGACTTCATCCAGTCGGTCCTGCGCGACGTCGCCCCCGACGAGCGGGCGCCCACGCCCAGGAAGGCGCCCGAGAAGACGCCCCCGGCCCCGCAGCCCCAGCCCGAGAAGCCGGCCACGCGCCAGGCGCCCGTCGATGCCCAGGTCACCACCAGCGAGATCGACGCCATCCGCCACACCATCGAGCAGTGCTGGGTGGTGCCGGCGGGCGCGCGGGACGCCGAGGGCCTGGTGGTGTCCATCCGGGTCTGGGTCAATCCCGACGGGCGGGTGCGCGAGGCCCGCATCCTCGATCAGTCGCGCATGTATCGCGACCCGTACTTCCGCACCGCGGCGGAGAGCGCCCTGCGCGCGGTCCTCAATCCCCGTTGCAGCCCTTTGCCGATTCCGCCTAAAAAGTACGACCAGTTCCGGGAAATCGTCCTCGACTTCAATCCCAAGGACGCCGCGGGGTCATAATTCGGCCATACATCGGTCTTAAGGACGCGCAAGATGAAACTCCCAAGCGGCCATAGGGATGCTCCGGGGCGCGCGCCGATGCCCACCGGAAAGGCATCGTGGCGCGCCGCCGCGGTGCCGCTGTTGATCTGCGCGCTGGTCCTGGCGGCGCCGGCAAGCCCCGTGCGCGCCGAGCTCCGCATCGACATCACGCGCGGCAAGGTCGAGCCGATGCCCATCGCCATCACCGAATTCCTCGGGGGCTCCCCGCGCGACAGCGACATCGGCAGGAAGGTGGCCGACGTGCTCATCCAGGACCTGGAGCGCTCGGGGCTGTTCCGGCCGATCGACCCCAAGGCCTTCATCCAGAAGCCGGAAACGATCCAGGTGCAGCCGCGCTACGGCGATTGGCGCGTCATCAATGCGCAGGCGCTCGTCAGCGGCGCCGCTCACATGCAGAAGGACGGCCGGCTTCGGCTCGAGTTCAGGTTGTGGGACGTGTTCGCGGAACAGCAGATGACCGGGCTGGCCTATTTCACCATGCCCGGCAACTGGCGCCGGGTCGCGCACATCATCGCCGACGCCATCTACAAGCGCATCACCGGCGAGGAAGGCTACTTCGATACCCGCGTCGTGTTCATCTCCGAAACCGGACCCGCGAAGCAACGCGTCAAGCGACTCGCCATCATGGACCACGACGGCCACAACGTGCGGTTCCTCACCGACGGCAGCCATCTTGTGCTGACCCCGCGCTTTTCCCCGACGGCGCAGGAGATCACCTATCTGTCGTACTACCAGAACCAGCCGCGCGTGTACCTGCTCAACATCGACACCGGCCAGCAGGAGGTCGTCGGGGACTTCCCGGGGATGACCTTCGCGCCCCGCTTCTCGCCCGACGGCAACAAGGTGATCATGTCGCTCGCCCAGGACGGGAACTCCGAAATCTATACCTTGGATTTGCGCACCCGGAACGTGCGGCGCCTGACCAACCATCCGGCCATCGACACCGCGCCGTCCTACGCCCCCGACGGGCAGAGGGTCACATTCGAATCGGATCGCGGCGGCAGCCAGCAGATCTACATCATGGACGCCGACGGCTCCGATGTCCGCCGCATCAGCTTCGGCAAGGGACGGTACGGCACGCCGGTGTGGTCGCCGCGGGGCGACCTCATCGCCTTCACCAAGCTGCGCAAGGGCCGGTTCTTCATCGGGATCATGCGCACCGACGGCTCCGGGGAGCGCCTGCTCACCGAGAGCTACCTGGTGGAGGGTCCGACCTGGGCGCCCAACGGGAGGGTCATCATGTTCTTCCGCCAGACCCCCGCCGACGACCAGGGCCGCGGCGGCAATTCCAAGCTGTATTCCATCGACATCACCGGCTATAACGAGCGCGAGGTGGTCACCCCCACCGACGCCTCCGACCCGGCGTGGTCGCCCCTGATCCCCTGATTCCCTAAAAAACCAATGAATTGGGGATGCGCGCCAACGACGGTGGTTGTAAGCTACCCGACTGTGTTCTATAGTGAATTCTCGTTGACCACGCCCGCTGCCCATTTACCTGGCTTTAAGGGGTTAGGCCGAGGTTTGTCCAAGTTGCCAGCCATCGAAAGGCACATGGCAATCCGGCACCTTCCAAAATAAGGGGAATAAGGAATATGGCACTGCGATTCGTAGGCGTGTTGGCCGCGCTACTGCTCCTGGCAGCTTGCGAGACGTCACAACAGGAAACCGGGTCCGCGGAAGGTAGCGGTGGCGCCGGCGCCAGCACCGGTACCGGAAGCGGCGCCGACACCGCCGCCCGGCCGCTGCCCGGTCCGCAGCCGGGATCCGCCGAGGACTTCGTCGTCAACGTCGGTGACAGGGTGTTCTTCGACTTCGACAAGTACAACCTCATGCCCGAAGCGCGCCAGATCCTGGAGAAGCAGGCGGCCTGGCTCAAGAAGTATCCGTCCGTCACGGTCTCCATCGAGGGCCACTGCGACGAGCGGGGCACGCGCGAATACAACCTCGCGCTCGGCGAGCGGCGGGCCAACGCGGCGAAGAACTACCTCGTCGCGCTCGGCGTCAACCCCAATCGCCTGACAACGATTTCCTACGGCAAGGAGCGTCCCGCGGTCACCGGCTCGAACGAGGCCGCGTGGGCGCAGAATCGCCGCGCCGTGACCGTCGTGCGCGCGCCGGGCGCCTGACGCGACGGCGGAGTTAACGGGGGGCGTCTGCCTCTCCCGGCCGCCGATGCGCGCCGGGATGGGCAGACGCCTTAATTATGCCTAGAATCCCGCCCATGTTCACGGCCATGGTTGAATTCCTGTCCTTCTTCGGCATGCCCAGGGTAGGGCTCTCCGGCGCCGCCCGGCGAGGATGGGTGCCAGGCTCGGTGGTGGCGCTCTTGGTCATGACGGCGGTGGTGCCGTCCTCGGCTTCGGCCCAGTCGGCATCGAACCCGGAGATTCAGAGCCTTGTCGATCGCATCGAACGCCTGCAACGCGAGGTCCAGACGCTGCAGCACCAGGTCTATCGCGGCGGCGTCCCGTTGACGCCGGGCGAAAGCCCGGGGTCCGCCGCGGCCGGCGGTCCCGCCGCGGCCGGCCCGGTTGCCGGCATGCAGGTACGCCTCGACGAGATCGAGACGCAGATGCGGGCCCTGACCGGCCGGCTCGAGGAGGTCGGCCATTCGGTGGACCAGTTGAACCGCCGCCTCGACAAGCTCGCTTCCGACATCGACCTCCGGCTCAAGGCGCTGGAGCAGCGCGCGGCGGCGACCCCGGGGCAGGGGGCCACCGGCCAGACTCAGGGCCCACCCGCCGCCACGCCGGCTCCCGGCCAGCCCGGCGTGCTGGGGACGCTCACCGCCCGGGACATGGAGGGCGGGGGCGCGGCGCCCGATGCCGCGACCGGCGCTCCGCCCGGGTCGGACCGGACGGCGACCCCGGGGCCGTCCGCCGCCTTGGTCCCGGAGGGTTCGCCCGACGAGCAGTACAAGCGCGCCACCGATCTCCTGTTCCGGGCCGACTACGCCGGGGCCGAGAGGGCGTTGGCCGCCTTCATCGAGGCCCATCCCGATCACGAGTTCGCCGGCCACGCCCAGTACTGGCTCGGCGAGACGTTCTACGTGCGCGGGGATTTCAAGGCCGCGGCGCGCGCCTTCGCCAAGGGCTACAAGGACTACCCCAGGAGCCAGAAGGGCTCCGACAACCTCCTGAAGCTCGGCATGTCGCTGGCCGCGCTGAAGAAGACCGACAGCGCCTGCGCCACCTTCGAGCGGCTGGGCAAGGACTTTCCCGATGCCTCCAGTGCCATCAAGGGGCGCGTCGCCGAGGAACGCCGCAAGGTCGGCTGCCGCTAGCCCCGCCGATCACCGCCGAGCCGTGCCCGCCCCCCGTGCCACCCGGGCCCCGGATCGCCCGACCGGCCCGCGCCTGAGCGCGGCCGCGTTCGCGCGGGCCATGGCAGGGCTGGGCCCGTTCGAGCCGGATCCCCATATCGCGGTCGCCGTCTCCGGCGGGGCGGACAGCATGGCCCTCGCCCTCCTCGCCTCGCGGTGGGCGCAAGAGCGGGGCGGGCGCGTCACCGCGCTCACGGTGGATCACCGCCTGCGGCCCGGCTCGGCGGGCGAGGCCCGTCTGGTGGGGCGCCGGCTCGACTCCCGCGGCATCGACCATCGCATCCTGACCTGGCGCGAGGGCGCGGCCGCCGGGCGGGCCAACCGGCAGGCACGGGCCCGCGAGGCGCGCTACGGCCTCATGGAGGCGTGGTGCCGGCGGAGCGGGGTGCTCCATCTCCTCACCGCCCACCATCTCGACGACCAGGCCGAAACCTTCCTCCTGCGCCTGGCGCGGGGCAGCGGCGCCCGCGGCCTGGCCGCCATGGCGGCGGTGCGCGAGCGCGCCAATCTCCGCATCCTCCGCCCCCTCCTGCGCCATCGGCGCGCCCCCCTCGAGGCCTATCTTCTCGCCGAGGGCGAGGAATGGATCGACGACCCGTCCAATGCCGACCCGGTCTTCGCCCGCGCGCGGCTCCGCGTGCTCATGCCGGCGCTCGCCGCGCGGGGCCTGTCGGCGGACAGGATCGCCGGGACCGCGACGCGCCTCGGAGCCCAGCGCCGCGGGCTCGAGGCCATGGCGGCGCGGCTGCTGGCCATGGCCGCGTTCCCGCATCCCGCGGGCTTCATCGTCCTCGATCGCGAGTCCTTCCTCGGCGCCCCCGACGAGGTGCGCAGGCCGGCCCTGGCGCGGGCCTTGGGAGCGGTGGGCGGGGCACCGTATGCGCCGCGCTACGAGCGCCTCGCGCGGCTCGACGCCGCCATCGCCAGGGCCCGATTCGCGCCCCGCACGCTCGGCGGGTGCCGCATCGAGCCCATGGGCCGCGGCCGTATCCTGGTCCTGCGCGAGGCCGCGGCCCAGGACCGCCCCCTCGCCCTTACCGGGCCGGGGACGGTGGACTGGGACGGCCGCTTTCGCCTGGCCATCGGGGGCGAAGGCCCGGGGGGCGCGGTCCTCGGCCCGCTCGGGCGCGACGGATGGGCGGAACTGCGCCGCGCCGCGCCCGACGCCGTTGACGGCCCGCGGGCGCGCGGCATCCCGTCGCCCGCGCGTCCGACCCTGCCGGCGCTGCGCGACGGGCACGGCGTGCTGGAGGTGCCCCATATCGGCTATAGACGCTCCGATGCCGGCGCTGGTACCCTCGGGATCCGGGAAATCCGCCCCTTTCCGCCGGAATCGCTGGCCGGGCCGCGGTTCGGGCGGGACTGACCGGTGCTTGTGAAAGGGCCCAGGCGACACTATCTGTAGACGGGCCTTTCGGGGCCCGGGGGCGGCGACCGCCGCGCGACAAGGGACCGGAGCGTGAACCAGTTCGGCCGCAATCTCGCACTCTGGGTGATCATCGGGCTCCTGCTGATCGCCGTATTCAATCTGTTCCAGTCGCCCGGCGGGGACGGGCGGCAGGACCGCATCTCGTTCTCCGAGTTCGTCAGCGAGGTCGAGCGGGGCCAGATCTCCGACGTCACCATCCAGGGCCAGAACATCAGCGGGCATTTCACCAACGGCCGCGCCTTCTCCACCTACGCCCCCAACGATCCCAACCTGGTCGAGCGCCTGACCAAGCAGGGCGTCAGCATCAGCGCCAAGCCGGAGGAGGACGGCACGCCGTCGCTCTTGGGCGTGCTGCTGTCCTGGTTCCCCATGCTGCTCCTGATCGGCGTCTGGGTCTTCTTCATGCGCCAGATGCAGTCCGGTGGGGGCAAGGCCATGGGCTTCGGCAAGTCGCGGGCGAAGCTGCTCACCGAGAAGGTCGGGCGCGTGACCTTCGAGGACGTCGCGGGCATCGACGAGGCCAAGCAGGAGCTCGAGGAGGTCGTGGAGTTTCTCCGCGACCCCCAGAAGTTCCAGCGGCTGGGCGGCAAGATCCCCAAGGGCGTCCTGCTGGTGGGGCCGCCCGGCACCGGCAAGACCCTGCTGGCCCGGGCCATCGCCGGCGAGGCCAACGTGCCGTTCTTCACCATTTCCGGCTCGGATTTCGTCGAGATGTTCGTCGGCGTCGGCGCCTCGCGCGTGCGCGACATGTTCGAGCAGGGCAAGAAGAACGCGCCCTGCATCATCTTCATCGACGAGATCGACGCCGTCGGCCGCCACCGGGGCGCGGGCCTCGGCGGCGGCAACGACGAGCGCGAGCAGACCCTGAACCAGCTGCTGGTGGAGATGGACGGGTTCGAGGCCAACGAGGGCGTCATCCTGATCGCCGCCACCAACCGGCCGGACGTGCTGGATCCGGCGCTGCTGCGCCCGGGCCGCTTCGACCGCCAAGTGGTGGTGCCCAACCCCGACGTCCTCGGCCGCGAGAAGATCCTCAAGGTCCACATGCGCAAGGTGCCGCTGGCGCCCGACGTGAACCCCCGGGTCATCGCCCGCGGCACCCCCGGATTCTCCGGCGCCGACCTCGCCAACCTCGTCAACGAGGCGGCGCTGCTGGCCGCGCGCAAGAGCAAGCGCATGGTCACCATGGCTGAGTTCGAGGAGGCCAAGGACAAGGTCCTCATGGGCTCCGAGCGGCGGTCCATGGTGATGACCGAGGAGGAGCGGAAGCTGACCGCGTACCACGAGTCCGGGCACGCGCTGGTCGCCCTCTGCACGCCCCGGCATGACCCCCTCCACAAGGTGACGATCATCCCGCGCGGGCGCGCCCTCGGCGTGACCATGTCGCTCCCCGAGAAGGACCGCTACGGCTACGCCAAGGTGGAGCTGCGCTCCAGGCTGGCCATGATGTTCGGCGGGCGGGTCGCCGAGGAACTGGTGTTCGGGCCCGACAACGTGACCACCGGCGCCGGCGACGACATCCGCCAGGCCACCAATCTCGCGCGGCGCATGGTGACCGAGTGGGGCATGAGCGAGAGGCTCGGCCCGCTGCGCTATTCCGACAACGAGGAGGAGGTCTTCCTCGGCCATTCGGTGACCCAGCGCAAGAACATCTCGGAAGCCACCGCCAAGGTCATCGACGAGGAGATCCGCAACCTGATCGAGGAGGCCGAGGCAGGCGCCCGCAAGATCCTCACCGAGCACGAGAAGGAGCTCCACGTCCTGGCCAACGCCCTGCTCGAATACGAGACGCTGTCGGGCGAGGAGGTGAAGACCCTGATCGCGGGCGGGACCATTCTGCGCGAGCCCCACGAGCCGCCCCAGGAATCGGGACGCCGCTCCTCGGTGCCCCCCTCCGGTGCCAAGGCCAGGCCCAAGGATACCGCGGGCGGACCCGGGATTGCCCCGGAACCGCAACCCGAGGGCTGACATGGGCGGCCGCGGCCCCGCGGGGCCGGTGTAATCGCCGGCGGTGCCCGCCGCGCTCCAGGATATCGCGCCTTCCGATGCGGCACGCCTCTACCTGCGGCCGCTCTGCACCCTGCCGTCGCCGCCTCGCCCCGCCGCACGCATCGGCCGGGCCTGGGCCGGATTCGACGCGGTCGAGGTGGTGGTCCGCGAAGGCGACACGGTCCGCCGCGCGGCCTCCACCCTCGCCGACGCGCGGGCCTGGGCGCGGGGCCGCGGGGGGGCGATCGAACGGGGGCTCCACGAGCTGATCGAGCGGATCACGATGGCGAGGCCCCCCCTCGCCGGCGTGCCGTGCGATGCGCCCGCGATCATGGGCGTCCTCAACGTCACGCCCGACAGCTTTTCCGACGGCGGCGATTTCGCCTCGACGGAGGCCGCGCTCGCAGGCGCCCGGGCCCTGGCCGAGGCCGGCGCCGCGATCCTCGACATCGGCGGGGAATCAACGCGCCCCGGCTCGGAGCCGGTGCCCGAGGCCGAGGAACTCGGCCGCGTCATCCCGGTGATCGCGGCCCTGGCGGGGGAGCGGTCGGGCGCCGCGATCTCGGTGGACACCCGCAAGGCCGCCGTCATGGAGGCCGCCGCCGCCGCCGGCGCCGCCCTGATCAACGACGTCTCCGCTCTCGGCTTCGATGTCCGCGCGCGCGCGGCGGTCGCCGCGCTCGGCATCCCCGTGGTCCTCATGCACTGCCAGGGCGGCCCCAAGACCATGCAGGTGGCGCCGTCCTACGTCCATGCGCCCACCGACATCTTCGACGTCCTGGCGGCGCGGATCGCCGACTGCGAGGCGGCGGGCATCCCGCGCGAGCGCATCGCCGTCGATCCCGGCATCGGTTTCGGCAAGTCCCTCGGACACAATCTCGCGGTGCTGGCCGATATCGGACTCCTTCACGGGCTGGGCTGCCCCCTGGTGCTGGGCGTCTCGCGCAAAAGCTTCATCGGCCGCCTCAGCGGGGAGGGGGCGCCCAAGGCGCGCCTGCCGGGATCGCTGGCGGCGATGCTGTGGGGCGTCTCCCAGGGCGTGCAGGTGGTCCGCGTCCACGACGTGGCCGAAACCCGCCAGGCGCTCTCGGTGTGGCAGGCCATCGCCGCCGGGAATTCGTGACGGCAGGCCCCGCTTTCATACGGCGATAAAACTCATGTAGTATGCCGCCGCGGACGGGCCACGCCCCTCGGAGCCACCTCGCCATGACCCAGCGCAGCTATTTCGGGACCGACGGTATCCGCGGCACCGCCAATG
The DNA here is from genome assembly GCA_036396355.1 of Alphaproteobacteria bacterium. GTDB lineage: Bacteria > Pseudomonadota > Alphaproteobacteria > SMXQ01 > SMXQ01 > DASWKZ01. The sequence goes on from DASWKZ010000143.1 coordinate 18,715, forward strand.
CGCCGCCCATGACCGCCGAGGTCGCCCTCGCGGTGGGCATGGCCGCGGGGCTCCAGTTCACCAGCGGCGACCACCGCCACCGGGCCGTCATCGGCAAGGACACGCGGCTGTCCGGCTACATGCTGGAGCCGGCGCTGACCGCGGGATTCATCTCGGTGGGCATGGACGTGGTCCTGGTCGGGCCGCTGCCGACGCCGGCGGTGGCCATGCTTACGCGCAGCCTGCGGGCCGACCTCGGGGTGATGATCTCGGCCTCCCACAACCCGTACCAGGACAACGGCATCAAGCTGTTCGGCCCCGACGGCTTCAAGCTGTCCGATGAGGTCGAGGCGCGGATCGAGGCGCGCATGGCGGCGGGCATGGCGGGCGAGCTCGCTCCCGCCTCCGATCTCGGCCGCGCGACCCGCCTCGAGGACGCCGTCGGGCGCTATATCGAGTATGTCAAGGCCAGCTTCCCGCGGGGCCTCAGGCTCGATGGCCTCAGGATCGTGGTCGATTGCGCCAACGGCGCCGCCTACAGGGTCGCGCCCACGGTGCTGCACGAGCTCGGCGCCGACGTGGTGCCGCTGGGCGTGCACCCGGACGGCTTCAACATCAACGCCGGCTCCGGCTCCACCCACCCCGAGGCGATGGCGGAGGCGGTGGCCCGCGAAGGGGCCCATATCGGCCTCGCTCTCGACGGCGACGGCGACCGCGTGGTGATGGCCGACGAGGCGGGCGCGCTGCTGGACGGGGACCAGCTGCTGGCCGTCATCGCCCGGGCGTGGCACGAATCGGGCCTGCTCCGCGGCGGGGCGGTGGTGGCGACGGTGATGTCCAACCTCGGCCTCGAGGAGTATCTCCGCGGTCTCGGCATCGGGCTCGTCCGCACGCGCGTCGGCGACCGCTACGTGGTCGAGCGTATGTTGGCCGACGGCCTCAATCTCGGCGGCGAGCAGTCGGGTCATATCGTGCTCTCCGACCATGCCACCACCGGCGACGGCCTGCTGGCGGCGCTGCAGGTGCTGGCGGCGCTGGTGAAGGGGGGCGGGCCGGCCTCCTCGGCGCTGAGGCCGTTCCGGCCGATCCCCCAGCGGCTCATGAACGTCCCCGTGAACGGTACCGCGCCGCTCAGGGACCGCGAGGTCAAGCGCGCCATCGCCGAGGCCGAGGCCCGGCTCGGGGCCAGGGGCCGGCTCCTGGTCCGGGCCTCGGGCACCGAGCCGGTGGTGCGCGTCATGGCGGAAGGGCCCGACGAGGCGGCCGTCGCCGAGGTGGTGGAGACGCTCGCCGCCGCCATCGGCGGCGCCGCCGCGCGCTGAGGCTCCGTCGCGGCGCCTTCCATGGCTGGCCGGCAAGGTCGCGTCCTCATCGTCGCCGGGTCCGATTCCGGGGGCGGCGCCGGAATCCAGGCCGACATCAAGACGGTGACCGCGCTCGGCGGTTACGCCGCCACCGCCATCACCGCGCTGACCGCCCAGGACACCCGGGGCGTTCACGGCGTCGAGCCCGTGGCCCCGGACTTCGTCGCCCTGCAGATGTCGGTGGTGCTGGCCGATATCGGCGCCGACGCCGTCAAGACCGGCATGCTCGGCACCGCCGGGGTCATCGACGCCGTCTGCCGCGTTCTCGAGCGCGAGGCCCCGGGCGTGCCCCTGGTCCTGGACCCGGTGATGGTGGCCAAGGGGGGCGCGCGGCTGCTCGACGCGTCGGCCACCGGGATGCTCCGGGAGCGCCTGCTGCCCCGGGCGTTCATCCTCACCCCCAATGTCCCGGAGGCCGAGGCCCTGCTGGGCCGGGCGGTCGCCGACGTCGCGGCCATGACCGAGGCGGCCCGCGCCCTGCGCGCGCTCGGGCCGGCGGCGGTCCTGGTCAAGGGCGGGCACCTCGCCGGCGAGACGGTGACCGACGTGCTGGCCGGCCCGGACGGCATCGAGGTGATGGAGGCCCCGCGCATCGCCGGCCGTAATACCCATGGCACCGGCTGCACGCTGGCCTCGGCCATCGCCACGGGGCTCGCCCAGGGGCTCGGCCTCCTCGAGGCGGTGCGCCGGGCGCGGGCCTACCTCCGCAAGGCGATCGAGACGGCGCCCGGTCTCGGGGCGGGCCACGGTCCCCTCAACCACGGCCACACGGTGGGCCGGTTCGAGAGCCGCTGAGGAGGCGACCGCGCTACAGCGGCCAGACGATCGGCAGCAGCGGCACGCTGATGGCGATGACCAGCACGTCGAGCGGCAATCCCATGCGCCAGTAATCCCCGAACCGGTACCCGCCCGGCCCCATCACCAGGGTGTTGTTCTGGTGCCCGATGGGGGTGAGGAAGGCGCAGGATGCGGCGATCGCCACCGCCATCAGGAAGGCGTCGGCATCCACCCCCAGGCTGGCGGCGACGCCGGCGCCGATGGGGGCCATGACCACGGCGGTGGCGGCGTTGTTGATGACGTCCGTCAGCATCATGGTGACCGCCATGACCAGGATCAGCAGCATCCACGGCGCGGCATCGCGGGCGAGGGCGAGGAGGGCCCCGGCGGCAACGTCGGTGGTCCCGCTGTCCTGCAGCGCCGTGCCGACCGGGATCATGGCGCCGATCAGGACCACCACCGGCCAGTCGATGGAATCGTAGAGATCGCGCAGGGGCACGACGTTGAGGAGCACCATGCCCGCCGCCGCCGCCGCGAAGGCGAGGGGCAGGGCCAGCAGGCC
>DASWKZ010000144.1:0-9800 GCA_036396355.1 Alphaproteobacteria bacterium
TGGTACCCGGGCTACGATCCGGGGCCGCAGCCATCCTCCTGACGATACGGAGAGTGCTCGGCGGCGATCCAGGCCATCTCGCCGCGCACCGCCTCGCGCTCGCGGCGCAGGAAGTCGGCGACGGCGGCGGCGAAGCTGTCGTTGGCGATCCAGTGGGCGCTGTAGGTCGGCACCGGCATGTAGCCGCGCTGCACCTTGTGCGGCCCTTGGGTGCCGGCCTCGACCCGCGCCAACCCATGGGTGATGGCATAGTCGATCGCCTGATAGTAGCAGCACTCGAAGTGCAGGAACGGGTGGTCCTCGGCGCAGCCCCAGTTGCGGCCGAACAGGGCCTCGTCCGAGAACAGGTTGAGGGCGCCGGCCACGGGACGCCCGTCGCGGAACGCCATCACCAGCAGGACGCGGTCGGCGAGGCGGGCGCCCAGCTCCTCGAAGAAGGCGCGGTTGAGGTAGGGGCTGCCCCATTTGCGGGACGCCGTGTCCAGGTAGAAATCGTGGAAGGCGTCCCAGTGTTCGGCTCGGATGGCGTCGCCCGTGAGGCGGCGAATTGTGAGCCCGCCCTCGACGGCGCGGGCGCGCTCCTTGCGGATGGTCTTGCGCTTGCGCGAGGCGAGCGCGGCCAGGAATTCATCGAAATCGGCGTAGCCGGGGTTGTGCCAGTGGAACTGGCGTCCCTCGCGCAGCAGGAAGCCGCAGGCGCCGGCGAGCTCCCATTCGGCGCGGTCGGGGAAGGTGATGTGCAGCGACGAGACCTCCATGCGCCGGGCCACCTCGGCCATGCCCGCGAGCAGCGCCTGGGCCAGGCGCTCGCCGCCCTCGGGCCGCCACAGCAGGCGCGGCCCCGTCACCGGGGAGAACGGCACCGCCACCTGGAGCTTGGGGTAATAGCGCCCGCCCGCGCGCTCGTAGGCCTCGGCCCAGCCCCAGTCGAACACGTACTCCCCGTAGGAGTGGCCCTTGACGTACATGGGCGCGGCGGCGGCGAGGCGGCCGTCGGCGCCGGTGACCGCGAGGTGGCGCGGCAGCCAGCCGGACTTGCCGGCGGCGCAGCCCGAGGCCTCCAGGGCGTGGAGGAAGGCGTGGCTGGGGAACGGGTTGAAGGCGGCGTCGCGCGCCCGCAGCAGCGCGTCCCACTCCTCCGCCGGGACGTCGGCGATGCGTCCGAGGACCTTCACTTCGATGGGGTCGTTCCCGTCGGGCATGGACGTCCGCCTGTTGGAGACGCCGGAGTCTAGCAGCCTGGCGATGGCGGCGGAACCGGTGGGGCGCCGGCGAACCCCCGCTAGTCCTTTGCCGGTTCGTTGGTGCGCCGTGGCCGCGAGACGAGTGCCCTCGCGACCCGTCGGGTCACCGCCTTGGTGGGGCCGAGCACCGGGCGCAGCCAGCCCCCGACCCGGATGCGCAGGGCGTCGAGGCTGCGGGCCAGGCTCGGTTCCGGGCTCGGATCCAGGCTGACGCGGGTGATCCGCTCGTCGTCGATCCTGCGGACCACCAGCTCGACATCGCCCAGTCCCAGGCGGCTCCCCGCCTGCGGGCGTCGCCACAGGTGCCGGGTCAGGAAGGATCCGACCGGCAATTCCCGCTCGTCGGCCGGCACATGGAAACCGTATTGGCCGGCGAGGGTGCCGATCGGGACATCGCCGTCGAACACGAATTCGCCCAGCAGTTCCTCGGGCTGGCTGCGCGTGGCGCGCGCGACGCTCGGTGCGAACAGGCGGTCGACCGTCGCCATGCGCTCGGCGGGGGCGATCATCAGCACGTAATCGCCCGGCGCCAGCCGGCTGAGCGTTTCGAGGTTCTGCATGGCGCCGTCGCGGATCACGGAGACGATATTGACGCCCTCCGGGAACGGCAGGCGATCGATGGTCCGCCGCGCCACCATGCTGGTCGAGTGGACGGTATAGGCGGCCATGTCGCGGTCGCTCCCGACCGGCAGGTCGATCTCGGCCCGTTGCGGCGGCTCCGGCCTCGGGGGCAGGTCCAGATTCAGCCTCCGCGCCGCGTAGGTCACGGTCCATCCCTGCACGATAAGCGACGTCAGCACCACGACGTAGGCCACGGCGAACATGGTCAGGGCGTGCGGGACGCCGGCGAGGACGGGGATGGTGGCGAGGAAGATCGGCACCGCTCCGCGCAGTCCCACCCAGGAGACAAAGCCGAATTCGCGCAGGGAATAGCCCAGGGGGAAAAGGCAGGCCGCCACCGCGAGCGGACGGCTCACGAGGATCAGGACCGCCGCGATGGCGAGGGCGGGCGGAAGGACGGGCACCAGGGTCGAGGGGGTCACCAGGAGCCCCAGCATCAGGAACATGCCGATCTGGCAAAGCCAGGACAAGCCGTCGTGGAAGCGGATGATGATCAGCATGCCGCGGTGCCGGCGGTTGCCGACGATCAGCCCCGCGAGGTAGACGGCGAGGAAGCCGCTGCCGCCGAATTCCTGGGCGGCGGCGAAGACGAGCAATGCCCCCGAAACGGCGAATATGGGATAGAGGCCCGGGGCCAGCTCCACCCGGTTGATCAGGTGCACGAGCAGGAGCCCGCCGGCGAGACCGGCGACCACGCCCCCCGCCATTTGCAGGAAAAAGAGTCCCGCGAGGGTGTCGAGGGTCTCCAGGGTGACGGGGGCCTCGACATGGAGGACGATCAGCTCCACGCAGGCGATGGTCAGGAAGACGGCCATCGGATCGTTGAGCCCGGATTCGACCTCCAGGGTCGCGCCGACGCGCTCCCTGAGGCGGCTGCCCCGCAGATGGAGAAGGAAGAACACCGCGGCCGCGTCCGTGGAAGCGACGATGGAGCCCATCAGCAGGGCCTCGGTCGGGCCGAGCCCCAGCAACAGGTAGGCGGCGGCTCCCGTGACGAGCGCCGTGATCAGCACGCCGACCGTCGCCAGGAGGAGGGCGGCGCCGATCACCGCCCGGATGCGCTGGTAGGTGGTACGCAGCCCGCCATCGAACAGGATGACGGCGAGGGCGACGCTGCCGAACTGGTAGGCGAAGCGGAAGTCGTCGAACTGGATTCCGCCGGGCCCGTCCTCGCCGGCCAGCATGCCTAGGACCAGGAACACCAGCAGCAGAGGCGCGCCGATCCGCGAGGACACGAGCCCGGCGAAGATGCTGAGCATGACCAGCCCGGCACCCACCAGGATTATCTGATTCCCGAGCTCCATCGCCGGCGGCGCCTCGAGTGAAACCTTCTCTTGTTATGGGGCAGGCGTCTCCGGCGGTCAACGCGGACGGGGATTCGGCGGACGGATGGTCGCTCAGGCAACCTCGAACACGGCGTCGATCTCGACCGCCGCGCCGAGGGGCAGCACGTTGACGCCGACGGCGGCGCGGGCATGGCGGCCCGCCTCCCCGAAGATTTCGACCATCAGGTCGGAGGCACCGTTGATGACCTTGGGCTGGTCGGTGAAATCCGCGGCCGAGGCCACGAAGCCGCCGAGGCGCACCACCCGGCGGACGCGGTCGAGGTCCGAGAGCGCCGCCCGCGCCTGGGCGATGAGGTTGATGGCACACAGCCTGGCCGCCGCCTGGCCCTCCTCGAGGCTCACGCCCTCGCCGAGCCGCCCCGTGAACGCCACTTTCCCGTCCTTCACCGGAAGCTGGGCGGCGATGAACAAGAGGCCGCCCGTGCGCACGAAAGGCACGTAATTGGCGATGGGCGCCGCCGCCTTCGGCAATACGATGCCGAGGTCCGCCAGTCTCCGCTCGATGGATTCCGCCATCCCTCCATCCCCCGACACGACAACGCCCCCACCCAAGGGGTCGTGCCATCAGCATAAAAGAGGGGGTGTCCTTTCGGACACCCCCAAGTTTTCAGGGAGAACCTACACCACTAGGTACGTACTGACTAGCTACAGCCGCTGGTGCTACCACAGGTGTCACACTTGAGGCAGGTCCCGTTTCGCACCAACGTGAAATTGCCGCACTCGCCGCAGGCGTCGCCTTCGTAGCCCTTCAGACGCGCTTCGCGAATCCTCTCGAACCGCGAGTCGGCGCCGGCGCCGGAGGCGGCACTGACGGTGACGGAATTGGCGGGGCCGTCACCGGTCAGGGGGTGAGGGGCGGCGATCGCATCGGCGATGGCTTCCATCGTCTCCTCGATGGGAGGCGCCATCACCTCGGCGGTCGCGGCGGTACCCGAATTCCCGCGCCGCGATTCCGCGCCCCTTTGCAACACGTAGAGGTTGGAGCGGACATAGCCCCGGCTCGCAAGCCTCTTGGTCAGTTCCAGGCGGGCGTCGTCGGCCGCCCTGGGCAGATTGCCCTCGTCGTTCCCGCGTCCCACCGCGTCGGGGAGGATGTCGGCGGGCTCCACATGGGCGAGGTCGGACCGGCCCAGGTACGAAACCGCCAGTTCGCGGAAGATGTAGTCGATGATGGAGGTCGCCATCTTGATGGCGTCGTTGCCCTCGACCACGCCCGACGGATCGAATCGGGTGAAGGTGAAGGCCTCGACGAACTCCTCCAGCGGCACGCCGTACTGGAGTCCGATAGACACGGCGATGGCGAAGTTGTTCATCAGGGAGCGGAACGCCGCGCCCTCCTTGTGCATGTCGACGAAGATCTCGCCGAGGCGTCCGTCCTCGTATTCGCCGGTGCGGAGATACACCTTGTGGCCGCCGACAATGGCCTTCTGCGTATAGCCCTTGCGCCGCGGCGGCAGGGTCCTGCGCTCGGAGATGAACTTCTCGACGATGCGCTCGGCGATGATCTGGGCGCGCTCATCCTGGGGCGCGAAGGCCACCGCCGCCGCCAGGCCTTCGCCCTCGTCCTCCTCCTCCTCGGCATCCGCGTCGGCCAGGAACTGCGAGTTGAGGGGCTGGCTGAGCTTGGAGCCGTCGCGGTAGAGCGCGTTGGCCTTGAGGCCGAGCCGCCAGGACATCATGTAGGCGTCCTTGCAGTCCTCCACCGTCGCCCAGTTGGGCATGTTGATGGTCTTGGAGATGGCGCCGGAGATGAAGGGCTGGCAGGCGGCCAGCATCCTGATGTGGCTCTGCCACGAGAGGAACCGCTTGCCGTTCTTGCCGCACGGGCTGGCGCAGTCGAACACCGGCAGGTGCTCGTCCCTGAGATGGGGCGCGCCCTCCAGGGTCATGGCGCCGGCGCAGTAGGTGTTGGCGGCCTCGACCTCGCCCCGTGAGAAGCCGAGGGCCTCGAGCATGTCGAAACCGGGGGCATCGAGGTCCGCGTCGTCGAAACCGAGAGCTTCGCGGCAGAACTCCTCGCCCAGGGTGAACCTGTTGAACGCGAATCGGATATCGAAGGCCGCGCCCAGCGATTCCTCGAGGCGGGCGAGCGCCTCATCGGTGAAGCCCCGCTCGCGCAGGGTGTCATGATTCACGCCCGGGGCGCCCGCTAGCGTACCGTGGCCCACCGCGTAGCGCGTGATGTCGTCGATCTCGGCCTCGGCGTAGCCGAGGGTCCGCAGCCCCACGGGCACCGTCCGGTTGATGATGCGGAAGTAGCCGCCTCCGGCCAGCTTCTTGAACTTGACGAGAGCGAAGTCGGGCTCGATCCCGGTGGTGTCGCAATCCATGACCAGGCCGATGGTGCCGGTGGGCGCCACCACCGAGGCCTGGGCGTTGCGGTAGCCGAACTGCTCGCCGAGCTCGAGCGCGCGGTTCCAGGCCTGACCGGCGGCGACCGCGAGGTTGACGTCGGGGCAGGCCTCGATGTCGAGCGGCACGGGAGCCACCGACAGGCCCTCGTAGCCGTCGCTCTCGCCGAAGGCGGCGCGGCGGTGGTTGCGGACGACACGGAGCATGGCACCCAGGTTGCGCTCGAAGCCGGGGAAGGGACCCAGCTCCTCGGCCATCTCCGCCGAGGTGGCGTAGGCGGCGCCGGTGAGGATCGCGGTCAGGGCCGCCGCCATGGCGCGGCCTCCCGGCGAATCGTAGCCGAGGCCCGAGGCCATCAGCAGGCCGCCCAGATTGGCGAATCCGAGGCCCAGGGTGCGGTATTCGTAGGAGAGCTGGGCGATGGCCCTGGATGGAAACTGCGCCATCAGCACCGAAATCTCGAGAACGATGGTCCACAACCGCACGGCGTATTCGTAGCCCTCGAGATCGAAGCGGCCGTCGCCGCCGCGGAAGGCGAGGAGGTTGATGGACGCCAGGTTGCACGCCGTGTCATCGAGGAACATGTACTCGGAGCACGGGTTGGAGGCGTTGATGCGCCCCGACGCCGGACAGGTGTGCCATTCATTGATGGTGGTGTCGAACTGGAGCCCGGGATCGGCCGAGGCCCAGGCGGCGTTGCCGATCTGCTCCCACAGATCGCGGGCCTGGACGCGCTTGGCGACGCCACCGTCAGTGCGCCGGATCAACTGCCACTCGCCGTCGGCGAGGACGGCCTCGAGGAACGCGTTGGTGATTCGGACCGAATTGTTGGAGTTCTGCCCGGAGACCGTCAGATACGCCTCCGAATCCCAGTCCGTGTCATAGGTGCGGAAGTCGATCCCCTCGTAGCCTTGGCGCGCGAACTCGATGGCCCGCTGGATATAGTTCTCCGGGATCATGGCCTTGCGGGCGGCGATGACGGCCTTCCCGAGGGCGCGGTTGCGGCGGGGATCGAAGGCGTCGTCCTCGGACTCGAAGCTGCGCGCCGCCTCGCCCTGGCCCCGGCAGGCCCGCATGATGGCGTTGAGGTGCCGGTTGGCGAGCCTGGAGCCGGCCACCAGCGCCGCCACCTTCTGCTCCTCGGTCACCTTCCAGTTGACGTAGTCCTCGATGTCGGGGTGGTCGATGTCGATGGTGACCATCTTCGCCGCGCGGCGGGTGGTGCCGCCGGACTTGATGGCGCCGGCGGCGCGGTCGCCGATCTTGAGGAAGCTCATGAGGCCCGACGACTTGCCGCCGCCGGACAGCGGTTCGTCGGCGCCTCGGATCTTGGAGAAATTGGAGCCGGTGCCCGAGCCGTACTTGAACAGGCGCGCCTCGCGCACCCACAGGTCCATGATCCCGCCCTCGTTGACGAGATCGTCCGCCACCGACTGGATGAAGCAGGCGTGGGGCTGGGGATGCTCGTAGGCGGAGTTGGAGGTGATCAGCTCGCCGGTCCGGTAGTCGACGTAGTAATGCCCCTGGCTCGGCCCGTCGATGCCGTAGGCCCAGTGGATCCCGGTGTTGAACCATTGGGGCGAATTGGGTGCCGCCATCTGGCGCGCCAGCATGTGGCGGAGCTCGTCGTAGAAGGCGCGGGCGTCCTCCTCGGTATCGAAGTAGCCCCCCTTCCAGCCCCAATAGGTCCAGGTGCCCGCGAGGCGCCGGAACACCTGCTTGGCGCTGGTTTCGCCGGCGAGCCGCCGGTCCTCCGGCAGCGCCGCCAGCGCGTCGCGGTCGGGTCCGTGGCGCCACAGCCACGCCGGGACCTCCGGCTCCTCGACCGGCCGCAGCTTCGCCGGCACGCCGGCCTTGCGGAAGTACTTCTGGGCGATGATGTCGGTGGCGACCTGCGACCAGTGCTTCGGCACCTCGAAGTCGCGAAGCCGGAACACCACCGACCCGTCCGGATTGCGAATCTCGCTGGTGGCCGCGCGGAACTCGATCCCGTGATACGCCGACTGTCCCGCCCTGGTGAAATGACGCGCAATACGCATCGACTGCCCCCCAAATTTCTGCGCGAATCCCCGGTTTCCCCCCAACGGACCGCGAATTTTCAACTGACCCCCGCTGGCCCATCCCCAAGCCTGTGCCGTACTCGAAAACGGGATCTACATGTAGGCGGCAACGGGACTTGGAACACTAAATCTGGGCCTCTAAGGGAGTCAACAACAAATTGGGAATCTTTGCGACGCTCCTACCAGATGTTGGGTCCGGTGCACCTGCGGGCGGGCAGGTGGCACTTTACGAATCCGGCCGGCGATGCCATATTCGCGACCGTTCAACGGCTCGGGAGGATCGGCGACCCATGAACCTCGGCACCCGCCTGCTTACATGGTTCCGCGGCGAGTTCGTGGGGGAGGACGAGTACGGCAACCGCTACTATCGCGATCCCTCCCGCGGCGATCCCAGGAACAACGGCCGCGAGCGCCGGTGGGTCGTCTATGCCGGCGAGCCCGAGGGATCGAAGGTGCCGCCGGTGTGGCACGCCTGGCTTCATCACACCACCGATGCCGTGCCCGATGCCGCCTCGCTTGCGCGCAAGCCCTGGCAGAAGCCCCATCTGCCCAACCTGACGGGCACGGAGCATGCCTACCGGCCGGCGGGATCCGTGCTCAGGGGCGGGCGAAGGGCCCGGGCAACGGGGGACTACGAGCCGTGGAGACCGGCCTAGCGGCCACGGGCGCGAATCTCGCCGCGAGAAAGAGAGTCGGGATGAATCACAACATGATCGAGACGGTCCTCGGCGGCGTTGTGCTCGCCATCGCCGCGGTGTTCGTCGTCTTCGCCTATACCAACGCCTCCCTCCGCACCACGTCCGGATACGAGCTTACGGCCCGCTTCGATCGCGTGGGCGAACTGCGCCAGGGCGACGACGTCAAGCTCGCCGGCATCAAGGTCGGCTCGGTCACCGGCCAGCGGCTCGATCCGGAGACCTTCCAGGCGGTCATCACCATGACCGTCGAGCCCCAGATCAAGATACCGGCCGACACCGTCGCCGAGGTGGCCTCGGCCGGGCTGATGGGGGGAAACTACGTGCTGCTGACCCCGGGCGCCTCCGACCGCGAGCTCAAGCCGGGCGAGGAGATCGCCCATACCCAGAGCGCCATCAGCCTGGTGGACCTCATCGGTAAGGCCATGTTCTCCTCCAAGGGGGGGCCGGAGGGCTCCCCCGGGCCGGCATCCGACCCGCTGGCGCCCCAGGAGCTGCCCGGTCCCGAGGGTCGGTGAGTCCGGCCGCCGACCGCGATCGCCGGCCGGATCGCCGGGAACGCGGGCCGCGCGCCGCCGGCGACTGGGACCCCGAACGTTACCGGCGCGATGCCGGGTTCGTGCCCGAGTTCGGGCACGGCGCCCTCTCCTGGCTGCGGCCGCTGCCGGGGGAGCGCATCCTCGATCTCGGCTGCGGTGACGGCACGCTGACGGCGGAGTTCGCCGCCCGCGGGGCCGAGGTCGTCAGCGTCGACACCAGCCCCGCCCAGGTGGCCGCGGCCCGGGCGCGCGGCCTGGACGCCCGGGTGATGTCCGGAGAAGCCCTTGAATTCCAAAGAGAATTCAACGCCGTGTTCTCCAACGCCGCACTCCACTGGATGCGCGAGCCCGACGCCGTGATCGCCGGCGTCGCCCGCGCCCTCGAGCCGGGCGGCCGGTTCGTCGCCGAGCTGGGCGCCGCCGGCAACATCGACACGGTGCTTGCCGCGATCCTGGCGGCTCTCGAATCGCGGGGCCTCGACGGGCGTAGCGCGGTCCCGTGGTATTTTCCGACGCCCGAGGCCTACGCGGCGAAGCTGGCGGCTGGGGGCTTCGGGATTCGCCGCATGACCCGGTTCGCGAGGCCCACCGACCTCCCCGGCGAGATGCGGGACTGGCTCGAGATCTTCGCGCGCTCGTTCGCCGCCCTCGTGCCCGAGGAGGGGAAGGCGGCGCTCTTCGCCGACATCGCCGAGCGCCTCCGTCCGCACCTGTTCGACGCGGCCCGCGGCGTCTGGTGGGTGGACTATGTCCGTCTCCGCTTCGAAGCGGCCATGCCCTGAGGCCGCTCCCGCCGGTCCCAACCGGCGCCCGTTCGTCCGCCGCCGCGCCTTTGCCGGTGGCCGCATCGATGCTATTTCAGGGCGGAACGGTCGCCGGGGAACCCGGCGCCAAGGAGGCTGGCAATGGCATGCCGATGCAGGTTGCCGACGACGGAGACGGG
>DASWKZ010000145.1:0-2116 GCA_036396355.1 Alphaproteobacteria bacterium
AAAGCGGGGACAGGATCGACCTTATCCCCACCCGGGAGGATTCCACGCCCGCTCTCCGCTACCCCCGGGCACGACCGCTCCCATGGGGATGGCGCGGCGGCGGAAGCCGCGGCGGTGGGGAACACCGTTGCGGCCGCCGCGCCTTTCCACCCAATCCCCGCTTCTCGACGACGCGGCGACACCGCGCTCGTCCCCCGGTCTTCCGTTCCATCCCCCGTTCCCGCCCCGCATCGCCCGGAATCGCCTTGCCCCGGGACGAATCCATCCATGGCCATGCACAGCTGTGAATCCCTGGGACTCACAGCACCAACAACTACTACATCCCTTTCTTTATAGACTCATGATAGGAGAAGGGGAGATGAAGTCCGCGACCCACGAAACCTCCACACGGAAACCGCTTATCGAGGCGCTCCGCGGCGAGCGGGGCGCGCCGCCCCCGGTCTGGCTCATGCGCCAGGCCGGCCGGTATCTTCCCGAGTACCGGGAGTTGCGGGCGAAGGCCGGGGGTTTCCTGCGGTTCTGCTACACCCCGGAACTCGCGGTCGAGGCGACGCTGCAACCGATCCGCCGATTTGCCATGGACGGGGCGATCCTGTTCTCCGACATCCTGGTGGTGGCGGACGCGCTGGGCCGCAAGGTCGGGTTCGTCGAAGGGCGGGGACCGGTGCTCGAGCCGCTCTCCGGGGACGACGAAATCCGGGAGCTCTCCCTAGGGAGGCTCGATGAGCGTCTGGCGCCGGTGTGGCAGGCGGCATCGGAGACCCGCGCGCGGCTGCCGGCCCATGTCGCCCTGATCGGATTCGTGGGGGCGCCGTGGACGCTCGCCTGCTACGTGATCGAGGGAGCGGCGAGCCGCGATTTCGCGCGGGCGCGGGCCTTCGCCCACGGCAACCCGGAGGCGTTCGGGCGTCTTCTCGGAATCCTCGGCGAGGCCGCCGCGCGCCATGCCATCGCCCAGATCGAGGCCGGCGCCGATGCCATCCAGATCTTCGACAGCTGGGCCGGCTGCCTCCCCGAGGACGGCCTTCGCCGCTGGTCGCTGGCGCCGATCGCGGAGATCGCGCGGCGGATCAAGGCCGCCCATCCCGAGGTCCCGGTCATCGCCTTCCCCAGGGGCGCCGGGGCGATGTACGAAGCGTACGCCGCCGAAGCCGGCCTCGATGCGCTCTCCATCGACACCGCCGTGCCGCTGGCCTGGGCGGCCGACCGGCTGCAGGCGCGCGCCGTGCTCCAGGGCAACCTCGACCCGGCGCTGGTGACGGTGGGCGGCGAGCCCATGACCCGCGCCGCCCGCCGCATCCTCGAGGTGCTGGGGCACGGACCGCTGGTGTTCAACCTCGGCCACGGGGTGCTGCCCGAGACCCCGCCCGGGCACGTGGCGGCCCTGGTCGAGACGGTCCGGCGGTGGCGGGCGTGAGCCGCGTCGCCGTCGTGCTGTTCAACCTGGGCGGGCCCGACAGTCCGGCGGCGGTCAAGCCGTTCCTCCGCAATCTGTTCTCGGACCCGGCCATCCTCCGGGTCCCGGGCGCGCTGCGCTGGGTGCTCGCCCGCGCGATCGCGGCGCGGCGCGCCCCGGTGGCGCGGGAGATCTATGCCAGGATCGGCGGGCGCTCGCCGATCCTGGCCGAGACCCGCGCCCAGGCCGAAGCCCTGTCCCGCGCCCTTGCCGCGCGCATGGCCGGGCACGCGTTCCGGGTCTCCATCGCCATGCGCTACTGGCACCCGCGCGCCGCCGAGGCGGCGGCCGAGGTGGCGGGGTTCCGGCCCGACCGGGTGGTGCTGCTGCCGCTCTATCCCCAGTATTCGACCACGACCACGGCGTCCTCGGCGGCCGATTGGGGCGCGGCGGCGCGGGCCGCCGGGACCGGGGCGCCGGCGACGCTCATCTGCTGCTATCCCGAGGAGGCGGGCCTGGTGGCGGCCTACGCCGCGGCGACCGCCGCCGCCCTCGCCGAGGCCCGGGCGAAGGCCCCGGCCGGGACGCCGGTCCGGCTCCTGTTCTCCGCCCACGGCCTGCCCGAGCGCGTCGTCGCCGGCGGCGATCCCTACCGGTGGCAGGTCGAGCGGACCGTGGCCGCGGTGAGCGCGGCGCTGCGACGCGCCGGCGCGATCGGGG
>DASWKZ010000146.1:0-3402 GCA_036396355.1 Alphaproteobacteria bacterium
ACCCACGGCACGCCGTCCTTGTCGAGCTTGATGCCGTAGGGCCGGGCGCCCTTCACCGGCATCGTCGCCAGCCCGATCTCCCCCGTCGCCGGGACGATGCGCCCCACCATGTTGCCGCGCTGGAAGGTGAACCACCCGGTCCCGGCGGCATCGAAGATCATGGAATGGGGGTCGCGCGCGGCCGGGTCGGGCATCCTGAAGACCTCGACCTCCCCGGTCCCGGGGTCGAGCCGGCCCAGCGTCCCGTTGCCGTTGCCGGTGTACCAGACGTTGCCGGCGGCGTCCGCCGTCACCGTGTGGGGCTTGGACTTGGCGGGCAGCGGGAACTCCCTCATCGCGCCGGTCCCGGGATCGATGCGCCCCACCAGGTCGGCCCACTGGCCGGCCCACCAGATGGACCCGTCCGGGGCCTCGACCGGATCGCGGGAGCGCTGGCCGAGGGTCGGCGTCACCCATTCCCTGAACGCGACGGTGAGCGGGCCCGGGACCGGCTTGGCCGCGCGGCGCGTGTTGGGCGGGAAATGCGCGGCCAGGTAGCGGGTGATCCCGTCGCGGTCCTGGGGGCTCGCGGAGAGGTCGATCATGGTGCCGATCAACTCCTGCCATCCCTCCCGGGTGTAGCCGGAGCTTCTCAGGATCTGCCGCGCGTCGTGGCAGCCGAGGCAGGCGCCCTGGACCAGCTCGCGGCCCGGCCCCTCGGGCAGCCCGCCCTGCTGGGCGGGCGCCGCGGCGGGCACGGCGAGGCAAAACGCTGCGGACATGAGGGATGCGGACAGGCGCGAACCTTGGGGCATGGGCTCCTCCCAAAACGGGCCTGATCGGGCGTGGCGTTTTTCGTGATTTTGCGCCGATCATGGGGCCGGCCGCGGCGGCGGTCAATACGAGCCGAGGGCGCGGTCGCCGCTTTTGGCGAGGCACCAATCACCCCACTTCCGTCATGCCCCGGCTCGTCCGGGGCATCCAGCGGTCTCACCGTACTTCGATGACAGGGGATCGGCTTCCATCATCACCAACACGCCCAACGGGACGCCCTACACGGCCAAGCCGGACTGGCTAGACCTCTACCCAAGTCTGCCGTGAGCTGGATGCCCCGCCTTCGCGGGGCATGATGGGGTGGACGGCCCCTGCTCTCCGGCATCTAAAGTGCCAATGTGGTCTCAACCGCATGACGAGAGGAGCCGTCCACATGCAGATTAGCACCATTGGTCTCGATCTTTCCAAGCGGGTTTTTCAGGTTCATGGCGTCGATGCGAAGGGCGCGGCCGTGATCCGCAAGCGGCTGCGGCGGCGCGAGGTGCTGGGTTTTTTTGAGAAGCTTGCGCCGTGCGTCGTGGGCCTGGAAGCGTGCGGCGCGGCGCATCACTGGGCGCGCGAGCTGCGGGCCCTGGGCCACGACGCCCGCCCGATGGCACCGAGCTACGTGAAGCCCTACCTGAAGCGGGGCAAGAAGAACGACGCGGCGGACGCGGAAGCGATCTGCGAAGCGGTCGTACGGCCTGGGATGCGGTTTGTCGGCGTCAAGAGCGTCGAGCAGCAAGGCGCTTTGATGCTGCACCGGAGCCGTGACCTGCTGATCCGCCAGCGCACCATGCTGGTGAATGCGCTGCGCGGCCATATGGCGGAGTTGGGGATCGTGGCGCCGAGGGGCATCTGGAGGGTCAAGGAGCTTGCGGCCATCGTGGCGGACGAGGCCGACGGACGCATCCCCGCCGTCGCCCGCCCGGCGCTGGCGGCGCTGATAGGGCAGATCGCGGCACTGAACGCGCCGTTGCGCCGGCTCGAACGCGCGATCCTCGCCTGGCACAAGGGCAACGAGACGAGCCGGCGGCTGGCCACCGTTCCCGGCCTCGGGCCGCTCGGCGCCTCGGCCATCGCCGCCACCGTCGGCGACGCCCGCCAGTTCCGCTCCGGCCGCCACTTCGCCGCGTGGCTCGGCCTGGTGCCGCGGCAACACTCCAGCGCCGGCAAGGAACGACTGGGACGCATCTCCAAGATGGGCGACCGCTACATCCGGCGCCTGCTGGTGATCGGGGCCACCACGCGCCTGCGCTACGCCCGCGGCCGACCCACCCCCGACGCCGAGTGGATCAACCGGCTGCTCACGCGCCGGCCGGCCCGCCTGGTCACCGTGGCCCTCGCCAACAAAATGGCCCGCATCGCCTGGGCGGTGATGGCCCGCGGCGAGATCTACCGCGCCGCCTGAGCCCGAGCCGGAATGCCAGCTTGCGAGGGTGAGTGAAGACGTGATGGCGAACCGATCGATCAGCAACCAGGCGAAACCGCCAAACGTCACGGGCTCAAAGCCCGCGGGCATGTATGGCGCCCGGTCCGCTGACACCATCAAGGCCAGCGGCCATGACGCGCCGCGCAAACAGGCCGGACACATGACCGCACCCGAACAGGTCGCCACCCACGCCAACAAAACCCTTGCAACGCAGGGGCCGTCCACACATGACGTGGAAGTGGTGGTCAGAGCCTCGCCGGGAGTGGCGCCGCTCGAATGGCTTGGCAGACCCCGCCATTCCTCCGTGGAAACTTCGCTTGACTGCACAGCAGTGGGCCTGACCCGGCCATCCATGGATGCGCGGGTCAAGCCCGCGCATGACGAAAGTGGGACGGCTCCGGCGCACGGGACTTCCGACCGTCCGAGCCGGGGCGCCGAAACCGGTTCCCGCCGGCGGGGCGGGCGGCTACAGTGGCGGCAAGGCAATTCCGCAATCGCAGGGAGGCGGCCGTGATCGATCTCTACCTCTGGACCACCGACAACGGCTTCAAGGCGCGCCAGGCCATCGAGGAGACCGGCCTGCCCCACCGGCTCAGGCCCATCTCGCTCCGCAAGAAGGAGCAGTTCTCGCCGGAGTTCATGAAGATCAGCCCGGGCCACAAGATCCCGGCGCTCGCCGACGACGACGGCCCCGGCGGGCAGCGCGTGACGCTGTGCGAATCCGGCGCCATCCTCAAGTATCTCGCCGAGAAGGCGGGGGGCGCCCTCTACCCGGCGGAGCCGCTCGCGCGCCTCGCCGTCGACCAATGGTTCTTCTACGGCACCTCGACCTTCACGCCCATCGCCCAGCAATACGGGCTGTTCACCCACCGCTTCCCCGAGGACGTGCCGCCGGCCAAGAAGCACTACGACGCGCTCCTGCGCGACATGTTCGGCATCCTCGACCGCCGGCTCGGCGAGAGCGAATACCTGGCGGGGGACTACTCCATCGCCGACATCTCCTGCTACCCGGACGTGCATCTGCACGGGGCCGAGGGCATCGGGCTCGGCGACTACCCCAACCTCCGGCGCTGGCACGACGCCATCGCCGTCCGCCCGGCCGTCGAGCGCGCCTGGGGCCCGCTGGAATAGGGGGCGGGGCGCCGGGCGGACACGGTCCCGGGCCATGAACACGGTCC
>DASWKZ010000147.1:0-17390 GCA_036396355.1 Alphaproteobacteria bacterium
GGTGGCGTGTCGTTCTCGGGCCAGGCATCGGGCGGTGCCGCGGCTCCGGGCCATATCAATGCCGGCGGCGGTACCGTCCCTCAGGGACTGGCCCGCGGCCAAGGCAAGTAAACCCCCAGCCCAGGCTCCGGGTCCCCCCCACCGCGGATACCCTCCCATCCGTGCCCCCCGGAGCCTGGGCACCCCCACAAACCGGATGCGACCATGCCAATGGTCGTGAGCCATTCTTCCGAGGGATCAATGACCAGAGGAGAAACTCCCATGCGCTTCCTCCGCAATCGCCGAAAGCCACTGGCCGTGATGGCGGCCTGCGCCCTGTTCGCGGCGACGCTTCCAGCTCCCGCCGCACGGGCGGACCTGGTGTCGACCGAACGCATGCTCTCCCAGCCATCGGAAACACCGCGCGAGCGCCTTCGAGCCTTTCTGGCACGGGAGGATGTGCGGTCTCAGCTCAGATCCTTGGGGGTGTCGCCTCGTGAGGCCAATGACCGGGTGGCAAGCCTCTCGGATGAGGAGGTGGAGCGGGTCACCGGCCACCTGGATTCGCTTCCGGCCGGACAGGGAGCATTCGGTGCGATCGTGGGTGCGGCGGTTCTCGTCTTCCTGGTGCTGCTCATCACGGATTTGCTGGGTCTGACCCATGTCTTCGGCTTCACGAAGAAGGGCTCGCTCAACCCCGAGAAGTAGAGGGGTTGGGGTGGCCACCGGATTGCGGGCCGTGACGGTTGCACTGCTGGTCACGGCATGCGCGACGCCGCAGACCGACGGACTGCGGGCGAACCGGGGTACGCTGCCCGAAAGCGCGGAGGTCGCGGATGTGGCGTTTTTCGAACAGCGGACCAGGGAGAGCGCACCGGTCGCCCTCGCCATGTCCCTCCAATGGAGCGGCGTGGAGCTGGGGCCCAACGACCTGGTGGCGAATGTCGACGCCCCGGGCCGCGAAGGCAGCGTCAACGCCGGCCTCGAAGCGACCGCGCGCCGGCACGGTCGCCTCGCGTATCCCCTGAAGGACCTGCGTGCCCTATTCGTCGAGGTGAGCGCGGGCCGTCCGGTGATCGTCCTCCTGAACCTTGGGCTTCCCTGGTATCCCCAGCGGCACTATGCGGTTCTCATCGGTTACGACACGATGCGCGGCACGATCACCCTCCATTCCGGGGCCACCCCGCGCAGGATGATGCCCATGGAAACCTTCGAGCGGACATGGGCGCGCGGCGGTTTCTGGGCGCTCCTGATCCTGCCGCCGGGCGATCTCCCGGCCATCCCGGACCTCGATTCGTATCTCGATGCCGTATCCGCCCTGGAACAGGCAGGGGAATTCGAGGCGGCACGCCGTGCCTACGCGGCCGCCGTTGACGGATGGCCCCGCAGCCTCGAGGCGCGGATGGGCCTGGGGAACACTCTCTACGCGCTCGGGAGGCTCGAGGAGGCGATCGCCGTCTTTAGACAGGCGACCCGGGAGCATCCGCGCGCCGCCGACGCGTATAACGGCCTGGCCCAGGCGCTGCTGGGTCTCGGACGACTCCGTCGCGCCGAGATTGCCGCCAGGCGCTCGGTGGCGCTGGACGGTCGCCATCAGGGCATCTACCGGCAAACCCTCGATCTGATCCTGTCCTTGCAGCAGTCCGGCTCATCGGCCACAGGAAACGCATCACAGGAGATCTGGTGATGACAAGCCACATCCCCCTGCCGATCGCCTCGGGCCCCTTTCGGCGGCAAGAGCGCAACTATCCCTTGGACGAGACGGATGCCGTTGGCGAGTATCGCTACCTGGTCGTCGATGACGACCCGGACTTTTGCGAATCCCTGAGCCTTCTGCTCGAGGAACTGGGCGCCCAACGGATCGACCTCGCCGCGAGCGGAATGGCGGCGCTCAAGAAGCTCTATGACGGCCCCGTCGCGCCCGACATCATCCTATGCGACATCAAGATGCCGGGCATGGACGGGATCGAATTTCTCCGATTCCTCGCGGCCAGGCGCTTCGCGGGCGGCCTCATCCTGTTCAGCGGGGCCAACGAGCGCGTGCTCCTGGCAACGCAAGAGCTCGCGAGGTCTCACGGACTCAGGGCCCTCGGCGTGTTGGCGAAGCCCCTCCGGATATCCGATCTCGTGGCTGCCATTGCGACCTTCGGGGACGCCTATTTCACCTCCCGGCCCGGGAGCGATCCGTTTATCGGTGCTTCCGAACTCCGTCGCGCCATCCGCGGGGGGCAGCTGTCGGTCGTCTATCAACCGAAGGTGAGCGTGCGCGATGGGGCCCTGGTGGGTGTCGAGGCCTTGGCACGGTGGCGCCATCCCGAACACGGTTGGGTCAATCCGGGGCGATTCATCGACGCCGCCGAGCGAACGAATGTGATCGGCGAACTCTCGGAGTTCGTCCTGGCGGCGGCCGTCCGTGACCACGCGAAGCTCCGGGCGGCGTCCCTCGATATCAAGCTGTCGGTCAATCTGTCCGTTGCCTGCCTCGAGCAGCTCGCCCTCCCCGAGGAGCTGGAGGCCATTGCCCGGAATGAGGGCATGACTCCCGAGAAACTCATCTTCGAAATCACCGAGAGCCAGTTCATGCGGAAACCCGTCACACAACTGGAGATCCTGGACAGGCTGGCGCTCAGGGGATTCGGTCTGGCGCTGGACGATTTCGGGACCGGCTATTCATCCCTCGAACAGCTCAAGCGGGTTCCGTTCACGGAGATCAAGATCGATCGCATCTTCGTCCATGGTGCCGCGGACAACCCCGTTGCCCAGGCTATTCTCTGGTCCGGCGCGGAACTGGGCCGGAAGCTGGGCCTCACCGTCGTCGCCGAGGGCGTGGAGAACAAGGCCGACTGGCGCCTCGCCGAATCCCTGGGGGTCGACGAGGTGCAGGGCTACTATGTCGCCAAACCGATGGCGGTGGCGGCGATCGCCGGATGGCATCACGGTTGGCGCCGTCGAGGCCATTGATAGAGAAGGTAAAGTCAGGTCCCCGGCCTGACCGCGGCGAAAGGCCCGACGGCGCGTCGGCCCGCATCCGGGCACGGCACGTCGCCCTCGCCCGTCATTGGTCGCCCTCCGCCTCCAGCCGGTAGCGCCGGCCAGGTTCGACGATCAGGCGCCCCGGCACCCGGTCGGGCGGGAATCGGCCCGACAACACCCCGCACACGTCCGCGATCACCTCGGGGCGCAGGCGGTAGTACTGGTGGCTGGCATGGGCGAGCACCCCCGTCGAGTCCACCCCGTGGCAATCGATGGCGACGATCCGGTTGCCGAGGCCAGAGAACGTGCGCGGACCGTCCGAACCGAGCCGGTGGGGATTGAACTTCGTGGTGTCGCTGACCAGCAGCGCAAGGTCGCCCCTGCTGTGGTAGACGTGGATGGACCGCGCCAATTCCGTGAGTCGACTCATTTTGTGCTCGTGCTCGAACGCGTCCTCATCCTCGTCCGCGGCCATCAGGAACACGTTGGCGAAGATGGTCGGCAGCCTGGCCCGATCGAAGATCGCGGCTAGATTCTGCACCGAGTGCCGCAAGCCCCAGTTCCCCATGCTGTGGGCGACGAGGTGGATTTTCTGCTCGCACCGTCCTTCGGATCGGGCGAGGAAATCGGTGAATCGCCGCATGAATCGGGCCATCGCCACACCCGATGCCGCGGCGTCCTGGCGGTCATCGTGATACTCCCAGGGGGGCTGCACCCGTCCATTGGACGGCCATGAGAACACCACCACGTGGGGCTCGTAGGCCGCGCCGCCGCCGGGCGGCGCGATGAGATAGGCCTGCTTGATCTGGGCGGCCCGGCGGAGGCTCTCGGGGAACGTGCAGGCAAAGCCGTGGATGAGGACGATAATATCCCGCTTGTCCTTCAGCATCATCGCCCGGAGGTCCGCGAAAAGCCTGGAGCTCCCCAGCACCTCGCGGACGGCCCCGCGTCGCACCGACACGCTTTCCTCGAAGACCCGAACCGACCCGATGGCGTAACCGTCATCCGGATCGTCCGATACCTTCCGGAGATCGGCGGCGCCGACGCGGAAGAACATGGGCCCGTCGGCGTGGAACCGTTCGCCGAAATGCCCCTTGGCCTTCGCGACCGGGTTGCGGTTGGTGGCGAAGAAGACCTCGACCATCGCGGCTCTCCCTTGAAGTGCGGGGCCCGACCCGGTTCCTCGAGCGGGCCCGCGAGCGAGCCCGTGCCTGGCGACGCGTCGGCCGGCCCGGACCTGCCACGATCGCCCGGTCGCTCCCGCCTCGGCCGGGGGCGGGGGAGGGTTGGGGGGACCGAGGCCGGGAAACGCGCCCGAGGGGGACGGGTGCGAAAAGGCCCGGGCGTGGACCCCCGGGCCTCGGCGGCGGTCCGCGCGCGGGCCGCCCAATTGTAAAGTATTACTTACGCGAATTTATAAGCCGCGTCAACCGGAATCTCTCGCTCTCTCCGATCTTCGGAGTCCTCGAGAGGGCCGATCGGCCGGTCGTGGACCGGTGGCGCGTCATGGCGACGGTGCCGCGGATCCCCCGGTCAAGCCGGGGGGTCGCGTCCGGAATGACGAATGAATGAGTACAGAACCTAGTTGCCGACCACGGCATTGCGCGCCGCCGTCCTGCTGAAGACCGCGTTCCGGGTCTGGCCGGTGCAGGACGGGTAGTTGTGAAAGAACAGCCCCACCACGTCCCCCGACGCATAGAGCCCGCGGATCGGCTCGTCCGCCGAGTTCAGCACGTGGGCGCCGGTGTCAATGGCGACGCCTCCAAACGTAAAGGTGATGCCGCAGGTGATGGGATAGGCGCGGAAGGGCGGCTCGTCGATCCTGACGGCCCAGTTGGATTTCCTGGGCGTCAGTCCCTCGGTGCAGCGGCCGTCCAGCCGGCGGGGGTCGAACGGGACCTCGTCGCGCACGGCGGCGTTGAATTGCTCGACCGTGCGGCCGAGCACCTCGGGCGCGAGGCCGATCTTCGCGGCGAGTGTGGCAATCGTCTCCGCCTCTTCGTGTGTCGCGGGGTAGTCGGGGCCGTGGCGGAACAGCGAGATGCCCTTGCGGTCGAAGATCTGATAGGCGATCCCGCCCGGCTGCGCGAGCACGGCGCGGCCGGTCTTCGCGTAGGTGTAGGAGTGGCGCGCCTCGCCCTCGTCGTAGAACCGCTCTCCCAGGGTATTGACGGTAATGCCGTACATGTAGTCGTAGCGATTCATGGTATTGCCGCGCCCGTCCTCGCGCAAAGGAGTCTCGACGTCCGGCGCGGCGGCATCGATCGGGGTCGCATGGGCGCCTTGCCAGTGTCCGGCCGGCTTGGCCCCGAGATCGAGCATCATGCGCAGGACCTCTCCCGTGTTGTGGCGGCTGCCCCTCACCTTGACGAGGTCGGCGTTGGGTCCGAGGTAGCGGGCCCGCATCTCGATGTTCGCCTGGAAGCCTCCGCTGCAGGCGATCACGGCTTTGCCCTCGAGATCATAGGCCGAGTCCCGGGTGGACACCCGCACGCCCTCCACCGCGCGGTCATCGCCGAGGAATCCGCTCACCCGCGAGCCGAAGCGTATCTCGATGCCGAGCCCTTCGGCAATGGCCCGCCACTGCGCGATCTGTCCCCGTCCTCCTCCCTTGGGATGAAGGACGATGCCCGGCTCGAAGTACCGTTTGCCGTCGACCAGCACCGACTTCTCCGGTTCCCACCGGATTCCGGTCTCGCGCATCCAGTGAAGCGCACCGTTGGAGGAATCCACCATGTATTCCGCGAGGGTCCGATCGATGCGCCCGCGCGTGACCCGCTCGAGGTCGGAGAGGAAGTCCTCCCGCGTGTAGGGCGGAATATGGAGGGTGCGGAAGAATCCCTCGTCGGTGTCCGGGACGAAGGCGCGGATTTCCTCGGGCCCGCTGAAGACGAACCGGAACCCGGTGTGGGAGAAGCGTGCGTTACCTCCGGAGTCGGCCTCGGCGGCCTTTTCGAGCATGACGATGCGCTCCGCGCCGGCCTGTCGCGCCGCCACCGCCGCCTCGTAGGCGGCGCTGCCGGCCCCGATCACAACGACATCGTATCCCTTCTCCGCCATGGAGCGGTCCCTCCCTTCGCGATCCGGGCTCGCCCGGCGCCAATGGCCGATTGACGGTCGATACCCGGATGCCGGAATATATTCCGGAATTCTGCTGGCATCCACGGTTCCCGTCAAAGGGGGCGGACGTCTCCGGCCGGTCGGCCGGCCAAGCCCGTCCAGGTCGCCCCGCCGGTGGGGCAACGGAAGAAAATCATCGTGCACCGCTGGCCGGTCAGGCGATGCCGAATCAGGGAGAAGCGTGATGAGGACTCTCAGGACAATCCTTGTGGCATTTGCGGCAGTCACGGCGTCGAGCCTGTCGGCAGGGGCGCTGGCCCAGGACAGGCTTCCCGAGCGCCTGGCCAACGATCCCGTGGCCAAGGCCCTCGGTCCCCAGGTGATCAACGCGGCCCTCAAGGAAGGGATGCTGACCTGGTACGGCGGCACCACATCGGAAGACTTCATGAAGGGCGGGTCGCGCGAGAAGTTCGAGAAACGGTTCGGGATCAAGATCGAGATCGTCAGCGGACGGCTGCGCTCGCTCACCGACCGCATTCGCACCGAGGGCGCCGTCGGCAAACCGGTGGCGGATGTCTACGAGGCCAACGACCAATACATGCTGGAGCTCCATGACCAGGGACGTCTCGTGAAATGGCGCCCGCCCGCGCCCGAGCTCGCAAGGGTCAACAAGGAGGTCTTCGTGCGCGAGCCCGCCGGCTACTGGTGGCCGGTTCACGTGAGCGCGCAGGCCATCATCGTCAACACCAACATGGTCAAGCCGCAGGATGAGCCGAAATCCTACTGGGACATCCTGAATCCCAAGTGGAAGGGCAAGGTCGCGATCCGCGATCCGCGCTCCTCGGGCGGCGGCGCCTGGCACATGATGGGCATCTACAACCAGCCGGGGCTCGGGATCGACTACATCAAGAAGCTCAAGGGAACGGTCAGCCCCTTCATCGTCAGCGGCGGAAGCCGGCGTATCCGCGATGCCGTGGCGCGCGGGCAGTTTGCCCTGGCATTCTCCGGGCGCGGCGAGTTCATCAAGGACCTCCCGAAGGGGGCACCCGTCAAGTTCATCGTCCCGAAGGAAGGACAGGCGTGGACCCCGTCCTCGATCGCCATCATCAAGGATTCTCCGCACCCCAATGCGGCCAAGGTCGCGCTCACCTGGTTCTACGAGGTGGAAAACCTCCAGGAATGGAACAAGCATGGGCGGCCCGTTCCCCACCCCGACATGAAGGCGCCGATCCCCGAGATGAGCATTGTGCGTTATCCCCTCATGAAACAGATCCCGTCGAAGTGGCTCGGGGATCCCAACTTCTTCTTCAAGGAGATGGAACAGGTCTTCGGTATCCGCTAGCCGTCTTCCGTCGTCGCGGCCCGGCCCGGGGAAGCCCCGGCCGGGCCGCCTCCATCCCGCGGAGCTCGTGCCGATGCCCGACGTGGAACTGACCGGCGTCACCAAGAGATTTGGCCCCGTGACCGCGGTCGATGGTGTGGACCTGCATGCGCGGGACGAGGAGATGGTCACCCTGCTCGGCCCGTCGGGCTGCGGGAAGACGACGACGCTGCGGATGATCGCGGGTCTCGAGGTCCCCGATGCGGGCTCCATCCGGATCGGGGGTGCTCGAATGTTCGACGCGGCCCTGCATCTGGACGTGCCCCCGGAGCGGCGCGAGCTCGGCATGGTGTTCCAGTCCTATGCCATCTGGCCGCATATGACGGTCTACGAGAACGTCTCCTATCCTCTGCGCATGCGGCGCGTGCCGGCCCCGGACGCCCGGCGGCGGGTCGAGGGGGTGCTGGACCTGGTCGGGCTCGGGGGCTATATCGACGCACCGGCGACCAACCTCAGCGGCGGGCAGCAGCAGCGCGTGGCGCTGGCCCGCGCGCTCGTCTTCGAGCCCCAGGTGCTCCTGCTCGACGAGCCGCTGTCCAATCTCGACGCCAAGCTCCGTGAGCACATGCGCTACGAGCTGCGGATCATGCAGCAGCGGCTGGGCGTGACGGCCCTCTACGTGACCCATGACCAGGAGGAGGCGCTGACGTTGTCGGACCGGGTGGTCGTCATGAATCAGGGACGGATCGAGCAGTCCGGAAGCCCGCGCGAGATCTACGAGCAGCCGGCCACCCGTTTTGTCGCCGAATTCATCGGCAAGGCCAATTTCATCGCCGTCGCCGGCAGGGTGGAGCTGGGCAACGGAGGCGCGAGCGTGCCGCTTCGGACCTATGACGGCCAGGTGACGATCCGGCTGGGCTCGGGATCGGTGCGGGTGGGGGCCAATGGCGGGGCCATCGAGGGGGCGAGCCTGTTCATCCGGCCGGAAAAGATCAGCATTCGGGCCCGGGATGGCGTGCCCGACGGGGAAACGGAACGCATTGCGGGACGCATCCTCGGCCGTGCCTATCTCGGGGACCACAACGAGTATCTCGTCGGCATCGGCGACGGCACCGATCTCCGGGTGCCGGCGCCGGTGGACGAGCATTGGGCCGAGGGCGCCGAGGTGGATCTGGCGATCGCCCGCAGGGACATCTTTCTTTACCCATGACGGCGACCTCTCCCTCTCCGCGCACGTCCTGGCCAGGCGCCCTGCCGCTGCTTTCCGCGCTGTTAACCCGCCGTCCGGTGCTGCTCTACTATGTCCTGGCGGCGGTGGTGGCGATCCTCGTCCTCTACCCGCTGCTGGTGCTGTTCGCGGCGAGCCTGGTGACGGGCCAGCCCGGGGCCTGGGGGGAATTCACGCTCGCGTCCTACCGGACCTGGCTTGCCGGCTTCGATCTCCTCCCCATCCTCGCCAACAGCGTCATCTTCTCCGGCTCCCGCCTCGCGATCGGGCTCGCGTTCGCGCTCCTTTTCGCCTGGGCGGTGGCGCGGACCAATGTTCCGTACCGGCGGACCATGGCGGTGCTCATCCCGGTGCCGTTCTTCGTTCCGGATCTGCTCACGGGGATTTCGTGGCTGATGCTGGGCAACCCCCAGAACGGCCTCATCAACCTGTTCGCCCGTGATTGGTTCGGAATCGAGGGGCCGGTGATCGATCTCTATGGATGGGGGGGGTTGATCTTCCACTCCTCGCTCAACACCATCTCGCTCATGTTCCTGCTGCTCGTCGGGTTCTTCTATCGCATGGACTCGACCTACGAGGAGGCGTCGGTCACGCTCGGCGCGAGCAAGTACCGCACCGTGTTCACGGTCACCCTCCCGATGCTGTCCCCGGCGATCCTCGGCTTGTCGGTCCTGGTCTTCGCCCACGGGCTCGAAAGCTTCGAGAATCCGCTGCTATTCGGCAATCCCGGCGGGGTCTACGTCTTCGCCAACGAGATTTACCGGATGCTGAACTATCGCCATCCGCCGCAATACGGCGCGGCCACGGCGCTGTCGGTGATCCTGATCCTGATCACCTTCGCGCTGATCTGGCTGCAATGGAAGAAACTGGGCGGGCGCAGCTTCACGGTGGTGAGCGGGAAGGGCTACCGACCCAATCGCATCACCCTGCCGGGAGCGGTCCGTTGGACGATCTTCGGCATCTTCGTCATCTATTTCCTTCTCGCCATCGTGGTGCCCCTGGTGCAGATCGTGGTGAGCTCCTTCTTCCCGATCTTCGGCATGTATACCTTGGAGACCATCACGCTCGACAACTGGCGGAACGTCTTCGCCGATTCGAAGGCCATGAACGGCCTATTGAACACGGTGTGGTACTCCACCATCGCGGCCATCGCCACCGTCGTCATCGGGGGGCTGATCGGCTACGTGCGGGTCCGCACGCGGCACTGGCTCGGCCGGCAGCTGGAGCTGCTCGCCTGGACGCCATGGACCCTGCCGGGGATCGTGCTGGGCCTCGCCCTGCTCTGGGCGTGGGCGTTGCCGCCGGAGCCGTTCAACCTGTACGGCACCTCGTCCGTGATCATCATGGGATTCATCATCAAGGGCCTGCCGCTGGGCTCGGCGACCATGCAGGCGGCGATCCACCAGGTGAGCGGCGAGCTCGAGGAATCGTCCCGGGTCCATGGCGGGAGCTGGCTCGCCACCGTGCGGCTGATCCTGCTTCCCCTGATGCGACGCGGCGTGCTCGCGGCCTTCGTCGTCGTGTTCGCGCTGGCCGCCCGTGACCTGACCATTCCGCTCCTCCTCTATCGGGGCGGCACGGAGACGCTGACCGTTGCCCTGCTCTATTACTACGAGGAGGGTTTCATGAGCACGCTGTCGGTGGTGGCGGTCATCCAGCTGATGATGGTGTTCGTGCTGCTCTGGCTTGAACGGCTGACCCGCGGCAAGGAGAAGGACGATTGAACTCCCCTAGGCGCCCCAGGGCCCGCGGCCGGAGCCCGAACGGGCCGCCGCCCGGGCGCAATGCCCCGCGCGGCGACCGCATCGCCCGGGTCGAGACCTATTGCCTGGAGCTGCCCTATCGCAAGGCGGTCCAGTTCCATTCGGTGACCGAAGCCAAGGGGCAGTACCTCCTCGTGCGGCTGGTGACCGGAGACGGCGCCGAGGGCATCGCCGAGAGCGTCGCGCGCCCGGCCCAGACGGGGGAGGACCCGCGCCGGCTCGCCCACGGCATCGAGACGTTCTTCCGGCCCCTTCTCGAAGGCGCGGATCCGTTCGATCACAACCGCCTGTGGGGGGCCATGGGCCGGTTCCGGGCCTGCCGCACCGAGCGCGCCCTCGTCGACGTGGCGTTGTGGGACCTCAAGGGCAAATTGCTCGCCCAGCCCGTCTGCCGCCTCCTGGGTGCGGGGGCGCCCGATCCGGTGCCGGTCGGGTGGATCGTCCACGGGGACTCCGCCAGGGCCCAGACCAGGGAAGCGGTGCGCGCCGTGGAGGAGCTCGGGTTCTCCGCCCTCAAGCTCAAGACCTGGAAGCGGTCCCTCGAGGACGTGGCCATGGTGCGCGACGTGCGCAAGGCGGTGGGGGAGGACCGGATCATCTGGGTCGATGCCAACGGGGCCTACAGCGAGACCGAAGCTAGGACCATCCTTCCCCGACTCGCCGAATACGGGATCGCCTTCATCGAGGAGCCGTGCGAGTTCTCCGACGTCCGACGCATGGCGCTGATGGCGAAGGCGCTCCCCGTGGCCCTCCTCGGCGATCAGAGTTGCGGCAGCCTTGCCGCCGTCCACGGGCTCGTCCGCGCCGATGCCGTCGGCGCCGTCAGCGTCAAGCTGCGACGCACGGGGATCACGGAATCGCTCAAGATCATCGCCCTGGCCGAAGCGGCAGGCATCCCCGTGGTCATCGGTACCGATTCCGAATCGCGCATCGGGGCCCTGGCACGGATCCATCTGCGGGCAGCACTCCCGACCCTCGCGCCGTGGCCGACCGAAACGCATTTCTTCGAGAAGCTCGCCGATGACGTGTTCGCGGGCGCGTTCAACTTCAAGGGCGGCTGCATCGCCGTGCCCGACGCCCCGGGCTTCGGCGCCGGCATCGACTGGGGGAAGCTCGAGAAGTATCGCGTCGATTGAGGACGCGTGAACGAGGGCGAGGAGAAGGGATGATCTACGATTCGGAATCGGGCAATCTCGTCGTGACCCTGGGCGGGGACACCATGCTCACCCGGCGGCTCTCCATCTACGCCGAGCCAAGCTTCCTCTCCCTCGCCAGATTGTTCCAGGAGGCCGATGTCGGCTTCGTGAACCTGGAGGGCACCGTCCGCAACTGGGACGAGGGCAGCCCCGGAATCACCCAGGGCACCTTCATGACCACGCCTCCCGCCCTGCTCGACGACCTCAGGTGGTTCGGGGTCAACATGGTTTCCTGTGCCAACAACCATGCTTTCGACTATGGCGAGGGAGGGGTGATGGCGACCATTCGCCACCTCGACGCCGCCGGCCTCGCCCACGCGGGAAGCGGGCCCAACCTCGCCATGGCCCGGGCGCCGGGATACCTCGAGACCCCGCGCGGACGCATCGGCCTGGTGGCGGCGACGGCGACCTTCCGGCCCTGGAACCGGGCGGGGGCGCAGCGCCGCGATCTTCCGGGCCGGCCCGGCATCAATCCGCTCGGATCGAAGGCCACCTATCGGGTCGACGGGGAGGCGTTCGCCCAGCTTCGTCGAATCGGCCGCGAGTTGGGTTTTGAGCGCGAGACCGAGCGCGCCCGGGGCCATTTCTACAGCGCCAGGGAGCTGCCGGCCGAGGAGGCCGACGAGATTCGACTGTTCGGCGCCCGGCTGGTGGCCGCCAACGGCTTCGCGGTCGAGACCCGGCCGGATCCGGGGGATCTGGAGGAGAACCTGAGGACGGTGCGCGAGGCCCGCCGCCAGTCGGACTGGGTGATCTTCTCTCTCCACAATCACCAGGCGGGCGGGGAAAGCCTGACCAGGGCCCGCACCCGCACCGAGATCGAGGAGCCCGCGGAATTCGTCGCCGACGTTGCCCGTGCCGCCATCGAGGCGGGAGCCGACATCGTGGTCTGCCACGGCTCGCATATCCCGCTCGGCATCGAGATTCACCGCGGGCGGCCCATTTTCTACAGCACGGGGAATCTCATCTTCGAGAACGAAACCGTGCGCTTCTTCCCCGACGAGGCGTATGACCGATTCGACCTCGGTCCCGACGCCATGCCCGGCGAGTTCCTGGATGCCCGCACCGATGGCGGACGCAAGGGGCATCCGGCCCATGCCGGGTTCTGGGAGAACGCGGTCATGCAGTGCGTGTTCGCGAAGGGCGCGCTCAAGGAGATCCGAGTCCATGCCATCGACCAGGGTTTCGGGCGTCCCAGGGCGCAGCGGGGGCGCCCGGTCCTCGCCGAGGGCGAGGTCGCGCGTCGGGTGCTTGCGCGCCTCGCGCGCGTCTCCGCCCGTTATGGCACGCGCATGACGATGGCACGCAACCTCGGCGTGGTCCGCCCGGATACCTCCAAGGGAACCGGCGGAAAACGGCCGCGCGGCGGCCGACCGCCCGGGGCGGCCAAGCGAAAGGAAGGGAAGTCGGCATGATCCGTGTTGCGTACTGCATCGGCGAGTATCCCGAGGCCGAGTTCAAGCGCCGTGCCGATGTGGCACTGTCCTACGCCTCCGACGAGGTCGAGGTCGGCATCCTCCGTATCGGCGCGAGCCCCTATCACGGCCTCGGTCCGGCCGAGATCCAGGCGGTCGCGCCGCTTTATCACGAGGCCTATCTGCGCGCCGCGCGGGAGGGGTACCATGCGGTGGTCCCTCTCGGCATGCTCGATCTCGGCGTCGACGGCGGCCGCTCCCTGGTGGATATTCCGGTGATCGGGCCGGCCATGGCGACCCTCCACGTGGCGGCTCTCCTCGGGGACCGCTTCGGTCTCGTCTGCTACGAGCCCCATGTCATTCCGCGCCACCGGGCCCAGATGCGCGCCTACGGGATGGAGCCATGGATCGCGGGCTACCGCACCGTGAGCATGCGTATCCGCGACATGACCCCGAATCGCGACCGCATGACGGAAACCTTCGTCCGCGAAGCACGCTCGCTGATCGAGGAGGACGGGGCCGAGGTCATCATTCCCCACGGCATCAGCCAGTGCCCGGTCCACATCAAGCCCGACTGGCTGTCCGGCGAACTCGGGGTCCCGGTGGTGGAGGGGATCGGGGCTCCCATCCGGGTTGCCGCCATGCTGGCGGGTCTCGGCCTCACCCAAAGCCGAATCCGCTGGCCGAAGTCGAATCGGCGTCCGACGGATTGAGGCGCCGGGAGGATCATCATCGGGCCGGCCCCCGGCGGACGCGCGCGAGCACCAGCAAACGAGGAGATTGCGGAGGAATGTCCGAGGCCGAAACGCTTGATTCCAACCGAAGCGTCGAGAAAGTATCGGCGCTGCTGTTCCCCCGCAACGTGGTCATCGTCGGGGCGACGGACAGGCCGGGAAACTGGACCGTGCGCGTGAAGCGCAATCTCGAGCGCTATGGATTCGTCGGCAGGATCTTTCCCCTCAATCCGGGCCGCGACGAGGTGTGGGGCGGCGTCTGCTACCGCGATTTCGCTTCGCTCCCCGAGCCGCCCGATCATCTTGTCGTCCTCATCCCCGCCAAGGCGGTGCCGGGCGTCCTGCGGGAAGCTGCCGCCGCCGGCGCGCGCAGCGCCACCGTCATGACCTCGGGCTTCGACGAGGCCGGCGACGACGAGGGCCGCGCGGCGGCGATGGAATTGCGCCGGGCTATCGCCGAGACGGGTCTCGCGGTGTCAGGCCCCAACTGTCTCGGGAACCTGGTGGCCGCCCACTCGTTCGTCACCATGCCCGACGATCGGCCGCAGGTCATCACGCGCGGCCCGGTCACCATCATCGGACAATCGGGCGGCCTCGCCATGGCGATCAAGCGGACCCTTTCGGAGCGGGGCATCGAATGCGGCTGCGTGATCACCAGCGGTAACGAGGCCGGGCTGACCACCGCCGACTATATCCGCTATTTCACCAGGGATGCCGACACCCGAGCGATCGTGTCCTATCTGGAAGCGGTGCACGATCGCGAAAACTTCCTGTCGGCGTGCCGCGAAGCGAAGGCGGCGGGCAAACCCGTCGTCGTCGTCAAGCTCGGCACCTCGACCGAGGGGCGGACGGCGGCGCTGGCCCATACCGGGGCCCTCGCCGGCTCGGTGGCCGCGTTCGACGCGGTCGCCGGGGCCGCGGGCGCCATACGCGTCACCACCCTCGATGACGTCATCGAGGTCGTCGAGTACCTGCTGCATACCCGCGCGCCGGCCGGGGACGGCCTCGGCGCCATCACCCTTTCGGGCGGACTGCGGGGGCTGCTCCTCGATGCGGCGGCCCGCAACGGGCTCCGGTTTCCCGCGCTGGCGCCGGATACCCAGAAGGCGCTCGAGGCTTTCATGGGCGCGGGCAGCGCCGTCGGCAATCCGCTGGATGGCGGCTACGCCCTCCTTTCGAGCCTGGAAACCTATGAGCGGTCCCTCGAGCTCATGCTGTCGGATCCCGGCATCGACGTCCTCCTGATCCAGGAGGAATTGCCGCGTGGCCCCGGAAGCGAGCGCAAGGAGGAGTATCTGCGCAAGGCGGAAGAGATCGCGGCGCGGGCGAAGAAGCCGGTCGCCTACGTCTCGATGATCTCATACGGGCTTTCCGATTACAGCCGCACCCTCCGGGAGGAGTTGCCGCACCTGCCGTTTCTCCAGGAACCCGACAAGGCGATGCGCGTGATCCGCGCCATCGCCGGCTCCGCCGCCGCCGGGGGAGCGTCGCCCGGAGGACCGCACGCCTCGGGCCGGGACGGAGGGTCGTCCGCCGTCGGGCGGTTGCGTGACCTGGCGGCTGGGGCGACCTCGCCAAGGGCCCTGAGCGAGCCCGATTCGAAGGCGGTGCTCGCGGCCTATGGCCTCCCCGTGCCCCGCGAGCGGCTCGCGGGGACCGCCGCCGAGGCGGTGGCGTCCGCCCGGGATATCGGGTTTCCGGTGGTGCTGAAGGCGGTTTCCGCCGGGTTGCCCCATAAGACCGAGGCGGGCGCGGTGATGGTCGGGCTCGATTCGGCCGACGCCGTCGCCCGAGCCTACGATGCCATCCTTGCAAACGTGGAAAGAGCGAGCCCGGGCCTGTCCCTCGATGGGGTGCTCGTCGCCGAACATATGGAGGGCGGGCTGGAGCTCGCCCTCGGCATCAGCAACGATCCGGAAGTGGGACCCGTGGTCATGTTCGGCATGGGCGGCGTCGCCCTCGAGCTCTATGGGGACGTCGCGTTTGCGGCTCCGGGGCTGGATCCCGACGGGGCCGCCCGCCTGATCTCGCGCACCAAGGCGGCGCGGCTGCTTGACGGTTATCGCGGTCAGAAGCCCTATGATCGCACCGCCGTCGAGGCCGCGCTGGTCGCTCTCGGCCGGTTCGCGCGCGACCACGGAGACATCATCGAGGCGGTCGACGTAAATCCCTTCCTTGCGTGTCCTCGAGGCGAGGGGGCGGCGGCCCTGGATGCGCTGGTGATCGTCCGGCCGCCAGGCGCCAGGCGCGGCGGCCGTGCGGGGGCGCCGAGGACGTAATCTGCCCGGTGAGGAAGCCGCTCCGGTCCGCTCAAGCCGCGAGGTGCCGGCGCGCGCGGCGCATCGCGGCCAACGGCGCTGCGAGGAGGAGAAGCAGTAGGGCGCCGGTGATATAGAAGCTCATCTCGATCCCCACCACCTCCATGAGGGCGCCCATCCCGACCGGCACCACCACCGTGGCCAAGCGGTTCATCGTCGTGCGCAGCCCCACGGCACGTCCCTGGATGTCGACGGCGCTCGATTTCGCCAGGATGGAGATCATCAGCGGCTGGCTCATGCCCATGGCGCCGCCGCGTATCGAGGCGACAACCAGAAGCAGCATGAAGGTGCCCAGGATCGGCGTGACCGCCATCGCGACCACGGACAGCGCAACGGATAGAAACAGGAGCAGCGGTGCCCGCATCACGCGTGTCGCCGCCCGGGCCCATAGGGATCCCAGTCCCCCGGTCAGGGAGTTCGCCGAGGACAGAATGCCGATCAGCGTTCCCGTCAGCCCGATCTGCTCCAGATAGACCACGTAGAACGAGGATTTTATTCCCTGACCGGAGATTCGGATCACGGCGATCATGACGACGAAGGCGATGACCGGGGCCGCCAGCAGGCGGAAGGCCTCCATGTAGTCCCCGGGGCGTGGGAGGAGATCGCCGATCCGGATGCGGGTCGCGGGCGGCCGGATTGCCGACCGTTCCGGGGATTCGCCGGGCAGGGCCCGGGCGGTCAGCCACATGGCGAACCCCGGGAGGGTGAGGAGGGCGAAGGTCGGCCATGGACCGAACAGATCCCACACGGCGCCGATCGCCGGCGGTCCGCCGATGGAGCCGACGCGGCTGAAGAATCCGAGGCGGCCGGCTTGCCTGGTACTGCCGCCCATGACCTGGCCGACGAGCGTCTGCGCCCCGATCCAGCCCATGCTTGCCGCAAGGCCGTTGAACATCTGCAGCAGGATGAGGGCGGGCATCCAGGGAAGCGCCGGATACAGCGGCGTGGTGACGATGGCGATCGTCGCGAAGAAGAGCATCACCCGGCGGGTCCCCAGCCGGTCCATCATGGCGCCGCCGTGGATCGATAGCAGCAGGGGGAGGAAAGAGCGCGCGCCCAGGACGAGGCCGATCGTGATCGGCCGCGGATCCAGCGCGATCACCCAGAGCGGGACCACGATGTTCATCATGTTGGAAAGGCTGTTGGAGAAGAGGCCGGAGCCGTAGACGGCCAACTGAATCCCGAGTGGCGGACGATGGGGCGGCGGTGCCTCGGTCATGCCCGGGACCCGTGGCTTCGGGCACGGAATCCGTGGGGCCGCGGCTCGCCCTGAGAGCGCGTCGGCGGTCGTCGGGCCGGCCGGGCAGGGGCGACGGCCGTGGACGCGGATGTCGAGGCAGGGGACCGGTCGAGTCCGCCCGCGGGCCGTCCTCCCATCGTGGCTCTCTGCATCGAGGCTCTCG
>DASWKZ010000148.1:0-2698 GCA_036396355.1 Alphaproteobacteria bacterium
CCGGCGATCTCCTGCTCCTGGATGGCGTGGATCTTGCCCACCCCGTGGGTCGGGTACACCACGTAGTCGCCGCAGGCGAAATCGCCCACCCTCTTGGCGATGGTGGTGGCCCCGGCCTCGGCCCCGGCCTCGGCCTCGGCCTTCGCGGCCGCCTTGCCGGGCGCCGGCGCCTTGGGCCTGAACGGAACGCCGCGGGGCACGGCCTTGGGCACGGCCGGGCGGCGCCGGGTCGATGCCTTCTTGGACGCGGTCCTGGATACGCTGGTCCTCGCGGACGCCTTGCGCGGCGCCGGCTTCTTCGTCTTTTCCATTCGTGCCTTTGCGATTCTCGCCTTGGTGATCGTTGATTTCCTTGGCGCCGCCTTGCGCGGCGCCGGTTTGCGGGTGGCGGCCTTCCTGGCCGGCGGCTTGCGCAGGGCCCGGGTGGTCTTCACCGCCCGCTTGCGCTTGGCGGCGGCCGGCCTGCGAGCCGTCCTGCCGGTGGTCCGCGCCCCGCCGCGGGTGGCGCGGGTGGCGCGGATCCTGGTCTTGGACGCCGCCTTCCTTGCCCGGGTGCGCCGCGGCGCGGATTTCCGGGCCGCCGTCTTGCGCTTCGATGCCACCCGCCGGGTCGCCGTCCGCGACGCCGCCGTCCGTTTGCGCGAAGCGGCGCCCTTTCGGGACCCCGCCGTCCCGCGCGCCGGTCGCGCCTTGGCCGGCCTTGCTCTGCCCGCTGCCTGCCTTTTCCTGGTCCTGGTCGCCATCTTCGGTTCCTGCGTTCTCAACGAAACACGGTCTCTCCCGCGCCGGGCCGGTCCGACACCGATCGGAGCCGATGACGCCGGGTTCCTCCCCGAACCCGGCCGATCACCCGCACTTGGGCGCGCCCGCGCCGACGCCCCCGCTCCTTGGCTGGTTTCCCAACGGGAATCCGCGGGCCCTGGAATCCCGGCCCGCCCCGACGGCCCGCCACGGGACATCCCATTGGAAAAAAGGGATAAACCCGCCGACCGTTACAAAGTTATAACATAATTTCGCGGAGAATCCTAGACCGCCCCGCTCACGGCCCCGGACGGGCCGCTCACCCCTGCCCGCCGCCTCCGGGATTGGGGCTGAAATGCTGGTCGAACTTGTCCTTGACGTCCTTCCAGTCGTCGGCGTCCGCCGGGGGCGTACCCTTGCGGGTGATGTTGGGCCAGGATTCCGAGTACTTGCGGTTGATCTCGACCCATTTGGCGAGGTCGCCCTCGGTGTCGGGCAGGATGGCCTCCACCGGGCACTCGGGCTCGCATACGCCGCAGTCGATGCACTCCTCCGGGTTGATGACCAGGAAGTTCTCCCCCTCGTAGAAGCAGTCCACGGGGCAGACTTCGACGCAGTCCATGTACTTGCACTTCACGCAGGAATCGGTGACGACGTAGGTCATGGAGCATTCGGTCCTTTCACGCTCGCTCGGGCGCGGATCTCAGCCGTGCCAGGGCACGCTTGCGGGCGGCGCCGCGTTCCTGGTCCGAGACATAGATAAGGCCGCCCACCCGGCGCATCAATGATGCCTCGTGGTCGTGCAGCACGCCGTCCGCGTATACCACTTCCCACAGCATTTCAACCATCCCCACGCGCTCGGCGTGGCTGAACCCGTTGCGGATGTGGCGGGCGAAGCCGTGAAGCTGGGCCGAATCCGCGACCGTCTCCTCCGCCGCCGCGATCAGGGCGCGCACCTCCCCGGGATCGAGGCCGAAGCGGCGCCCGAGGACGTCCTCGATGCGGGCGCGCTCGTCGTCGTCGAACGTCTCGTCGAGCAGCGCCGCCTCCACCAGGAGGGCGGCGGCGGCCAGCTGCAGCTGCTCGGGGCCCGCCTTGTCGCGCCGCGCCCGGCCGCGGCCGGCGTCGTCGGCCGCGAACAGGGCCTTGATCCGGTCGATCATGGGGCGACCTGCCTATCACACGGCCCGCGCCGCCGCAAGCGCGCGGGCCCGTCCGGCGGGTCCCCGCGCCGGCCTTGCCCGGCGACCGGCCGCGCCCGTAGCATCGACCCATGCCGCCGCCGTCGCACCCGCCACCCGGGGCGCTGCATGCGCCCCATACGCTGCGCAACCGCGGCCCGATCCTCGGCGTGCTCGCTCCCCTGCTGGCCGACGCCCGCGCCGTGCTCGAAATCGGCTGCGGCACCGGCGAGCAGGCCGCCCACTTCGCCCGCGCGCTCCCCCACCTCACATGGCTGCCGAGCGACCTCGATCCGGCGGCGCTGGCCTCGGCGGCGGCGTGGCGGGCGGCGGGCGGAGCGCCCAACCTCATGGCGCCGGTCCGTCTCGACGCCGCCCGCCCGCCCTGGACGCTGCCCGCGGGCTTCGCGCCCGACGCCGTGGTCTGCATCAACATGATCCACATTGCCCCGCCCGCCGCCTGCGAGGGCCTCCTCGCCGGCGCCGGCGCGCTGCTGCCGGCGGCCGGCGCGCTCTACCTCTACGGGCCGTTCCGGGTGGGCGGCGCCCATAGCTCGGAGGGCAATGCCGCGTTCGACGCCGATCTGAGGGCGCGCAACCCCGATCTCGGCCTCCGCGACGTCGAGGCGGTGATCGCGCGGGCCGCCGATCATGGCCTTACCCACGAGGCCACGGTGCGGATGCCGGCCAACAACCTGTCGGTGACGTTCCGCCGCGCCGGGCGCTGAGCGGGGTCACGGGCCTTCCGGATTCCGGAGCCGGTCGATGGCGCGGCG
>DASWKZ010000149.1:0-9493 GCA_036396355.1 Alphaproteobacteria bacterium
TCCGATCAAATCCTGCTGCGCTCGAGCGTCGAGGGAACGAAGATCTCCTCCACCGAAAGGCGCCGCGCGGCAAGTCCCTGATCGAAATGATAACGCAGGAATGCCTCCAGCGTCTTGCGGTTTTCCTCGAGACCGTAGGGCCAGAAGTCCTCGCCCATCAAGGCCTTGACCTCGGCGGTGTAGGACTCCATCCACGGATTGGCCACCCGCGGGCTGTTGTCGTAGGAAACCTCCTGATAGGCGAGCGCCTTGGCCTCCTCGAACGCCTTGAGCAGGCTGTCGGCGAGCCATGGGTTGTCGGCTGCGGTGCGCCGGTGGACGCCGACCAGGTGCATGATGGGAAAGATGCCGCTGCGGCCGTAATAGGCCTTCTCCTCGTCTATGAAGTTCGGGAACAGCCGCGCCACGTCGGGATGGCCCCTGGTGAAGCAGCTGGGCGAGCGCGGGGCGATCAGGGCGTCGATCTCGCCCTCGGCCAGCATCTCCTGGAGGGTCCGGCCCTGGGGGATCGGTTCGAGGGAGAGTCCCTTGACCGGCTTGAAGGACACCTTTTGGGTGCGTCCGGCCTGCTCGATCCCGCCCCAGCGCCATTTCATGTCGACCGGCTTGACGCCGTAATCGTCCTCCAGGATGCCGCGCACCCACGTCACCGCCGTCACCTGGTATTCGGGGGTGCCGACGGTCTTGCTCTTGAGGTCCTTGGGCTCGCGGATCCCGGAGCGCTTGTTGACGAAGATTCCGGAGTGGCGGAACTTGCGGGCGGGGAAGGCGGGGATGGCGATGTAGGGGCAGGACTCCTGCGCCAGCATCGAGAGATAGTTGGAGAACGACAGTTCGGTGACGTCGAATTCCTCGAAGTGGAGGGCCCGGTGGAACATTTCCTCGGGCTCGAGGTCGAAGACGATGGGATCGCAGCCCTCGATCCTCACGCGGCCGTCGAGCAGGGGCCTGGTGCGGTCGTAGTTGCAGACCGCCACCGTCAATTTCAGGGCCATGGGTCCGTATCCCCCTGATTTGCCGTTGTTATTCCCCTTGCCGGAAGGGTCCGGCACACTATCCCGCGGCCCCGGCGGGGTCAAGGCGGGGCCGCACCCTCGCCGCCCGCGCCTCGAACAGCACCCACAGGATGAGGCCCAGAAGCACCAGCGCGCCCGCCTGGTGGGCGGCGGCCAGCGGTACCGGCACCACCAGCAGCAGCGTGGCGATCCCGAGGCCGGGCTGCACGAGCGCCATCAGCCCCACCAGGTTCACCGCGAGGCGCTGGCGCGGGGCGAGATTCAGTCCGCGCCCGCGCGCCCACGGCGCCAGCGCCGCCAGCATGGTCGCGATCCCCAGCACCCGATGGTCGAACTGGGCCATGGCCGGGTTCTCGAACGGGTTGCGCCAGGCCGGCTCGAGCATGAACAGCCCGTCCGGCACCAGCTTGCCGTCCATCAGCGGGAAGGTGTTGTAGGTCATGCCGGCATCGATGCCGGCGACGAACCCGCCCGAGATCACGGTCAGCGCGGCGAGCCCGAGCGCGATCAGCGCCGCGCGCGCCAGCCGCCGGGCATCGGTCACCGGTTGAGGGACCAGGGTGCGGCCGAGCACCATCCAGAACAGCAGGCCGAGGATGGCGACGGCGAGCACCAGATGGACGGTGAGCCGGTAGGGGCTCACGCTCGGCATGTCCACCAGTCCGCTCTGGACCATGACCCAGCCGACCACGCCCTGGGCCGCGCCCAGCAGGAAGATGCCGCCGAGCGCCAGCGCCGTGCGGCCCCGCACCTTCCCGCGCGCGACGAACCACAGCCAGGGCAGCAGGAAGGCGAGCCCGATCAGCCGACCCCATACCCGGTGCGCGTATTCCATCAGGTAGATGGCCTTGAACTCGGCCAGCGTCATGCCGTAGTTGAGCTCCCGGTATTCGGGAAAGCGCCTGTAGGCGGCGAACGCATCCTCCCATGCCGCGGCGCTGAGCGGCGGGAGGATTCCCATGATCGGGCGCCAGTCGACCATGGACAGGCCCGACTGGGTGAGCCGCGTGACGCCCCCCAGCACCACCATGGCGAACACCATGGCGATCATGCACCACAGCCAGGCGGTCACCGCCCCGCCCGAGGGCGTTGGGAGTCCTGTTTCTGGATCGGCCGTCATCGGAACACCACGGTCTTCCGCCCGTTGATCAGCACCCGGCGCTCGGCGTGCCAGCGCACGGCGCGGGCCAGCACCGCGCATTCGATGTCGCGGCCAACGGCGATCAGCTCCTCCGGTGTGTGGGTATGATCGACCCGCTCCACCGCCTGCTCGATGATGGGCCCCTCGTCCAATTCGGCGGTGACGTAATGGGCGGTGGCGCCGATGATCTTGACGCCGCGGTCATGGGCCTGGTGATAGGGGCGGGCGCCCTTGAAGCCGGGGAGGAACGCGTGATGGATGTTGATGCACCGCCCGGCGAGCCGCGCGCAGGTCTCGGGGGTGAGGATCTGCATGTAGCGCGCGAGCACCAGCAGCTCGGCGTCGGTCTCCCCCATGATTCGGAGAATCTCCCGCTCCTGGCCGGACTTGTTGGCGCGGTTGACCGGCAAGTGGTGCCAGGGGACGCCGTGCCAGTCCACCAGTGGTTTGAGCGAATCGTGGTTGGACACCACCGCGGTGACCTCGACCGGCAGCTCGTCCATGCGATGGCGATGCAGGAGGTCGTTGAGGCAGTGGCCTTGGCGGGAGACGGCGATCACCGCGCGCACCGGCGCCGCCGTGTCGTGGAGGCGCCAGTCCATGGTGAAGCGCTCGGCCACCGGCACGAACGCCTGGGCGAAGTCCCGCTCGACGGCGAGGGCCTGGCCCGGCTCGAACACGATGCGCTGGAAGAATCGCCCGGTGTCGGCATCGCCGTACTGGGCCGCCGCGGTGATGTTGGCACCGCCCGTGGCCAGCACGCCGCTGACGGCGGCGACGATGCCGGGCCCGTCGGGGCAGGTGATGGTGAGAATCCTTCGCAGTGCGTCGCTCATGGCGGGGCCGGCTTGCGGGGCCAAGCCGGCCCCGGGTCGAGGAGCTTAATAGTCGCTCGCGCCGCCGGTTTCCAGCGCTACCTGGGGCGGGGGGAAGGAATCCGTTGCGGTCGAGCGGCCCCGGGGCGGCGTTCGATTCGCTGTTGACTCGGGCAACTTTTACACTAAAATTCTGTGTTACGTTATAAACAACGAATGTAATATGTAATTTTAACGGAGGGCCGGCCATGGGCCGGCGATTGTCATGTCCCAAATCACCCTAGAGCGTCGGGGGGGCGGCAGACCCACGCATCGCAGGGACGGGATCGGGGCCTATTCCGGCGTCTCCCCGGAGGAGGAGCCGCTGGCGCGGCTCTCCGACGTCGAGGAGTTTCGCGCCGGATACGCCAGGCTCAAGTCCGGGGAATGGGACGCCGGCAAATGGCAGGGCTACCGCCTGCGCTTCGGCGTGTACGGGCAGCTTCAGCCCAATGTCCACATGATCCGCATCAAGATCCCGGGCGGCATGCTGCCCTTCGCCTGGGCGCGGACGGTGGCCGCGGCCAACCGGCGCTGGGCCGGTCCCCACATCCACGTCTCGACCCGCCAGGACCTTCAAATCTACTTCGTCAGGCCCGACGACGTGCCCGACCTCCTCGAGTTCCTGGCCCGCGCCGGCATCACCACGCGCGAGGCCTGCGGCAATACGCTCCGCAACATGACCTCGTGCCACCTCGCCGGTGCCTGCCCGCGCGAGCACGTGGACGCGGGCGCGGTGGCGGCGAGGCTGGCACGCAGCTGGATCCGCCATCCGCTGTCCCAGCACATGCCCCGCAAGTTCAAGACCTCGGTCTCGGGCTGCGAGACCGATTGCGGCTCCTCGCACATCCACGACCTCGGTCTGGTGGCCACCCGCCGGGACGGCAAGCCCGGCTTCAGGGTCTATGCCGGAGGCGGCACCGGCGGCCAGCCGGTGCCGGCGGCGCTGGTGGCCGATTTCGTCGAGGAGCACGAGCTGCCGGCGGTGGTCGAGGCGCTGATCCGCATCCACCAGCGCTACTCCAACCGTCGCAACCGCAACAAGGCACGCATCAAGTTCGTGCTCAAGCGCTTCGGCGAGGACAAGTTCCGCCAGCTGTTCCAGGAGGCCTTCGCCGAGACCCGCGCCATGCCCCAGCGGCCGTGGCGGCCGCTCGAGTGGCGCGAGGGCGATGCCTCGGCGCCGGAACCCACCTCGCCGGGCGGCATCGTCGAGGGCCATGACGGCACCACCGACGTCGTGGTGAACCAGGGCCTCGGGCTGTTCACCTCCGAGGAGTTCGAGTGGCTGGTGGACCTGGCCGAGGCGGCCGGCGCCCGGCGCCTGCGCACCACCCGCGACCAGAACCTCGTCGTCGACGGGCTGCCGCCGGCCAAGGTGGCCGAGGTGGTGGCGGCGGTCAGGGCCAAGGGCTGGGGCGTCGAGGACGCCCCCGGCGACGTGCCCAACGTGGTGGCCTGCCCGGGGACGTCCACCTGCGGCATCGGCATCACCAACTCCCAGAGCTTCGGCGCGACCCTGCCCGACGTGATCCGCGACTACGCGGCCAAGCCCAACCTCACGGTCAAGGTCTCGGGCTGCCAGAACGGCTGCGGCTTGCACCACGTCGCTGATTTCGGCTTCCGCGGCATGGGCAAGAAGATCGGCGGCCGTAACGCGCCTCACTACCTGCTCTATATCGGGGGCGACGAGCGGCTCAACGGCCATATCGGGCTGAGCGGCCCGGTGGTGCCCGCGCGCCTCGCCGAGGACACGCTCAGGCTGCTGATGGCGGGCTATGCCGAGGGCCGCAAGGAGGGCGAGAGCGTGCGCCAATGGGCCCTGCGCCTCGGCAAGGACGGCATCCGCGCCCTCGTCGAGCCCATCGAGCAGCGGATCAATGCCGCCGACGAGGGCCTGTTCTTCGACTTCGGCGAGGACTGGGAGTTCTCGCCGCCCGTCGGCCGCAGCCCCGAATGCGCCGCCGGGGTCGCCGACGACGATCTCCAGAAGGACCTCGCCGACGACGCGCTGATCAACGTCGACCGGGCCCTCGGCGTCGGCGCCCTCGACCGCGCCGGGCGCCATGCCGCCGAGGGGCTGCGCTACGCCGCCCAGCGTCTGCGAATCTGCTCCGGCATGCCGGGCTCCGAGGATGATACCGAGGAGCAAGTTCTGTCCGGCGTGCGCGCGGCTTATGGCACCGATGCCGACGTGATCGCCGGGCTCGATCGCTTCGTCGAGGCGCGCGCGGCCTTCGCCAACGCCTCGGGCGAGGCCGCGGCCGAGCGCCTGCGCGAGGCCCTGGCCTACTGGATCGACCTGGCGGACGAGGTGGCGGCCCGGCCCGCGCCCCTCGGTGGCTTCGAGATGGGCACCCTCGGCGATTCGGGCGGCGCCGTGGCCGACCTCATCAAGGGCGCGCCGGGCGGCAATGGCTAGGGTCGCCCCATGTATCCCGTCATCTTCGATCCACGGCGGCTGCGGGTCGTCCTCGTCGGCGCCGGCGAGGCGGTCCTGAGGCGGCTTGAGGGCCTGGAGGGATCTGCCGCAGAGGACTTTCGGGTCTTCTCACCCACCCCCTCCGTCCGGCTCCTCGAGAGGGCGGGCGGGCGGCTTCATCGCCGCCTGCCCGTTCCTTCCGATCTGGCGGGCACCCATCTGGTGTTGGTCGCCGGCCTCGACGACGAGGCCTCCGGGCGCATCGCGGCGATGGCCCGCGCCGCCGGCATCCCCGTCAACGTGGAGGACCGCCCGGAGTGGTGCGATTTCCACGTCCCGGCGGTGGTCCGCCGCGGCGACCTCCTGCTCACCGCGTCCACGGGCGGGCGCAGCCCAGGCCTCGCCGGGCGTCTGCGCGAAAGGCTCGAATCCCTGTTCGGCCCGGAGTGGGAGGAGCGCATGGAGTGCCTCGCCGAGGCGCGCGAGGGCTGGCGCGCCGAGGGCTGCGATCCGGCGGCCCTCGCGCGGCGCACCGGCGAATGGATCGACCGCCGCCGCTGGTTCGGCTAAAAGACACCCGCCAAGCGTGGGCCTCGGCGCCCGCGGCACCATATGAGAGGGAGCGGCAAAGGCGGAGGATCGCCCCGGCCGGCACCGGCGCCTCCCCGACGCGCGAACGTTCAGGACTCGATGACGGATCTCACCCTCGACTTCGGCCTCTCCTTCGAGGACCTCTACACCGACGACGGGCTCGCCCGCATCGATGCCCTGTTCGCCGAGCACCTGGCCGCGGCCGATGCCGGGCTCCACAACCGTCTGATGGCGGCGCGGGTGGCGCCCGACGCGCTGGAGCCCAGGGATGAGTCCCAGCTCCTCATCGATCTGGGCCCCCATCTCGAGGATTTCATCGGTGGGCTCTTCGGCATCGGCG
The DNA here is from genome assembly GCA_036396355.1 of Alphaproteobacteria bacterium. Lineage (GTDB taxonomy): Bacteria > Pseudomonadota > Alphaproteobacteria > SMXQ01 > SMXQ01 > DASWKZ01. The sequence goes on from DASWKZ010000149.1 coordinate 6,365, forward strand.
CCGAGATCGCGGCCCAGGTGGACGCCCACGACGAACTCGCGCCGCTTTACCGCATGAAGCGCCTGTTCGTGCAGCGCCGGGCCGTCAAGAAGCACACGCCCGAGGCGGCCGAGCGCATCGACGGCCCGGCCCTCGAAGTCCGCCTCACCAAGATGATCGGCCCGTTCTCCGAGGAGTCCTTCGCCGACGCCGTCGAGTCCTGGCTCGTCGACGAGGTGGCCAACGCCGAGGCCATCGCGCTGGCCGAGGACTTCGCGGCCTGGGCGACGCTCTCGGAGATGGGCCGCCGGCGCTTCGCGAAGGGCGTGCTGTTCAAGGTCCCGGCCAGGACCGACCCCATGCAACTCGTCCCGGTGGAGACCGAGACCCGCGACGGCGTGCGCATGCTGAGGCTGGGCGACGACCGCACGCGCCGGCGCCAGGGTTTCGCCCTCACCGATCCCGGCATGGACCTCACCCACGCGCTCGATCACGCGCACTACTGCATCTTCTGCCACAACCAGGGCAAGGACTCCTGCGCCCACGGCCTCAGAGACCGCAAGACCGGCGCCTTTCAGCGCTCGCCCTTCGGCGTGACGCTCGCCGGCTGCCCCCTGGAAGAGAAGATCTCGGAGATGAACCTGCTGAAGGCGGGCGGGCATTCCCTGGCGGCCTTGGGCGTCGTCACCGTGGATAACCCCATGGTGGCGGCCACCGGGCATCGTATCTGCAACGACTGCATGAAGTCGTGCATCTACCAGCGCCAGGAGCCGGTGGACATCCCCCAGGTCGAGACCCGGACGCTGAAGGACGTTCTGGCCCTGCCCTGGGGGTTCGAGATCTACGCCCTGCTCACGCGCTGGAACCCCATGAACCTGCGCCGCCCGCTGCCGCGCCCGGAGACCGGCTACAAGGTGCTGGTGGCGGGCCTCGGCCCGGCCGGCTTCACGCTCGCCCATCACTTGATCAACGACGGCCACTGGGTGGTGGCCGTGGATGGCCTCAAGATCGAGCCTCTCGATTCCGAGCTCTCCGGAGTTGCGCCCGGCGGCACGCGGGTGCCGTTCCGGCCGGTGCGCGATGTCGCCGAGCTCTATGAACGCCTCGACGACCGGGTGATGGCGGGGTTCGGCGGCGTCGCCGAGTACGGCATCACCGTGCGCTGGGACAAGAACTTCCTGAAGCTGGTGCGGCTCATCCTCGAGCGCCGCGCCCGCTTCGCCATGTTCGGCGGCGTGCGCCTGGGCGGCACGCTGACCGTGGACGGCGCGCTCGACCTCGGCTTCGACCACATCGCGCTGTGCTCGGGAGCGGGGCGGCCGACCATCCTGCCGCTCCGCAACGGGCTCGCCCGCGGCGTGCGCGCGGCTTCGGACTTCCTGATGGCGCTCCAGCTCACCGGCGCCGCCAAGGACAGCTCCATCGCCAACCTCCAGGTGCGGCTGCCGGTGGTGGTGATCGGCGGCGGGCTCACCGCCATCGACACCGCCACCGAGGCGCTGGCCTACTACCCGGTGCAGGTGGAGAAGTTCCTCGCCCGCTACGAGACCCTGGTGGCCGAGCGCGGCGAGGCCGAGGTGCGCCGCGCCTGGTCCGCCGAGGAGGCGGAGATCGCCAACGAGTTCATCGCCCACGGCCGGGCGCTCCGCACCGAGCGCGAGAAGGCCGCGCGCGAGCGGCGCGCGCCCCGCATCCGCGAGCTCGTCACCGAGTGGGGCGGCTCCACCATCGTCTATCGCCGCTGGCTGGTGGACAGCCCGTCCTACACCCTCAACCACGAGGAGGTGGGCAAGGCGCTGGAGGAGGGCATCCGCTTCGCCGAGGGCCTGTCGCCGGTGGACATCGAGGTGGACGACCACCGCCACGCCAGTGCCGTCAAGTTCGCCCGCATGCAGACCGCCGACGGCGGGCGCATCGAGGATACCGGCGCCACCGTCACCATCCCCGCCCGCACCGTGCTGGTCGCCGCCGGCACCCAGCCCAACACCGTGCTGGCCCGCGAGGAGCCCGGCCGTATCGCGCTGCACGGAAAGTACTTCCAGGCGGTGGACGAGGCCGGCAACCCGGTCGATCCCGAGCGCGTGGCCAAGCCGCAGGCCGTCCAGGTCCTGACCGCCATCGAGCCCGACGGCCGCGCCATCAGCTTCTTCGGCGACCTCCACCCCTCGTTTGCCGGCAACGTGGTCAAGGCCATGGGCTCGGCCAAGCTCGGCTATCCCGTGGTGGGCCGGGTCATGGCCAAGCGCGCGCCGACCGACGTCCCGCCCCGGGACCTGGTCGCCCGCCTCAACGAGGAGCTCCGCGCCACCGTCACCGAGGTCCATCGCCTCACCCCCACCATCGTCGAGGTCATCGTGCGCGCCCCGGCCGCGGCCCGGGCCTTCCGCCCCGGCCAGTTCTACCGGCTGCAGAACTACGAGGCCTACGCGCCGCGCACCGAGGACACCGTGCTCGCCATGGAGGGCCTCGCCATGACCGGCGCCTGGGTCGATGCCGGGCGCGGTCTCATCTCGGTGATCGCGCTGGAGATGGGGGGATCGAGCGACCTCTGCACGTTGCTCAAGCCGGGCGAGCCGGTGGTGCTGATGGGCCCGACCGGCACGCCCACCAAGATCCCCGCGGGCGAGACGGTGCTGCTGGCCGGCGGCGGGCTCGGCAACGCGGTGCTGTTCTCCATCGGCCGGGCCCTGCGCGCGGCCGGCTCCAGGGTGCTCTACTTCGCCGGCTACCGCCGGATCGAGGACCGCTACAAGGTCGACCAGATCGAGGCCGCGGCGGACGCCGTGGTGTGGTGCTGCGACGAGGCGCCGGGCTTCGCCCCCGACCGGCCCAAGGACCGGAGCTTCGTCGGCAATATCGTGGACGCCATCCGCGCCTATGGCGACGGGACCCTGGGCGAGGCCACGATCCCGCTGGAGGCGGTCGACCGCATCATCACCATTGGTTCCGACGCCATGATGGCGGCGGTGGCCCAGGCGCGCCACACCGTGCTCAAGGATTTCCTCAAGGCCGGGCACGCCGCCATCGGCTCCATCAACTCGCCCATGCAGTGCATGATGAAGGAGATCTGCGCCCAGTGCCTGCAGCCCCACACCGACCCCATCAGCGGCGAGACGACGGTGGTGTTCTCGTGCTTCAACCAGGACCAGC
>DASWKZ010000150.1:0-1680 GCA_036396355.1 Alphaproteobacteria bacterium
GCTAGTATCGCCGGGGAGATCATGACGACCGTGTCGCACGAAGCCGATCCACAGACGCCCGAGTTCGCCGTCGCCAGGGCCAGCGCCGAGGAGCTCGCCTGGTTCGTGGACGCCGTCAACCGCAGCCTCGCCGACGAGGCCACCGTCAAGGGCCGGCTCGCGCTGTTCAAGGAAGGCGCGAACCTCACCGGCGGGCTCCACATCGAGGGGGAGGGCGGCTGGTTCGCGCCGATGCTGGGCGGCGTGTTGGCCCAGGGGATCTCGGTGGTGGTCAACGACATCGGCCTGATCGCCCCGGTGTGCAGGGCGGTGGCGCGGATCACCGGAATCCCCGCCGACTGGGTGGTCCAGCAGAACCTCTACGTCACGGCTAAGGGCGTGAAGGGCTTCAGCCCCCATTGCGACGACCACATCGTGGTGGTGGCCCATCTCTACGGCCGCAAGGAGTGGATCATGTACGAGAGGGCCCTCGACAACCCGATCGCCCTGAACGCCGGCCGCCGCGCCCTGGTGGCGCCCTACGACGAGGAGATCGCGGTGCGGAGCCGCTTCGTGGTCGAGCCGGGGGACTGCTTCGTGATCCCGCGCGGGCATTTCCACGCCGCGCGCTCGCTCACGCCGGCGAGCGTGCATCTGTCCATCGGCTGCTCCGGCATCCGCCCGGTGGACTACATCTGGCGCCTGGCCAAGGCCGCCATGGAGCACTCGGAGCTGCGCGCGGACCTCGGGCACGCCGAGGCGCTGAGGCGCGCCATGGCCTTCACCGCCCGCACCCGGCCGGCGCGCATCCGCCTGCCCCACAACCCGGTGGCGAAGGTCCCCAAGGGGGCGCGCCCCGACGGGACGACGCTCTCGTTCGAGGAGACGCTGCGCGCCTTGCCGGTGGGTTGAGGGCGCCGTCGCCCCCGCCGTTGAACCGGGGGATCGCGGGGATTGTTCCGCCCCGTGCCGCGCGCCCGGGACGCGGCAATTTCTATCGCCCGGCCTATCGACTAGTATTGCCCGGGGAGTTTGATGACGACCTTGTCCAAAGTGCCCGATTCACCGCAGGCCGAGTTCGCCGTCGCCAAGGCGAGCGCCGAGGAGCTCGGCTGGTTCGTGGACGCCGTCAACCGCAGCCTCGCCGACGAGGCCCGCATCAAGGGCCGGCTGGCCCTTTTCAGGGAGGGCGTGAACCTCACCGACCGCCTGAAGATCGAGGGCGAGCGCGGCTGGTTCGCGCCGATGCTCCACGATCTCCTCGCCCGGGGCGTGTCGGTGGTGGTCAACGACATCGGCCTGACCGCCCCGGCCTGCGCGGCGGTGGCCCGCATCTCCGGGATTCCCGCCGAGTGGGTCTTCCAGCAGAACCTCTACGTCACGCCCAGGGAAGTGGAGGGGTTCGTTCCCCATTGCGACCCCCATGTCGTCTTCGTGGCGCATCTCCATGGGCGCAAGGAGTGGGCGCTTTACGATAAGGCGTTGGATAATCCGCTCGTCGTCGACGACACCAAGGCGACCCTGGTGGCGGATCCTCGGGAGACGCTGCGGGTGTATCGTCGCGTCCTGGTGGAACCGGGCGATTGCTTCGTGATCCCGCGCGGGCGCTTCCACTCGGCGCGGGCCTTGACCGCGGGCAGCGTGCATCTGGCCATCGGCTGCGCCGGCGTGCGGCCGGTGGACTACATCTGGCAAATGGCC
>DASWKZ010000151.1:0-35060 GCA_036396355.1 Alphaproteobacteria bacterium
TACTTGCAGTCGACCATCTTGGCTTCGCCGGAGTCGACGTCGGCGGTGCAGGTCATCCCGGCCTTGATGGCGCCGCGGTCTGCCTCTTTCCCACCGACCATGACCTTGGTGCGCGATCCGGAGATCTTGATGTCTTTACCGGCAATCGTGACCGTGCGGCCTTCTCCTTCAACTTTGTCGACCTTGCCGGACGCGCCGGCGAGGGCGCTGCTGCTCATGATCATGGACAGTGCGAAGGCGAGCGCGTAAACAACACCGGAAATCTTCATGTTTGGGATCCTCGTTCTAGCCCGACCGCGCACCGCCGATGTGCGGGTGCGGCGCGGGACACGTTGCCTCAGAAACGGTTCGGGCCATAGCCTATATCCCCCGGTCGATGTCTTGATCTTGTTCGGCCGGAAGGGCGGATAATATTGCGCCGAGTCGGGTCGCCCCGCAAGCGGGTTGTTGCGGCGAGCGGGTCAATTTTATGTGGCATTCCAGACCATTAGAAGCACAAAGCCGGAACGCGACCGCACGACCTGGACACTAGGCGGCGGCAGGGTCGGCTGGCGACAGAGGGTCAGAATATATTGCGATGGTTGGCACGGATCCGCAATCCGGAAAAGCTCATTCCGACAACCAGTTATCGACGACGTACTGGGTGACGAATCCCTCGAACAGGATCTGCTGGAGGAGGACGGCCAGGATGAAGTACATGACGATCCAGGATCCGGCCATCAGCAGGATGGTGAGCTTCCAGGATTCGCGGGAGTAGAAGCGGAGGAAGGCAGCGAGGAAGATCGGGAAGCCGATCCAGAATCCGAACAGCAGTACCACCGCGAGCAGGAAGAAGAAGTACAGGAACAGGACGGCCTCGCGCCTGTTGCGGCTGCGGGCGACGAGGCTGGGGTCGTCAACCAGGGTCTCCAGCCTCTCCTTGGCGATGTCGAGCTCGATGGCGCGGCTGGTGTGCTTGGCGATCTCGTCCATGTAGCGCTCGAAGTCGGTGCGGGGGTCGACCTTGCCCTCGACCGCGTGATAGCCGCGGATGTCGAGCACCACCTGCAGAAGGGTCAGCGCCATGCCGGGGATGCCGATGACGTAGGGCAGGAAGTTGGCGGGCCAGGTGTAATCAGTGGCGACGTAGACCATGCTGGCGAAGATGCCGAACAGGAGGAGGGTGAACAGGGTCCGCCCGTGGATCAGGGCCTCCCAGTGGCTGGTTCGCCGGCCTTCGCCGGTCTCGCGCTCAGAAGACATGGGCTTGCTCCCGCTTCTGGCTGTCCTTGTGGCCGCGATAGATGGCGTAGGCGATGGTGGCGAGGATCAGCCCAATGAGGATGACCGACAGCGGCCGGACGAAGAAGTCCCAGCGCCACAGCGCCCAGGCCTTGTGGAGGGAGTCCTCGGCGATGCTGCCGAGCACGATGCCGATGGCGAAGGGCGGCCGCGGCCAGTCGTACTTCAGGAGCCCGTAGCCGATGATGCTGAGGATCGCCAGCAGGATCAGGTTCTCCCACTGACCCTTGGCCAGGAGGACGCCGAACACCACCACCACCAGGACGAAGGGGATGAGGATCCCACCCCGCAGGAATGTCAGCAGCGCGACCCAGCGGGTGATGAAGAGCAGGATCACCACGGCCGCGAGATTCGAGACCACCAGCGCCCAGATCAGGATCCAGACGAGGTCCAGGTTCTCGGTGATCATGAGCGGTCCAGGTTGGATCCCAAGGATCAGGAAGGCGCCGAGGAGGATCGCCATGCCGGAGCTTCCCGGCACGCCGAAGAAGAGCGTCGGCAGGAGCGAGCCGCCCTCCTTGGAGTTGGTGGCGCTCTCCGGTGCGATGACGCCGCGCACGTCGCCCTTGCCGAAGGTCTCCGGGTTCCGGCAGCTCTGCACCGCGTGGCCATAGCAGATCCAGGCCGCCGCCGATCCGCCGAGGCCGGGCAGGATGCCGATGAACGCCCCGATCATCGAGGTGCGGATGACCAGCCACATGTGGCGGAAGGTCTCGATGATGCCCTTCATCTGGGCGCGTACCCCGGTATCGGCAAAATCCTTGGACACGGCGGAAATGGCCCCGCCCTTGACCCCGAGGTGGATCATCTCGGGGACCGCGAACAGCGCCAGCACGGCGGTGATCAGGTCCATGCCGTCCCACAGGAACAGGAAGTCCTCGGAATAGCGGGCGATGCCGGTCTGGGGATCCATGCCGACGAAGGCCAGCATCATGCCGTAGAGGCCGACCACGATGCCCTTGTGGATGGCGGCACCGGAGACGAAGGCGACGAAGGTGATGCCGAGGATGGCGAGGAAGAAGAACTCGGCGGGGCTGAACTTGAGGACGATGGGCTCGATCACCGGGATCAGGACCGCCAGCACCATCGCGCCGAGGACGCCGCCGATGCCCGAGGCCATGAGGCTGGCGCCCAGCGCGATCCCCGCCTGGCCTTTCTTCGCCATGGGATAGCCGTCGACGATGGTGGCGGCGTCGTCGCCGGTGCCGGGCACCCCGAACAGGATGGAGGAGATCTGTCCCGCGGTGCCGGTCACGGCGTGCATCGATAGAAGGAATACCGCCCCGGGAATCATGTCCTGGCCGAAGACGAAGGGGATCATGACCGCGATGGCGAGGCGGCCGCCGAGGCCGGGCACGGCGCCGAAGAAGATCCCGATGCAGGTGCCGAGCAGCAGCATCCACATCACATAGGGCGTCAGCAATAGCTGTCCCAGCGTGCCGAGCATGACGTCAATCGACATGTAGAATTCCCCGTCCCTGTTGTCTTCCGGCCGTGTCTTTCGGGCGCGCAGGGGTTTCCCCCATGACGGCCGCCCGGCGGCCCCTATGTATCATTGCATGCGCCGAGGATCGCTCGGTGGCGCCGCCTCAGGGCTTGACGTCCTCGAACCCCTCCGCGTTCTCCAGTTGCTCGAACCAGTCGAATCCCATCTTCTTGACAATGCGGCTGTTGACCACGATGACGCGGGCCTCCTTGTCGGGATCGGAGTTGAAGCGCTGATGGATTACGTAGGGCGGCACGTAGACGAAATCGCCCTCCTTCCATTCGAATTTCTTCGGCTCCTTGGCCCACTCCCAGACGAACTCGTCCTTGCAATCGAAATCCACGTCCCAATGGAGATCGTAGCCACGGCCCTCGACGACGTACATGATCTCCTCGGTCAGGTGCCGGGACTTCCCCGTCGCCTTGCCGGGCTCGATGAACTGCATGTAGGCATCGATGCACATCTCCGCCGTGTTCATCTTCTCATGGATGATGTGCTTGATCAGACCGTCGGGGGCGCGCTCCATCGGCATCTCGCCGGCCTTCACGACCTTCCTGGCCTTGGTCTTGTAGGCGTCCCGGAAGCTCGCCGATTCCTTCAACCCCTCGAGATAGAAGGAGCACGTCGCACCGGACTGGCGGGCTTTGACTTTTTCGTCCTTGAAGGCCATTCACATACCTCTTGCCTGATATCGCCTGACGTCAATGGAATAGAGATGGGGGCAACCGTCCGCCCGTGCCGACGCCGCACCGCTCAGAGGTCCGCCGGAGGCGTCCAATCCTCCTTGCCGGGCACCGGATCCTTGGGGGGATATTCGACGACCTTCTGGAACAGCATGTGCATGAACAGGAACAAAGGCTTTGCCTTCATGATCAGCACGGCCGCGAACTCATCGGGATCGTCGTTGAAATGCTGATGCACGCAGCCGTTCTCCACGATGCAGGCATCGCCCGCCGACCACGGAAGCCTGACACCATCATGGACGTCATGCCCATTGCCGTGGAGGCAGAAGAAGACGGCGGAATTCATGTGCCCGTGCTTCTGGCCGTAGCCCCCCGGAGAATAGCAGTCGAGGTGGCACTCGATGGACTGGGCGATTTCGACCGACTGCGGGTTGACGATCTTCTTGCCGTAGTTCTGGGGCCCGCCCTTCCACGTCCAGTCGCCGTGGGCGTAGACCCGCGGCTGGGCGTAGAGGCTCTTGTAGACCTCGCCATAGGTGCCCTCCAGCGCCCGCACGAAGGTGCGCTTCTTCTGCCAGCGCTCCCAGACCACTTCCTTGCCCGCGTTGTGGCCCCGTTGGCCCGGCTGGACATAGGTGTCGGTCTCGTTATCCTTCAACGTCTCGTCGGACACGTCGGATACTCCGATTTGGGAATGACAGGTTGCAAGCCTTTGATACTGTAAAATTTGATTAAAGATTGCCAGCCCAATTTCCGAATTACATAGCGGATTCCATGAGCCGCTGCCAGGGCTTTCTCGGGCCCGCCGTCCCGGCCGCCGCCCCGTTTGCGAGCCCAATCCCGGGACGGCCTCCCTGCGCATCGAGGCGGGCGGTGGCGTCACGGTTTCGGGGTCAGGATTCGCTTGCGGGGGCGGGGTCCGGTTGGTACCGTCCTCGGGGATTCCGCGAGGGGCAATCACAAGAGGCTCAAGCCCACCGGCGGGACGCGCGGGTGGCTCCGGTCGGGAGCGTTCGCGTCGACGATTCGGCGGATGAGGCCTGCCGGTCGTCCGGCGAATACTGGTTCAGGGGGAACGGTGCACGTTCGCTCGACGAGAGGTGCGGGTGCAAGCCGCGGAGGGCGCGGCCTGGGGCGCGGGCTGCGGCGTCGCCTGGGCGCAGCGTTCGCGAAACACCAGCTGATCCTGCGTGCCAACGGTCGGGTCAGGTTGATCACCATAGGACGCGGCGCCCAGGTGCTGGCCGTCGCGGCACTTGCTACCTTCCTCGGTTGGCCCGTCTATCTCATACTCGGTCACCTTGAGAAGTCCGAGCTGATCGCCGCCAAGGAGCGAGAGATCGGCGCCCTCAAGCTGGCCTACCGCAGTCTGCAGTCTGAGGTCGATCGGTCGGAGGCGCGCTTCAGGACGCACGCGCGTACCCTCGAAGCCAAGCACGCCTACCTCGTGGCCCTGCTGGAGCGCAAGCAGGCCCTCGCACCCGATGATGGGTCGGTCGTCGAGGGCGGCGGAAACGGCAGCGACCTGGCCGGCCGAATCGAGACAACGCGCCAGAGATTGCTTGCCCAGCTTGGCGAGCTGGAGATAGTGATGGCGGACCCGGCCGTTGGGGAGGGGAGCAATGACCGTGAACATTTGGCGGTAGAGAGGCGCGCGAGCTTTTCCGTCGCCGAACGCGTGCGCATGGATCGGGAACGTCGGCGGCTGGTGACGCGCATCGAGCAGCTGGAAGACCGCCTCGTCGCGATCAACCGTTCCCAGCGGGGAATCGCCGCGCGGATGACACAGCGGGTGGTCGATCGCATCGACAGGGTCAGGGAGTTGATCGAGGGTACCGGAATCGACATGGATGCGCTCATGGCCCGGATTGGAGACGGCACCGCTCCGGGCATCGGCGGACCGTTCATCGCCGCTGGCGCGGAGATGGCAGCCGGCGTAGTCATACCCTCGAGCATTGGTGCCCTTGATCTCCACCTTGGGCGGCTGGAGGATGTCCGCAGGCTCGTCGGCATCCTGCCGCTGTCCGCTCCGTCCGACCATTTCTACGTGGCCAGCGGATTCGGCAAGCGGCGGGACCCCATCAACAAGCGGTGGGCGATGCATTACGGGGTCGACATGGCGGGGGTGTATCGCTCGCCGGTAAGGGCCACGGCCCCCGGGACCGTGACCAGCGCGGGCTGGAGCGGGTATTACGGCCGCATGGTCGAGATCGACCACGGGATGGGAATCCGAACCCGCTACGGCCACCTCCGCCGCATCCTGGTTCGCCGGGGGGACAAGGTCGACCTTCGCCAGAAGGTCGGTGAGATGGGTAACTCCGGCCGCTCGACCGGGACCCACATCCATTACGAGATCCTCGTCAACGGAGAGCCCAAGGACCCGCTGAAGTTCCTCCAGGCGGGCGAGTACCTTCTCAAGACGAACTAGGTTGGGATGGCCGCATCGGCGGACGGAGCCCCGCGCCGCAGGGCGTCGGCATAGGCCGCCGGGTCGACGTTGCCGCCCGAGCAGACCACGGCAATCGTCTTTCCCTTGAAGTCGAACGCTTTGCCCAGGACGCCCGTGACCACCGCCGCGAGGGCGATGGCGCCGGACGGCTCAAGAACCAGCTTGAAATCGGCAAAGGCGGCATAGAGACCGCGGCACACCTCGTCGTCGGTCAGAGTGACCACGGCGGAGACATTGCGCCGGTTGATGGGGAACGTGATCTCCCCCGGTATGGGCGCCGTGAGGGCGTCGCAGAAGGTGGTCGGGTGCCCCGGGCGGGTATCGTTGGCGAGGCGCTCTCCGGCCGCGAAGGAGCGCCGCGTGTCGTCGTAGGCTTCGGGCTCCGCCATGAAGATGGGGCTCTCCGGGCTGAGAGCCTTGATGGCGGTGGAGATGCCCGCGGCCAGGCCGCCGCCGCCGACCGGAATGATCACGGCATCGAGGGGCGCACCGGTCTCGCGCGCCTGGGCCGCGATCTCGAGTCCGATCGTGCCCTGGCCGGCGATCACCTGGGGATCGTCGTAAGGGGGCACGATGACCGCTCCGCCGCGCTCCTCCGCGATGGCGCGGGCGACCGCGGCGCGATCCTCGGTATCGCGGTCGTAGAACGCGAGTTCGGCGCCCCAGGCCCGGGTGTTGTCCTGCTTGATGAGCGGGGTGTCCCTGGGGACGACGATCACGGCCTTGGCGCCAAGGTATCCGGCGGCGGCCGCGACTCCCTGGGCATGATTGCCCGTGGAGTACGCGACGACGCCGGTCCTCAGTTCGCCCGGCGAGAGCTGGCTGATCCGGTTGTAGGCGCCGCGGAACTTGAAGGAACCGGTCAGTTGAAGCGATTCGGCCTTGGCGAGGACCCGACAGCCGAGGCGCGCATTGAGCAGCGGTGATTCGAGGAGGGGTGTGCGGACGGCCTTGTTGTCGAGACGCCGGGCCGCGGCGCACACGTCATCGACGGAGATCTCCACCTAGGTCCCCAGGGCGGTGGGCAATTCCGCGAGCGAGGCCAGATGGGTCGCCGTCTCGGGAGCGGGACGGTTGGAGCCTTCGCGGTCCAGGAGCATGACGCGCAGGGACGCCCGGATTGCGCCTTCGGCATCCCAGACGTTGGACGTCACGAAACAGAGGTCCGAAGGCGCTATCCGCAATCGTTCCGCGGCATGGGTATAGGCCTCGCACATCGGTTTCATCGTTCCCGAATGTTCGGTGGACAAGGGGACGTCCACCAGTCTGCTGAGACCCCCGTGCTTCAGCGCCGACACGACCATGGTCATGGTCATGTTGGTCAGCACTCCGATGCGCCGGCCCGCGCTCCGTAGCGTCCTCAGGGCGGGCGCGGCGTCGGGAAACGGGTCGACGTTCAGGAATTTCTGCATCAGCCGGGCGCGGATCGCCACGTCATCGATGCCGAGCCCGTGCATGGCACGGTCAAGAGCCGCGCTGACGATCCCCCAGTAGTCGGATTCGGCGGCGTCGCCCGGCTGGGCACCGAGCACACGCACCGTCAGTTCGCGCCGCCAATCCCGAACCAGGGCCTCGGCCCTTTCCGCGAGGCCTCCCGACACGGAACGCGCGATGGACGAGAGGTCGAACAGCACCCCGCTGCCCGCGAACAGAATCGTTGCCGGTGTCCCCGTACCCTGCGTCATTTCCCCAACAACCCTGAAAGCATCGGGGGGAGAATAGCGGATCGGAGCGCCGACGAAAAGTCCGCCGACCCGGCCCGCCTATACAGGTCTGGAGGGTTGCGCCATACTGCGCCGCCACGGCCGAACAGGGACCTGACACGCGCATGGGGGAAGCAGCGAAGGGCGTCGCCGCCATCTCGCGAGGGATCGACCGGGTCAACGAGGCAATCGGCCGTGCCACCGCATGGTGTGCCGTTCTCCTGGTGGGGATTCAGTTTATCGCGGTGGTCCAGCGCTACGTGTTCGGAGTCGGGTGGATCTGGATCGAGGAATCCCTCGTCTACCTCCATGCCGCGCTGTTCATGGCGGGCGCGGCCTATACCCTGCTCCATGACGGGCACGTGCGGGTCGACGTGTTCTATCGCCAGGCAAGCGCAAGGGGACGCGCATGGGCCGATCTCCTCGGAACCATCGTCTTCCTCTGGCCGGTCTCGGCGTTGATCCTGGTGAAGAGCTGGCCCTACGTGGCCTCGGGCTGGGCCTCGCTGGAAGGGTCTCCGGAGACGAGCGGCATTCCCGCCGTTTTCCTGCTCAAGTCGCTCATTCCCCTGTTTGCCGCGCTGCTCGCGTTCCAGGGCATCTCGATGGCCACCGCGGCCGCGCTGGTCCTGGGGTGGAAAGGGGGGACAGATTCACCGGCCCGGCGGGGCGGCTGATGTCCGAATTCCTGGCACTCGGACTGTTTGCCGCGACCTGCCTGTTCCTGCTGGGCGGATTTCCCGTCGCCTTCACGCTGGCGGGAACGGCACTTCTGTTCGCAACCGTGGGCAATCTGTTCGGCGTGTTCGAATTTGCGCTTCTCGGCGCTTACGCGCCGCAGATTTTCGGGCGCATGACCAATCCCGTCCTGATCGCGGTGCCGCTCTTCGTGTTCATGGGCGTGGTGCTGGAGCGTTCCAGGGTGGCCGAGGACCTCCTCGAGAATATGGGGCGACTGTTCGGATCGCTGCCCGGCGGGCTCGGCCTCTCGGTCACGGTGGTGGGAGCGCTCCTTGCGGCCTCGACGGGTATCGTCGGGGCAACGGTGGTGACGATGGGTCTTCTGTCGCTGCCTATCATGCTCAGGCGCGGCTACGACCCGAGGCTGGCGGCCGGGTCCATATGCGCCGCGGGGACGCTGGGGCAGATCATCCCGCCCTCGATCGTGCTTGTCCTGCTTGGCGAGGTCCTTTCGTCGTCCTATCAGCAGGCGCAGCTCAGGCGCGGCGTGTTTTCCCCCGATACCGTCTCGGTCGGTGACCTGTTCGCGGGGGCCCTGCTGCCGGGCCTCGTCCTCGTCGGCCTCTATCTCGCGTACCAGGCCGCGGTCGCGTTACTGCAACCGGCCCGGGCCCCAGCCATTCCGGCCCGCGGCGTTGGCACGCACGCCGGCATCCCTGGCCCGCGGCTCGCGCGCATACTGCTGCCCCCCGTTCTTCTAATCGTTGCCGTGCTCGGCTCGATCCTCGGCGGGATCGCGACGCCCACCGAAGCGGCGGCGGTCGGTGCCGTCGGAGCATCGTTGCTGGCTGCGATCCGGGTCGACGCGGCAATGCGCCGGCCGGTCGTCGCCGCCGTCTACGCCATGGGCGGCCTCGTGGCGCTGACCTCGTTCCTCGATCTGCGCCCGGCACGCGACATCATTCCCCCGGCCGATCTCTTCGGCATCGTGGTCGCCTTCGTTCTCTGCCTGGTGCTGGCCTGGGGCGTGCTCGTCTCCTTCTGGAAGCTGCAGGAGGCCGGCGTCCTGGGGGAGGTCATGCGGAGCACCCTCCGGATCACCGCGATGGTGTTCGTGATCCTGATCGGCGCGGGGCTGTTCTCCCTCGTCTTCCGCGGCCTGGGCGGCGACCGCATGGTGGAAGAATTCCTTCTGGCGCTGCCGGGCGGCACGGTGGGCGCGCTCTTGTTCGTCATGACCGTGGTGTTCGTTCTCGGGTTCTTTCTCGATTTCATCGAGATCATCTATGTCGTGGTGCCGATCGTGGCGCCGCCGCTGATACTCATGGGCCTCGATCCCATCTGGCTCGGTATCATGTTCGCGGTCAATCTCCAGACCAGTTTCCTCACGCCGCCATTCGGGTTTGCCTTGTTCTACCTGCGCGGCGTGGCGCCGCCGTCGGTGACGACGCTCGACATCTATCGCGGGATCGTGCCCTTCGTCGGCATCCAGATCCTGGCGCTGGTGATCCTGGCCCTGTGGCCGGGCCTCGCGTTGTGGCTGCCCGGCCTCATCTATCGCTAGGGGACGGCGGGGAGCCCGTCATGGAGGTTCGAGAAATCGGCCCCCGCGCGGCGGCAGGGGGGGCGCCGCCGCCCGGCCCGTTGCCCGACGTCTCTCAGGCCGGCCGGTCGTGGAAGCGCCCGCGATGCGGGCGGGCCCGATGAGGTCCTAGCGCCCCAACCTCTCGGGCGGGAGGATCGACGGGGCGGTCGAGCCGAGCAATGCCCGATACACCTGGAAATTCTCGATGACCCGCTGTACGTAGTCGCGCGTCTGTTCAAAGGGGATCATCTCGATCCAGTCGATCACGTCGATGTCCCCCGAACGGAAATCCCCGAACTGCCGCAACCACTGTGCCGCCCGTGACGGCCCGGCGTTGTAGGCGGCGAGCGCCAGCACGTACGATCCGTCGAACCGATCGAGCATGCGCGAGAGGTAGGCGGCCCCGATCGCCATGTTGTAGTCGGGATCCTCGAGCAGCCGCCGGCGCGAGAACGAAAGGTCGAGTTCTCCGGCAACGATCCGGGCGGTGGCGGGCATCAGCTGCATCAGGCCGCGGGCGCCCGCCCAGCTGACGGCCTCGGGGTCGAAGGCGCTTTCCTGCCGCATCAGGGCGAGCAGCATGCCCCGCTCGATGCCATGGCGATCCTCGGGCAATGGCGCGCGCGGCCAGCCCGCGGTCAGGAGCGGCACCCCCCTGCGGGCGGAAATCCTGGCGGCGTGGACGGCCACGTCGGGACGGTGGGCCTCGGCCGCGATGGCCGCGGCGAGCGCGTGCTCCGCGGGCGAGACGCCGCCGCGGGCGAGGTGGAGGACGAAGGCCTTGAGGTGCGTGCGTTCCGGGCTGAGCGCGATCAGCCGGGCGGCCTTGACGACGTCGCGGTCGGAACCGGCGGCGGTGGCCTCGTCCGTTGGGTCCGGTTGGGGCGGCAACGACAGCCGGTCGTGTGCGCCCATCCGCACCGCCGCCAACTGGCCGTGGAAGGTCGTGGCATGGGATGCGGCGCGCCGGTACCAAGCCTGGGCCTCAACCGCATCTCCCAGGGCCTCGGCGGCGCGGCCGGCCCAGTAGGCGCCACGGGATCGGCTGATCGGATAGTTGACGTTTTCGTGGAGGCGGACAAAATGCGTCCGTGCGAGAGCCGGCTTGGACAGGAATCGCAGGGCGATCCAGCCGGCGAGCCACTCGGCGTCGGCAAAGCTGGCGCCCTCGGTCTGGCGGTGTTCCGAGGCCAGGCGGTAGGCGAGACCGGGATTGCCGTCCCTGAGGGCGCGGCGGGCGAGGGTACCGCGGTCGTGCCACCACAGATGGGCGTAGGGAAGTTCCCCCGGCAGGTCCGCAAGCAGCGCGATGGCGTCCTCGTCCCGCCCCTTGCGCCGCCGCCAGCGCAGCCGTTCATAGATCAAGCCGGGATCGCGCTGCAGGCGTTCGGGTACCTGGCGGATCGCCCAGTCGACGCCGCCCCGGAACTGGCGGAGGCGCATGCGGGCCACCGCGGCGGCCCGATGCTCCGCTTCGACCCGTGAAAGCATGCGCCGTGCCTCCCAACCGCGTCCCTCCCACAGCAGACGGTCGAGGCGCCGGACATGGTCCTCCGCGGTCAGCATGCGGCGGAAGCGGCGGTAAAAGGCGCGTTCGTCCGCGGCGGCAAAGTTGCGCCCGACCCAGGTCCGCCGCACCAGGCTCTCGGCCCGGGCCGTTTCCCCGGCGGCGATCAGGGCCGAGGCGAAGCGACCTGCGCCCGGGGCGGTGACCGGGGGATGGCGGGAGAACCAGTCGATGACACGGGAGTCGGGGATAGCGTCCGTGAGGGCTGCCTCGGCGCTGGCGCGCATGCCATCCAGATCGGGCCAGTCGGGATGGGCTTCGATGAATGTGGCGACCTCCTCGAACGCGTTGTGCTCGCCGGGGGTGGTGAAGCGGATCCACGAGACGACCCCGGCTAGAACCGGATCCCCGACGCGCGCGGCGAGCGCCTGGGCCTCCGACCAGTTCCGCAGGGCTGTCGCGGCGAACACCTTGATGAGGGCGCGTCTCGCGGGCGGACGTGGGGGAATCGGGTGGGGGAGCGCGGCCTCGGCGGGCCGCACCGCAACCTCCGCGGCGGCCGTCGGCACCGGAAATGCGACGATGGCAAGCGCCACCATGCACGCCCAAGGGACCGGCGTGCCGCCGGCGCGGGCGCGCCGGACCCAGCTGCCATGCATTGCCGTCACCGTACCCCACCTCCGGCATTCGGCGCCGTTTCGCCCCCGCCGAGGACGGCGGGGGCGACCGGCCGCCCATTCTAGGGGTCGCCGGGGTTAATGCAACGTTGCCTCCGAGGGAAAGTCCGACCGGCTTGGCACCGGCGGTGCAGCGGTCTATGTTGCGGCCGGCTGGGCATCGGACCCGGGGGGCCGTTGCCGCGATCAGGAGGACGGGCAGATGTTCAGGGGGTCCTTCACCGCGCTCATCACACCTTTCCGGAACGGCAAGCTGGACGAGAAGGCCTACCAGGAGCTGGTGGAGCGCCAGATCGCGGCCGGGACACATGGTCTCGTTCCGTGCGGGACCACGGGCGAATCCCCCACTCTCAGCCACGAGGAACACATGCGGGTTACCGAGATCTGCATCGAGGTCGTGGCGGGCCGCATCCCGGTGATCGCCGGCACCGGCTCCAACTCCACCGAGGAGGCGATCATGCTCCAGCGCCATGCCAAGGAAGCGGGCGCCGATGCCGGCCTCGTGGTCACGCCCTACTACAACAAGCCTACCCAGGCCGGCCTGATCGCGCATTTCCGCGCGATCGTCGATGCGGTGGACCTACCGGTCATCATCTACAACATTCCGGGCCGTTCCGTGGTCGACATGTCCGTCGCCACGATGGCGGAGCTGGCGGCCCATCCGAACATCGTGGGCGTCAAGGATGCCACCGCCGACCTTGCCCGGCCCTTGCGGACCCGACTCGCCTGCGGCGAGGAGTTCTGCCAGCTCTCGGGAGAGGACGCGACGGTCGTGCCGTTCCTTTCCCAGGGTGGGCACGGCTGCATCTCCGTCACCGCCAACATCGCCCCGAAGCAGTGCGCGGATCTCCACAACGCGTGGATCGCCGGTGATGTCGCCAAGGTGGCGGAGATCAACGATCGCCTGCTGCCGGTGCACGACGCGATGTTCTGCGAATCCAGCCCAGGACCGGTGAAGTACGCCGCCGGGCTCATGGGCCTGTGCGGCGGCGAACTGCGCCTGCCGTTGGTGGAAATCTCCGAATCCTCCAAGAAGAAGGTCCGGGACGCGCTGCAGGGCGCGGGCCTTCTCGGCTGAACCGTCATGGCACGGGCCGCATCGCGGGACCGCGCCGCGCCGGACCGGATCGTCGCCCACAACCGCAAGGCGCGGCGCGACTACGAGATTGAGGAAACGCTGGAGGTGGGACTCGTGCTTACGGGCTCCGAGGTCAAGGGGCTGCGGTCGGGCGGCGCAAACCTGAACGACGCCTATGCCCATGCGGAGGGCGGCGAGCTGTGGCTCGTCAACGCCCATATCCCGGAGTACAGGTTCGCCGGACGCGAGGGCCACGAGCCGCGGCGGCGCCGGAAGCTCCTCCTCCATCGGCGCGAGCTCAATCGGCTGATCGGCTCGATCCAACGGGAGGGCATCACCGCCATCCCGCTGAGGATATATTTCAGCGACCGCGGCGTCGCCAAGGTCGAGCTGGGCTTGGCGCGAGGCCGCCGCAAGTACGAGAAGCGCGAGCTCGAGAAGGAGCGCGACTGGCAGCGCCAGAAGGGCCGTCTCCTGCGCGAGAAAGGCTGAGCAGGGCATGGGCGGCGACGGTGAACGGATCACCCTGATCGGGCGGCTGAAAGAGAAACTGGTGGCCGCCAAGGAGCGCGCGGCCCGGGAGCGCCGCCATCTCACCGGGGGCGAGGCAAGGGCGGAGCCGGGAGGGGCGGCTGGGCGAGGGCGCCTGCCGCCCGGCCAGCGGCTCGTCGCCAAATGGCCGGTGCTGGACCTCGGGATCCTGCCCAAGGTCGACCTCGCCGACTGGCGGCTGGTCATCGACGGTCTCGTGGAGGCGCCGACGGAGTTGGATTGGGAGGCGTTCCTCGCCCTGCCGCAGAGCGACGTCACGTCGGATGTCCATTGCGTCACCAGTTGGTCCCTGTTCGACAGCCGCTGGCGCGGGGTGGCCACGCGGGACGTGATGGGGCGCGTCGGGCCGAGGCCCGAGGCCCGCTTCGTCCTGTTTCGGAGCTACGACGGCTATACCACCAATGTGCCGCTGGCGCGCTTCGCCGAACCCGACGCAGTGCTCGCTCTTGGCTGGAACGGCCGGCCGATCGCTCCGGAGCATGGAGGGCCGGTTCGCGTGGTGATCCCAAGCCTCTATTTCTGGAAGAGCGCTAAATGGGTCCGCCGCATCACCTTCGCTGCCGAGGATGAACCCGGCTACTGGGAGGTGCGCGGCTACCACAACAACGGGGACCCGTGGAAGGAGGAGCGCTACGGCTGAGCCCGCGTCCCGTCACCGGGAGCGGTCGATCGCGCGGCGAGCCGTCGCGAATACGTCTTCGAACATGGCCGGGGTCAGCCGGCCGGTATTGGTGTTCAACCGCGAGCAGTGGTAGCTGGCGACGATATCGGGGCCTCCGGGCGGTCGATGCGCCCGCCCATGGATGAACGGGGCCATCGACGGCTTGATGTCGAGGGCGCGCAGGACGGAGCCGTGGGCGACACTGCCGAGGGTGATGATGCAGGCGAGCTTCGGCATGGCGCCTATCTCCTGCTTCAGGAACGCGCCGCAGGTCCGGGTTTCCGTCACGGTCGGGCGGTTGCCCGGCGGGACGCAGCGCACGGCGTTGGTGATCCGGGTGTTGACCAGCCTGAGCCCGTCCTCGGCGCGGGCGCCGTAGGTCCCCTCGGCCAGCCCGAACCGGATCAAGGTTCCATAGAGGAGCTCACCCGCGTAATCGCCCGTAAACGGGCGCCCCGTGGCGTTGGCTCCCCTCAGGCCCGGCGCAAGGCCGACGACGAGGAACCGGGCATCCAGGGAGCCGAAGGACGGCACCGGCGCGTTGTGCCAGTCCGCCCGGGCTCTTCGGTTGTCCGCCCGGAACGCGGCCAGTCGCGGGCACAAGGCGCAGGTGGCAGGCGGCGCCTCGGGCGCCGGGGTGGCGGGACGTTGCACGGCGCCCGGCCCCCGCTTAGTGTCCCGGTCAGGCCGCGCTCACGTCGCGGTTCTGCTGGCCGTGGTCCCGGGGACGGGAGATCTCCGGCTCGAGGTCCTTGAGCTCGATGAAGCTGTCGGCCTGGCGGCGCAGCTCGTCGGCGACCATCGGCGGCGAGGTCCGGATCGTGGAGACGACCGTGACCCGCACGCCCCGGCGCTGCACCGCTTCCACCAGGCGGCGAAAATCGCCATCGCCCGAGAACAGGACGACGTGATCGAGCCGTTCCGCCATCTCGAGCATGTCGATGGCGAGTTCGATATCCATGTTGCCCTTGATGCGCCGGCGGCCGTCCGGTTCGGTGAATTCCTTGGCGTATTTGGTGACGAGGGTGTAGCCGTTGTAATCGAGCCAGTCGACCAGGGGGCGGATCGGGGAATACTCCTGTTCGTCGATCAGTGCGGTGTAGTAGAAGGCGCGGATCAGGCGACCCTTGGCGCTGAAGAGTTCGAGGAGCTTCTTGTAGTCGATGTCGAATCCCAGACTGCGGGCGGACGAGTAGAGGTTGGAACCGTCGACGAACAGGGCCATTTTCTCTTCGGAATAAAACGGCATGGGCCGGCTCCCTTCAATTGATGTCGCCCGTGAGGCACGGGCCTATAAGTTGCTGAAATATATGACCACCATAACCGAGAACGTGGGCCCTGACAATCACGACTGCGCCGCCCCGGCGGGGCCGGGGCACGAGGCAGGAGGTGCAGGACCGTGATCCTGGTGGGCCTTGGTGCCAACCTACCGAGTCCGATGTTCGGGGCCCCGGCGAGGACCCTCGAGGCCGCCCTGGGCGCCCTCGAGGCCGAGGGCATCCGCGTCGTTGCCCGCTCGCGCCCGTACCGCAGCGCGCCGATACCCGCCTCCGACCAGCCGTGGTTCGTGAACGCGGTGGCGCGGTTGGAAACCGGGCTTTCCCCGGGTGCGCTCCTCGATACCCTCCTCGATCTGGAGCGGCGCTTCGGGCGGATCCGGGGCACGGCCAAAGCGCCGCGGATGCTCGACCTCGACCTGCTCGCCTACCATCGGGTGGTGACCGCCCCCGATGCGGTGCCGGCCCTGCCGCATCCGCGGCTCCGGGGCCGCGGCTTCGTCCTGGTCCCGCTCGCCGAGATCGCGCCGGGTTGGCGTCATCCCGTCACCGGGGAGACGGTCGCGGCCCTGCTCGGCGGGCTGCCCAAGGGTCAGGCGGTCGAGCCCATGATCCCCTCCTGAACCGCCCCCGGGGCGTCGTGGGCCCCGATGTTCCTTGCGTTCGGCGGAGGCGGCCCCTATATAAATCCCTCGAATTTGCGGTATTTGGAGTTCTCTATGGCCCGTATCACCGTCGAGGATTGCGTCCTCAGGATTCCCAACCGGTTCGACCTGGTCCTGGTCGCGGCCCAACGAGCGCGAGAGGTTTCCGCAGGGGCCGTGCTGACCGTCGACCGGGACAATGACAAGAACCCGGTGGTGGCATTGCGGGAGATCGCCGAGGGCACGATCGACGTAGACGCGGCGCGCCAATCCCTGGTCCAGAGCCTGCAGCGCCATGTGGAGCAGGACGAGCCCGAGGATGAAGACCCCGATGTCCTGAGTCTCGGCGAGGGCCTGGGCACCATGTCCCCGGAGGATGCGATCGCGCGCAGCAAGAGCCTGATCGACGAGGAAATCGCCGACGACTTGCTCACGGTGGGGGAGGAAGCCGTCGAGTCGGGTGCCGAGATCCGGGACGCGGAGGAGAGTCCCGCCGGCGGGAAGGATACCCGCGAGGAGTGAACTCGGCCGGGAGCCCGGCCCCGGCCGCGGCAACGCCCCACGGGGCGCAGCCAAGTCCGTACGGTGCGTGTGGTGGGGGCTTGGGATGATCCGTCAGTTCGAGCTTCTCGAGATGATCCGCGCCTACGACCCGGATGTGGACGAGGATCTCATCAACCGTGCCTACGTCTTCGCCATGCGGGTCCACGGCACCCAGAAGCGTGCCTCGGGCGACCCCTATTTTTCCCACCCGCTCGAGGTCGCCGGAATCCTCACGCGCATGAAGCTTGATGCGGCCACCATCGTGACCGCGCTTCTGCATGACACCGTGGAGGACACCCTTGCGACCCTGAAGGAGATCGAGAAGCATTTCGGTCCCGAGGTCGCCCGCCTGGTCGACGGCGTGACCAAGCTGTCGCGCCTCGAATTGCAGTCGGATCATACGCGGGAGGCGGAAAACTTCCGCAAGTTCCTGCTGGCCATGTCGGAGGATATCCGGGTTCTTCTGGTCAAGCTGGCGGACCGGCTCCACAATATGCGGACCCTCCACCACATCGAGGACGCCGAGAAGCGCCGGCGTATCGCCAGCGAGACAACGGAAATCTACGCCCCGCTTGCCGAGCGCATCGGCCTGCGTGATTTCAAGGACGAGCTGGAGGACCTGGCCTTCGCGGAGATCAACCCCGAGGCCCGCAACTCGGTCCTGGCGCGCCTCGAGTTCCTGCGGGAACAAGGGGCGGACGCGGCCGAGCGAATCATCGCCGGCCTCGAGAAGGCCCTGAAGGATGCCGGCATCCGGGCGGAGATCACGGGACGCGAGAAGCGGCCCTACTCGATCTGGCTGAAGATGCAGCGCAAGCGCGTCCCCTTCGAGCAGCTCTCGGACATCATGGCCTTCCGCGTCGTCGTCGAGGACCGGGCCCACTGCTACCAGGCGCTCGGCGTCCTCCATGGGAGTTATCCGGTCGTGCCCGGCCGGTTCAAGGACTACATGTCCACGCCCAAGCGCAATGGCTACCGCTCGCTGCACACTTGCGTGATCGGTCCCGGACGCAATCGCATCGAGATTCAGATCCGCACCCGTGAGATGCACGAGGTGGCCGAGCGCGGCGTCGCCGCCCATTGGGCCTACAAGCAGAGCGAGGAGGCGACCCGGGACGGCAGGAAATATGGGTGGCTGCGGGAGCTCCTGCAGATCCTGGAGCAGGCCGCGGGTCCCGAGGAGTTCCTCGAGCATACCAAGCTCGAGATGTTCCAGGACCAGGTATTCTGCTTCACCCCGCGGGGGGATCTCATCAGCCTGCCGCGGGGCGCGACCCCCGTGGATTTCGCCTATGCCGTGCATTCGGACATCGGCGATACCTGCGTCGGCGCCAAGATCAACGGCCGCATCATGCCGCTCAAGACGCAGCTCGAGAACGGCGATCAGGTGGAGATCATCACCTCGAAGGCGCAGAGTCCGTCACCTACCTGGGAAGGCTTCGTCGTGACCGGTAAGGCGCGGGCCGCGATCCGCAAGTTCATCCGTTCGCGCCAGATGCAGGAGTACGTCTATCTGGGACGCGCCATCCTGGAGAAGGCTTTCAACGAGGTGGGATACGAGTACTCCGACAAGGCCCTCAAGGGCGTTCTCAAGATCTTCCGGCAGGAAACCCCGGAGGACCTGATCGCCGCCGTGGGCTCGGGCGTGATCACGGCGCGGCAGATACTGGTTGCGGTATTTCCCGGACTCAAGGATGAATTCGAGGCCGGGACCATCGGCAAGGTTGTCACCCTGGCGGCCGTCCGCAAGGAGCGGGACAAGGACAAGGGCAACGCCGTGCCCATCAAGGGACTCACCCCCGGCATGGCGGTTCATTACGCCAACTGCTGCCACCCGCTGATGGGCGATCGCATCGTGGGCATCGTGACCCCCGGAAAGGGCGTCACTATCCACACCATCGACTGCGACACCCTCGAGAGCTTCTCCGATATGCCGGAGCGCTGGCTCGATGTCTCGTGGGAGGTTGAGCGTGCGGACAACCAGGTGGGCCGGATCAACGTCACGGTGATCAACGAGCCGGGCGCGCTTTCCGCCCTGGCGTCCGTCATTGCCAAGAACCTCGGCAATATCCTCAATCTCAAGATCACGCATCGCGCCGCCGACTTCTTCGATATGGCAATCGACGTGGAGGTCCAGAACGTCAAGCACCTGAGCAACATCATCGCGGCCCTGCGTGCGACGCCCGCCATAAACTCCGTGGAGCGGGCACGAGGCTGACGGGACCCGGGAGACGCGCCCATCATGTTCGGCCGCCGCAAGAATCTCACTGCCTTGGCGAGGCTGCGCAATGCGCTGTGGCCGCGCTCGGGTTGGCGGAGGGCGGGGCGCTACCTGGCCCACCGCGTGCGGCGCATTTCCGGGACGCCCTATGCCATTGCCGCCGGGTTCGCCTGCGGCGCCGCGGTGTCGATGACGCCGCTGCCAGGTCTTCACTTTCTCCTGGCCGGGCTGATCGCCTGGGCCATGGGCGGATCGATCATCGCCTCGGCCGTGGGTACCGTGATCGGCAATCCGTGGACCTTCCCGTTCATTTGGCTGTGGATCTTCAATCTCGGCAACTGGATCATCGGTAGCGGCACCGACGTGGCGCGCGGGCCGATCACCATGAGCTACCTGATCGACAGCCCCCTTGAGGTATTCCTTCCCATGATGGTGGGCGGGATTCCCACGGCCATCGTCACGTGGTTCGTGTTCTACTGGTCCGTCAAGCGCATGGTAGCGAGCTACCAGGCGCACCGTCGCCGCCGGTTGCAGAGCCGCGCGCCGGCCGCCGGGGCGGGGAGCGCGGAATGACGGAACGCCGGACATCGGGCGGCGAGGCACCGCGCAAGCTGCGCCTCGGCGTCAACATCGACCACGTCGCGACCATCCGCAACGCCCGCGGCGGGGCGCATCCGGACCCCGTGCGGGCGGCCCGCATCGCGGCCCAGGCCGGCGCCGACGGCATCACCGCGCATCTGCGCGAGGATCGACGCCACATCTCCGATCGGGACATCCATGCCCTCACCGCCGGGCTCGAACTGCCGCTCAACCTCGAGATGGCGGCGACCGGGGAGATGCTCAAGATCGCCTTGGCCCATTTGCCTCACGCCGCCTGCATCGTGCCCGAGAAGCGCCAGGAGTTGACGACCGAAGGGGGGTTCGACGCCGTTGGCGGCGGACCGCACCTGGCTCCCTTCATCCGGAGCTTGTCGTCGGCCGGTATCCGGGTCGCGCTCTTCATCGACCCCGACCCCGCCCAGATCGAGGCCGCCGCCCTCCTCGGGGCGCCGGTTGTCGAGTTGCACACCGGCGCCTATTGCGGGGCGTCCGGCGGCGCAATGCGGGAGCGCGAGCTGGCCCGCATCGCCGAAGGGGCGCGCAGCGCGGCCGCGCTCGGACTCGAATGCCACGCCGGCCACGGCCTCACCTTCGACACGGTGGGACCCGTGGCCGCCATTCCCGAGATCATCGAGCTCAACATCGGTCACTTCCTGATCGGCGAGGCGATCTTCTCGGGCCTCGATTCCGCGGTGAAACGCATGCGTAGCGTGATGGATAAGGCGCGGGCGGATGCATCGGGACGGAGATCCGCTTGAGGGCCGATTCGTGATCATCGGCCTTGGCAGCGACGTGGTCGACATCCGTCGCATCGAGCGCACCGTCGAGCGCTTCGGGGATCGCTTCCTCGATCGCGTATTCACCCAAGCCGAACGGCGGCGGTCGGATCGCCGCGCCGACCGCATCGAGAGCTACGCCAAGCGCTACGCCGCGAAGGAGGCCTGCTCCAAGGCCCTGGGGACCGGGTTTCGGCGCGGCGTGTATTGGCGCGACATGGGCGTCGTGAATCTCTCCTCGGGCAAACCCACCATGGAGCTTTCGGGAGGCGCGCTGCTGCGCCTCGCCGAGATTCTCCCGGAGGGATTCGCGGCCCAGATCGACGTGTCGCTCACCGACGAGCCGCCGCTGGCCCAGGCCATTGTCCTGATCTCCGCGGTGCCCGCGCCAGGCGCGGTGTGAAGCCGGCCGCCGCGGGGGACGGATGACCTTGACAGGTCTTCGCGGCCATGCATTGTTCCAGCACAACTCATGGTCCTTGAAATCATGTTAAATCAGTTAGTTGTGGATAGGTCTTAATGGATAACACGAGTGGGAATCGTGGCTCACGGGCCTCGGAGGGGAAGACCGTTCGTCACGGCTCGGGACGGAAGCCGTCGGGCGCATTGCGCGAGACCGTCACGACCATCCTCTACGCGGCGCTCATTGCCGTGGTGGTGCGTACCTTTGCCTACGAGCCCTTCAGCATCCCCTCGGGGTCCATGGTGCCGACCCTGCTGATCGGCGATTATCTCTTCGTGTCGAAGCTCTCATACGGCTACAGCCGGCATTCACTGCCCTTCAGCCTTCCCCTCTTCGGCGGGCGAGTCTTTGAAGCCACGCCGGAGCGTGGGGATGTCGCGGTCTTCAAGCTGCCGTCGGACAATTCGACCGACTACATCAAGCGCATCATCGGACTTCCGGGGGATCGCATCCAGGTGGTGAGGGGAATCCTGCATATCAACGACAAGGCCGTCGAACGCCGCCGCGTCGGCAATTACATCGATCGGGACGAATGGGGCAACCGGATCACCTACGCGAAATACATCGAGACCCTCCCCAACGGGAAGCAGCATTTCATCATCGAGAAGTCCGACAACGGCAACCTCGACAACACGCCGGTCTACCGCGTGCCGTCCGGCCACTACTTCGCCCTCGGGGACAACCGCGACAACTCGCTGGATTCACGGGTGCTGAATCACGTCGGCTACGTGCCTGCCGAGAACCTCGTCGGTCGGGCCGATCTGCTGTTCCTCTCCCTCAACGGCAACGCGCGGCTGTGGGAGATCTGGAAATGGCCGGGCGCGATCCGTTTCTCCCGCATCTTCGACAGGGTTTCCTGAAGCGTGGCGCGGCAGGCCCCGAGCTCCCGACAGGCGCCCAAGGGAGGAAAGGGGCAGGAGCGTTCGCGGGCGACGCCGCTGAAGCGATCCCCCCGGGTCGAGCGGCCGGCGGCCGCCCTTGTCCGGGCCCTGGGCCATGAGTTCTCGGATCCGGGGCTCCTGGGCGAAGCGCTCACCCATCGCAGCGCCGCCGGCACCGAGGGCCACCCGTTCGGATACGAGCGCCTGGAGTTCCTCGGCGACCGCGTTCTCGGGCTGGTCATCGCGGATCTTCTGCTGGAGACCTTCCCGGACGAACCGGAGGGGGCCATCGCCCTGCGGTTCGCGGGGCTGGTGCGACGGGAGACCCTGGAAAGGGTCGCCGATGCCATCCGCATCGGACGCCACATTCGTGTTTCCGAGAACGAGGAGCGCGTTGGTGGCAAGGAGAACCGTGGCATCCAGGCCGATGTCTGCGAGGCGGTCATCGGCGCGCTCTATCTTGACGGCGGGTTCGAGGTCGCGCGCCGGTTCGTTTTCCGTCACTGGGGTCCCCTGATCGGTGACCTCGGCCACGCGCGACCCGATGCCAAGACGGCTCTCCAGGAATGGACGCAGGCGCGCGGGCTGCCGCTCCCGGTCTATCGCGTGGTCGGCCGGGAGGGGCCGGCCCATCGGCCCTACTTCACCGTCGAGGTGGAGATCGCGGGGGAGGGGCGGGCGCCGGGTGCGGCCCCGTCGAAGCGGTCGGCCGAGCAAGCGGCGGCGGCCGGCCTCCTGGGGAAACTGGACCCGAAATACGGCCGCCGCGGCGACGACTGAACGAAGCCTCCCGGGATCATGACCAAGGCCGGCATCATCGCCCTGATCGGGGCCCCCAACGTTGGGAAGTCAACCCTCCTCAACCGGATCGTGGGCTCGAAGCTTGCCATCGTTACCCCCAAGGCGCAAACGACCCGGGCACGCATGACCGGGATCGCCATGCGCGGCGACGCCCAGCTCGCCTTCATCGACACGCCTGGTATCTTCGCCCCCAGGCGCCGGCTCGAGCGCGCCATGGTGGCGGCGGCATGGGCCGGGATCAACGGCGCGGACCGGGTGGTTCTGCTGGTGGATGCCGCGCGGGCGGCGCCGGCCTCCGGGTATATCGATCCCGAGACCGCCGAGATCGTGGCCGCCCTGCGGGCGCGGCGCCGCTCGGCCATCCTCGTCCTCAACAAGATCGACCGGGTCGCCAGGCCGAAACTGCTGGCGGTGGCCGAGGCCCATGACAAAGCCGGTGTGTTCGACCGCGTGTTCATGATCTCGGCGCTGGACGGAGACGGGGTCGAGGATCTCGTCTCGCACCTGGCCGAGGGCCTTCCCGAGGGGCCGTGGCTCTATCCGTCCGACCAACTCTCCGACGTTCCCTTGCGCCTGCTCGCCGCGGAGATCACCCGCGAGCAGGCGTTCCTCCAGCTCCACCAGGAGCTTCCCTACGCCCTGACCGTGGCAACGGAGCGGTGGGAGGAGCGACCGGATGGATCGGCGCGGATCGATCAGACCGTCTATGTCGCCCGTGATAGCCAGAAGGGGATCGTGCTGGGCAAGGACGGATCGCGCATCAAGGCGATCGGCGAAGCCGCTCGTGCCGCCCTCCAGGCCCTGCTCGAGCGACGCGTCCATCTGTTCCTGCACGTGAAGGTCAAGGCCGACTGGATGGAGCGCGTCGAGCACTATCGCGAGATCGGGCTCGACTACGACGCGTGAGCCGTCCCGCGGATGGCGCCGCGCGATCCGGTTTTTGGCCCGGCCCCCGGAGCGCGAGTCGTGCTATAGGCGGGCCCATGGAGTGGCGCGACGAAGGACTGGTCCTGGCCGTCCGCAGGCATGGCGAGAGTGCCGCCATCGTGAGCCTGCTCACCCGCGGCCGCGGCCGTCACGCGGGTCTGGTCCGGGGTGGGCAGTCGCGCACGCGCCGGGGCCTCCTGCAGGCCGGGAACCTGGTGGTGGCCACGTGGCGGGCGCGCCTCGCCGAGCACCTCGGGACCTTGAACCTCGAATCCAAACGCGAATTCGCCGCCGCGGTCCTCGACGATCCGGCGCGGCTCAAGGCGCTCGCGGCGGTCACGGCGCTGCTGGAGCAGGGGCTGCCCGAGCGGGAGCCGCAGCCGCGCCTGTTCGCGGAGAGTCTGGCGCTGGTGGCGCTCCTCGCCGGCGAGTCGACCGCTGCGGCGGCGGCCACCGGCTCCGTGCCGCCCTGGGCCGGCGCCTATGTGCGCTGGGAGCTGGCGTTGCTGGGGTGCCTCGGATTCGGCCTCGACCTGTCGGCCTGCGCGGCAACTGGGGCCCGGCATGGCCTTCGCTACGTGTCTCCCCGCTCGGGCCGCGCCGTCTCGGCCGAAGCGGGAGCGCCCTATGGCGAGCGGCTGTTGCCCCTGCCGGAATTCCTCACCGAGACCGGCGGCGCGCCGCGGGCCGCAAGCGAGGTCGCCGCCGGCCTGCGGCTGACGGGGCATTTCCTCGAGCGGCACCATTTCGCGACCGGTCCCGGGCGACTGCCGGCGGCGCGCGCCCGCCTGGTCACGGCGCTGGGGGGATAGGGTCAACTTTCCCAATATCTTGTGTTTTCAGGCTTCAGAAGTCATAAATCCAGCCCATGGCATCGCCCAAGCCCGATACCCTGATTCGTGACGAGCCGCTGGCCGAGGCCCTCGGCCAGCGCTACCTCGCCTATGCGCTGTCGACCATCATGTCGCGCTCGCTGCCGGACGTGCGCGACGGGCTCAAGCCGGTGCATCGGCGCCTCCTCTACGCCATGCTCAGGCTCCGGCTCGATCCCGAATCGGGCTTCAAGAAATGCGCCCGCGTGGTCGGCGACGTGATCGGCAAGTACCACCCCCACGGGGACGCCGCAGTCTATGACGCGCTGGTGCGGCTCGCCCAATCCTTCGCCGTGCGCTACCCGCTGGTGGATGGCCAGGGCAACTTCGGCAACATCGACGGCGACAACGCCGCCGCCATGCGCTACACCGAGGCGCGCCTGACGGCCGTGGCCCGCGCGTTGCTCGCCGGAATCGACGAGGATGCGGTCGATTTTCGCTCGACGTACGACGGTGAGGAATCCGAGCCGGTCGTGCTGCCGGCGGCGTTCCCCAACTTGCTCGCCAACGGCGCCACCGGAATCGCCGTGGGGATGGCCACCTCGATCCCACCCCACAACGCGGGCGAGCTGTGCGATGCCCTCCTCCATCTCATCAAGTTTCCCAAGGCCACCATCGCCAAGCTGGTGGAGTTCGTCCGCGCTCCGGACTTTCCGACCGGAGGAGTGCTCGCCGAGCCGGGCGCGGCGATCATTGCCAGCTACCGGGACGGCCGCGGATCGTTTCGCCTGCGTGCCCGCTGGGAGATCGAGAATCTTCCGCAGGGCCGCTGGCAGGCGGTGGTGACGGAGATTCCCTGGCAGGTCCAGAAATCGCGTCTCATCGAACGCATTGCCGCCATGATGGAGGGGCGCAAGCTCCCGCTCCTGGGCGACGTGCGCGATGAATCTGCGGACACCGTGCGGCTCGTCCTCGAGCCGCGAACGCGGGGGGTCGAGCCCGAGCATCTGATGGCGCAGCTGTTCCAGAATACCGAGCTGGAAACCCGCGTGCCGCTCAACCTCAATGTCCTCGATGCCGACCAGACCCCGCGGGTGATGAACCTGAGGGAGGTCCTCGCCGCGTTCCTCGATCACCGGCACGCGGTACTCAAGCGGATTTCCGCCCATCGCCTCGGCCGCATCGAGCACCGCCTCGAGATTCTCGCCGGCTATCTCGCCGCCTACGCCAACCTGGATCGGGTGATCCGCATCATTCGCGAGGAGGACGAGCCCAAATCGAGTCTCATGAAGACGCTCGGGATCAGTGATGTTCAGGCCGAGGCCATCCTTAACATGCGGCTCCGGGCCCTGCGGCGCCTGGAAGAGAAGGAGATCCGGGCCGAGCACGACCGCTTGTCCGCGGAGGCTACGGAGCTGCGCGGTCTTCTCCGCAGCGAGAAGCGGCGCTGGCAGGTAATCGCCGGGGAGATCCGGGAGATTCGCGAGGCCTTCGGCGCAAAGACCGAACTCGGCCGCAGGCGCACCGAGATCGGCGACGCCCCCCGGGCGGTGGCGATCCCGGTCGACGCCGCCATCGAGAAAGAACCCGTCACGGTGGTGTGCTCGGCCAAGGGATGGATCCGGGCCTTCAAGGGGCATCTCGCGGCCGACGCCGAGGTCAAGTACAAGGAGGGTGACGGGCCGGCCTTCCGGCTCCACACCGAGACTACCGACAAGCTCCTGCTGTTCGCGACCAACGGACGATTCTACACGATCGCCTGCGACCAGCTGCCGCCCGGACGCGGCAACGGTGAGCCGGTGCGGCTGATGATCGACCTCTCCAACGACCACGACATTGTCCAGCTGCTGGCCCACCGGCCGGGACGCAGGCTGGTGGTGGCATCCTCCGACGGACGCGGGTTTGTCGTACCGGAGGACGAGGTGGTTGCCCAGACCCGGGGCGGCAAGCAGGTGCTGAACGTCAGGGGCGACGTGGAGGCCGCGGCCTGCGTGCCGTTTTCGGGCGATTCGGTGGCAGTGATCGGCGACAACCGCAAGCTGTTGATCTTCGACGCGGTGGAGCTTCCGGAGATGAGCCGGGGCCGCGGCGTCAAGCTGCAGTCCTACCGGGACGGCGGGCTCGCCGACCTCGCCACCTTCTTCCGAGCAGAAGGTCTGACCTGGCCGATGGGCGAGCGCACCCGCACCGAGACCGATCTCGCTCCGTGGCTGGGCAGGCGTGCCCATGCTGGCCGCCTGCCGCCGCGCGGCTTCCCCAAGAAGCGCAAGGCCTTTTCCTGATACCTGCGGCAACGGCGACCGTGCCCGCCAACGGCTGAACGGGGAGCGTCTAGGACATGGTTCGATCCGGTGCGGCGGGCGTCGGCCCCATACCCTCCCCGGGGCATCGGATTGGGTGTAGGTTTCCTGCATGAAACTCTTCGAGTGCCAGTATTGCGGCCAGTTGCTGCATTTCGAGAACACCCGATGCGAACGGTGCGGCCATGTTTTGGGATACTTGCCCGATCGTTCGGCCTTGAGCGCACTGACGCCCCAAGGGGGCGATCTATGGCAGCCGCTTGCAGCGCTTGGCGAGCGGTACCGTTTCTGTCTCAACAACGCCTATGATTCCTGCAATTGGCTGGTTCCGGAGTCATCACCGGAAGTCTTTTGCCTCTCGTGCCGGACAAATCGCACCATTCCGGATCTCGGCCAGATCGAATATCGCTTGCCCTTTCAGCGCCTGCAGATCGCGAAGCATCGCCTCTTCCATGGATTGCTGCGTTTCGGCTTGCCGGTGCGCAACAAGATGGACGATCCCGATGGCGGGCTCGCCTTCGATTTTCTGGCCGATCCCGATCCCACGTTTCGGGAGAGTCAGCGGGTGATGACCGGCCATGCCCAGGGCGTCGTCACCATCAATATCGCCGAGGCCGACGACGCAGAGCGCGAACGGCAGCGCAAGGAAATGGCGGAGCCCTATCGAACCATCCTGGGCCACTTCCGGCACGAGGTCGGTCATTATTACTGGGAGAAGTTTGTCAGGGATGGCCCCTTGCTGGATTCATTCCGGCAATTGTTCGGCGACGAGAGTCGCGATTATGGCGCCAGCCTCGAATCCTATTATTCATCGGGACCGCCGTCCGATTGGCCGCAACATTTCGTCAGCGCCTATGCCAGCGCCCATCCATGGGAGGACTGGGCCGAAAGCTGGGCCCATTACCTGCATATGGTGGATGCCCTGGAAACCGCCTACGCCTACGGCCTGAGCCTGAGTCCCATGGCCGGGCATGACCAGGCGCTCGTCATGTCGGTGATTTTCGATGCCTATAATCAGCCGGACTTCGACACGCTGGTCGGTGCCTGGTTGCCCCTGACCTATGCCGTCAACAGCCTCAACCGGAGTGTCGGGCAACCGGACCTGTACCCCTTCGTGCTGACCTCGGCGGTCCTGAAGAAGCTACGGTTCATCCATGACCTGATTCGGACCGTCCGCGCCTGACCGGCGGAGGGGATTCGGGTCACGAGATGTCGCCGATGGTGACGGTGACCTCTCGGCTCTTGCCATCGCGCATGACCGTCAGCCGCGCCTTGGCGCCAACCCCGAGCTCGAACAGGGCCTGGGCGAGCTCGTGGACGGTCCCGACCGGCTTGCCGTTGACCTGTGTGATCACGTCGCCGAGACGTCCGGCGCGGGGGTCCATTCCCTCGAGCCCTGCCCTGGCGGCGGGGGAGCCCGCGGCGACCTCGGCGACGATGACGCCGGCAATGTTGAGCTGACCGGCGATGCTCTCGGGGGCGGCCAGGATGCCGATGCCGGGCGTCGGGACCCGGCCCTTGGCGATGAGCGGCGGGACGATGCGGTTGACCAGGTCCACGGGGACCGCGAAGCCGACCCCGGCCGAGGCCCCGGACCCCGAGATGATGGCGGTGTTGACGCCGATCAGCCGCCCCGCCGAATCGAGCAGCGGTCCCCCGGAGTTTCCGGGATTGATGGCGGCATCGGTCTGGATCACGCCCGGGATCTCGCGCCCGCGCGCCGTCGGCAGGCGGCGGTCGAGGGCGCTGATGATGCCGGTGGTCAGGGTACGGTCGAGCCCGAACGGATTGCCGATGGCATAGACGATCTGCCCGACCTTGAGCTCCGCCGACCGCCCGATGGGCAGCGGCCTGGCGCCGTCGGGCGCTCTTTCCAGCTTGAGGACCGCGAGATCGTAGTCCGGTGCGCGGCCGACGATCCTGGCGGGGACGGCGTCGCCGGCGCCGAGCTTCACGGCCACCGCGTCCGCCCCCTCGACCATGTGGTTGTTGGTCACGACGTGGCCGCGGTCGTCCCAGATGAATCCCGAGCCGGTGCCCGCGGGCTGCAACGTTTCCGGCTGGAATACGCCGCCCGTGACGCGCGCGGTGAAGATGGAGGCGACCGACGGCGACGCGTTCTCGAAGACCGTAATGGTGTGCCGCTCGATCGCATCGAGGGGCCCCCGCGGCGTCACGGTTCGGGGTCCCTCCTGGGCGCCGGCGCCGGAAAGGGCGAACCCGGCGCCCACGATCACTCCCAGGAGCAGGGCCGCGCCCATGTGCCGAAGCGCCCTTGGTTTTATTGCGGGATGCCTGATCATGTGGACACCTGCGTTCGGGGAAGGCCGTCATCAGGGACGCAGGATACGCTCGCGCATATCGAGATAGCCTTGCTCGGCGAGGCGGGCCCAGCCGATGGCCTCCTCCCGGAACCCGCGGAAGGAGGCATAGGTGCGCCGGGTGAGATCGTCCGCGCCCTCGAGCTCCGCCAGCACCACGCTCGACGCCTTCCCGAGGGCGGCCGTGACGTCGTCGGGAAACTTGTGAAGCCGGACCCCGTGGGTCTCGATCAGCGTCCTGAGGGCACCGCCGTTGTGCCGGTTGAACTCGCCCAGCATGGCGTCGGCCTCGGCGCGGCAGGCGGCGCTGATGACTTCCTTGAGGTCGCCCGGCAGCGCGTCGTACTTGGCCTTGTTCACGAAGCACTCGATGCCGGTGCCGGGTTCGTGGAAGCCGGGCCAATAGTAGTGCTGCGCGATCTTGTAGAAGCCGAAGGCGAGGTCGTTCCAAGGTCCCACCCATTCGGTCGCGTCGATGCGCCCCGATGATAGCGCCGGGAAGATGTCGCCGCCCGCCAGGTTCTCGGCGGTGGCGCCGATGCGGCGCAGCACCTCGCCGCCGAGGCCCGGCATGCGCATCTTGAGACCCTTGAAGTCCTCGATGGAGCGGATCTCCTTGCGGAACCAGCCGCCCATCTGGGCTCCCGTGTTGCCCGCGAGGAACGGCTTGAGGCCGAACCGGGCATAGCCCTCGTCATAGAGCTCCTGGCCGCCGCCGTAATGGATCCAGGCCGATAGTTCCGCCGCCGTCAGGCCGAACGGAACCGCCGCGAAGAAATTGAAGGCCTTCGATTTCCCCTGCCAGTAGTAGGCCGCGCCGTGGCCCATCTCCACCGAGCCCTGGGCGACGGCATCGAACGCCCCGAGGGCGGGAACGACGGTGCCGGCGGCGAACACTTTCACCGCGAGGCGACCGTCGCTCATGGCGGTGATGCGGCTGGCAAGGCGATCAGCGCCGGTGCCGAGGCCGGGGAATTTCTCCGGCCATGTGGTCACCATGCGCCATTCCTCCCGCTTCCTGACGACGGCCGGCGCGGCCGGACCCTCGGCCGGGCGCGCGCGCGTGATCCCGTAGGTGCCGGCGGCACCCACCGCGACCCCCGTCGCGGCCCCCGTCAGGAAGTCTCGGCGATTCATGACATATACCTCCTCGCGTTCTTCTTCTGATTGATTCGGGCGCCGGTCCGGGGACTACGGCGACTCGGTGCCTATCGTCCGACACTCCGGCTCGAACGGGCCCCAGCCCGCGGGGCCGAGAGCCTCCAGCGGGCGGAAGCGGCCCTTGTACGACATCTTGGCGCTGCCCTCGATCCAGTACCCGAGGTAGACATGGGGAAGGTTCCGGGTGCGGGCATGCTCGATCAGCCACAGCACCATGAAGGTACCGAGGCCCCGCGTCGCGTCGTCGGGGTCAAAGAAGCTGTAGACCGCCGACAGCCCGTCCCCGGCTTCGTCGGCCAGCATCACGGCTTGAAGGCCGTCTTGGGCATCCCGGAACTCCACCGAGAACGTCCCGACGGGGCTCGATTCCATGAGTTCGCGGAACTCGTGGAAACCCATGCCGTCCATCCCCCCGCCGGGATGACGTCGGGTCTGGTAACTCGAGAACAGCGCATACTGCTCCAGGGTCGCGCGCGGCGGGGCAACGGTCGCCGCGAGGGCGGCGTTGCGTCGCCAGACCCGGGCGAGGGACCGGCGCGGCCGAAACCGGCCGATGGCCACGCGGATGGGAATGCAGGCATCGCAGCCGGGGCAGGCGGGCCGGTAGATGATGTCGTGCGAGCGGCGGAACCCCGCCCGCACCGCGGCCTCGTACAGGCCCTGGGGGTCGGGACCGTTCAGTTCGGCAATGACGTTGCGTTCCTCGCGGCCGGGAAGGTACGGGCAGGCCCGGAGGCGGGAGCCGAATAGGGGCACGGTTCGAGGCGACATGGCCGCATTATGCCGCCAAGGCACGAGGGTGGGCAATCGGACGACGGCCCGAGGCACCGTGGCGAGGCCGGTTGCGGCCGCGCGGCGCGCGCGCCTCAAGGGCCCTCGGCGGAGTCTCGGGGGACCAGGCGCAATCGCTCCAGAGGGCCTTCGGGGGACGCCGGGAGCGTAAGGTAGGCGCCGTCCCGCCAACGTGTCGCGAAGTCCCGATAATGATCGGAAAGCGGGTTGCCCGACTGGCCCGTCGGGTGGATGAACAGCGAGCGATCGAGGTCCGACAGGTCATAGATCGCCCGGTAGGTCGCGCCGTGAACGTGCCCGAAGGGATCATGGGTGGAGCCGATGCGGCTGGTGCCGCGGTTCACCGTGAAATCGTCGCCGTCGGTGGCGACGACGATGTCGGCGAACTCGTCCAGCAAGGGAATCCAGGAGAGTGCGGGATTTGAGAAGGTCGCCCGGTGGACAGCGCCCCACCGCCATGAGGAGCGGTCGGGGCCGAGCCGGTCCTCTAGGTCGGAAATCGCCTCCCTCAGCGCCTGATGCAGGGCCGTGGAGCAGGGCTCGCGCACGACCGTCGCCTGGTCGTCGCACCACCCGGTCTCGGTCTCCAGCGCCACGCGCACGAGTTGGGGCCGCAGCTGCCAGAAGTCGGGGAACGCGTCGCCCAGCTCGTCGGCGAACAGCACCTGCACCAGCGCGCGCATCCAGGCCGTGAAGAGGAGGGGCTCGATCGCCTCGCGACGGACCACGCCGTCCCAGGCCGAGAGCCGGTCGAGCGCCCACGCGGTGCTGTCATCCCGGGCGGTGAACGGAACCATGAGGGGAAGCAGGTGGCGCGCTGCCAGCGACAGCCCATCCATCTGCAAGGCGGCGCTGGCGGCAGCGTCATGCCGGGCGGAGGTGGACAATACCTGCTCGATGCGCCTTGCGCGGTAGGGGGACTCCCAGTCCCGGGCCAGGAAATAGGGGTAGGCCGGTCCGGCCACGCGGTTGTTGGCGTTGGCGATGTAGCCCGAATCGGGGTCGAAGACCTGCGGCAGGTCCTCGGCGGGGATGAAGCCCGCCCATTCGAAGGCGGCGGATTCCCCCGACACGGGAGCGAAGCCGTCGCCCTGGCGACGCACCGGTATGCGCCCGGCGACGGCGAAGCCGATATGGCCGTCGGTATCGGCATAGGCGAAGTTCTGGACCGGGCTGTGGAACAGCGCGAGGGCGCGCGTGAATTCCACCCAATTGCGCGCCCGGTTGATGCGGAACATCGCCTCGGCGGTCATGTCGTCCTCGGCGAGGGCGGCGGCGCGCAGCGCGACGACGGACTTCGGGTCGATGGCGCTTAGATGCCGCCCCGGGATATCGGAGATCACGGGACCGTTGCGGGTCCGGCGGATGCTCACGGTGACCGCCTCGCCACCGCGGACGGCGATGGTTTCATCCCGGACCCGGAACGACTCCGGGCCGCCGGGCGTCCGGTAGCGGCCGGGGTCCCCGGACTCGGTGCGCTCGATCACCAGGTCCTGGGTGTCGGCGCCGGTCGTGGTCATGCCCCAGGCGATCCGCCCGTTATGTCCCAGCACGTGGAAGGGCACGCCGGGGACCGTGGCCCCGGCGATGTCGAGCCCGGGTGCCGTGAGGCGGGCCAGATACCAGAGATTGGGGGCGCGGAAGCGGAGGTGCGGATCGTTGGCGAGGATGGGCTGGCCGGTGCGGGTCCGCGACCCGGAGACGACCCAGCTGTTGGAGGCGCCCCGGGACGGCGGAGCGGAGGGCAAGGCCCCGGCGAGCGCGTCGAACAGGGGCGCGAGCTCGGGATCGGGTATCGCCGTCGCGCGGGCGGTTCCCGAGGGGTCCGCGCCGGGCGCGGGCGCGCCCTCGGTCCGCCGCGCCGTGTCGGGGACCGAGACCGGCGCATCCTCCGGGTAGGGCGGCCACAGGGCCGCCACAACCTCGCGGGGCAGCCGACGCGCCAGCCGTGCCCGCAGGAGCTCGTCGCGCCAGTTGCCGGCGAGGTTCATCGCCATGAGTCGGCCCCAAACCACGGAATCGGCCGGTCGCCACGGCTCGGGATCGAGGCCGATGAGCGCGAACTCCGGCGGCAATGCGCCGCTTCGGGTCTCGAGGAAGGCGTTGACCCCCCGCGTGTATGCCTCGAGCGCCTCCCGCGCCTCTGCGGAGAGGCGGCCGAGGCTCTCCTCCGCGAGCCGGTAGAGGCCGAGGGTGCGAACGTAGCGGTCACGCGGTAGGAACCGGCTGCCCGCCAGCTCGGCGAGGCGCCCCGCCCCGAATCTGCGATTCGCCTCCATCTGCCACAGGCGGTCCTGGGCGTGGGCGAAGCCGAGGGCGAAATAGGCGGCGGCGGCGGTCTCGGCGCGGATATGGACGATGCCGTCGCGGTCCCGCAGGATCTCGGCCGGGGCGGCGAGACCGGGCACGGCGATGACGCCGGCGGTATCGGGAAGAGAGGTGCGGAGCCACAGGTACCCGGCGAGGAGAACCGCGGGCAGGATGACCATCCCGACCCCCGCGATCCAGCCAAGGGAACGGAGAATTACTTTCATGATAACAAAAGATTACATCATCATATTAACGCAGCACTCAAACCTGACTCACGGGGCGGGGCGGACCCTCAGCAGGCGCGCCGCCTCGGGCGCGGCATAGGTCAGGATGCCGTCGGCCCCGGCGCGCTTGATGGCGGTCAGACTTTCGAGGAGGCCGGCGTTCCAATCGATCGCGCCGGCGTCGGCGGCCGCCCGCAGCATGGCGTACTCGCCGCTGACCTGGTAGGCGAGGGTGGGGGCGCCGAAGCGGTCCTTCACCCGGCGGATGACGTCGAGATAGGGCAGCGCCGGCTTTATCATGACCATGTCGGCCCCCTCGGCGAGATCGAGGGCCACCTCGCGCAGCGCTTCCTCGGCATTGGTGGGATCCATCTGATAGGTCCTCTTGTCGCCGCCGCCGAGATTCGCGGACGATCCGACCGCATCGCGGAAGGGACCGTAGAAGGCCGAGGCGTACTTGGCGGCGTAGGCGAGGATCAGGACCTTCTCGAATCCGGCCTCCTCGAGGCCGGCGCGGATCGCACCGACGCGGCCGTCCATCATATCCGACGGCGCGATGATGTCGCAGCCGGCCTCCGCCTGGAGCAGGGCCTGTCGCACCAGGACCTCCACCGTCGCGTCGTTGACGATCTCGCCCGCGCGGACGAGCCCGTCCTGCCCGTGGCTGGTATAAGGATCGAGGGCGACGTCGCACATGACGCCGATGCCCGGCACCGCCGACTTGATGGCGCGCACGGCACGGCACACGAGATTCTCGGGATTGAGCGCCTCTTGACCGTCCTCGTCCTTGAGCTCGGGTGCGACGAAGGGAAACAGCGCCACGGCGGGAATGCCGAGATCCGCCGCCTCGGCGGTGGCCTCGCAGGCGAGGTCGACGGTGAGACGCTCGACCCCGGGCATCGATGCCACCGGCGAACGGCCATTGGATCCTTCCCGGACGAACAGGGGCCAGATCAGGTCATCGGGCGTGAGCGCCGTCTCCCGGACCAGGCGCCGGGACCATTCGGCCTGGCGCGTCCGGCGCATGCGCAACGCCGGAAAACGGCCGCTCGGCCCCTCTGCGGGGGCGGCCCTGCCTTTGCCGTCGCGGGCGAGGAGGTCGCGAAGGGTCATCCCGGCCGATGATATGTCGGCTAGGGGAGCGACACAATAAACGGCAAACGGCGCTGGAGCGGCCGGCCCCGGCCTCGAGCCGGGTGGCCCGCCCCCGCGCCATTAGTGAAGTCTTAAGCATTTACCTAAATTATTGGGCACGGGAACGGTGGGGCGTGGCCTTCGGGGCCGACCGGACTGCGAGAGAGGATACCGTGGAACACGTTTACCAAGATGTGATCTTCCTCATCGAGAAGCTGCATCGCCACTTTCTCGAGGTGGTGAAGGCCGAGCTAGACCGTATCGGGGTCGAGGACATCAACAACGTGCAGGCCTTGATTCTCTTCAATATCGGCAAGGAAGAGCTGACCGTCGGCGAACTCACCAACCGAGGCTACTATCTCGGATCCAATGTTTCCTACAACGTCAAGAAGATGGTCGAGAACGACTACCTGATCCACAAGCGCTCGACCCATGACCGCAGGTCGATCCATGTCCGCCTGTCCGATAAGGGACTTGCCCTCTATGCACGCCTGACCGAGATGTTCGAACGCCACACCAGCGAGCTGAGC
>DASWKZ010000152.1:0-2373 GCA_036396355.1 Alphaproteobacteria bacterium
CCAGGACCTTGGCCGCCGGGTCGTCGTGCTCGAGCCGTTCCATTTCCCTACATCCCCACCGTTCCCGTGCCCCCGGCTTCGGCCGCTCACGGGGGCGCCGGCATGGTTATATGCAATTTATCCTAGGGTGTTAGAAGTAAATCAATGATGAATTGGGCCGCCCCGCCGACCCACCGCCGCATCGGGCCGGCGGCGGGCCGCGGCAGGAAGCGGACGGCGCCGGCCGAGGCGCCGCCGGTCGTTAACAGAATGTGGAATTTTCCGAGATGATCCGGGTTTTACGTTGACGCTTTCAGCCCCGGACCGTAGCCTAAAACGACGCTTTCAGCCCCGGACCGTAGCCTAAAACAATGAACATAAGCTGGGAGGTTGCCTTGGATATGCCGCGCCTTCGTAAGCTTACGCTTTGCGTCTTCTCCGCGGCCCTAATCTTTGCCGCCCCAGCCGCGGACGCGGCGGATCTCCCGGCTTCCACGCGGGAATTCCTGCAACGGCTGAAGCAGCCCCCCACCCTGCTCAAGGACATCGACGCAGCGCTGGCGGTTCCGCCGGCAATGCTCGCCGCCGCCAAGCAGGAGCCGGGCGTTCGCATCGGCGGCACCTTGGACCCGAAGCAATTCCGCGAGATGGTCCGGCCGTTCGAGGAGCGCTACCCGTTCGTCAAGATCACCTACATGCGCGGCAGCCGCTTCAACCGCACCGTGCAGCCCCTGATCGCGCTGAAGGAAGGGCGCGTGACGGTCGACGTGATTTCCAGCCTGGGCAACCAGACGCTGAACTACCGCGACGCGGGCGCGTTCGCGCCGCTCGGAGACCTCCCGGCCTATCGCGCGCTCGAAGCGGACTACAAGGGTCAGCGCGACCTGTGGGCGGGCCAACGCCTGCTGTTCTATTGCATGGCCTACAATACCAACCTGGTGAAGCCGCAGGATCTTCCGAAGGATTGGGACGACGTGCTCAAGGACACGCGACTCCACGGGGGCAAGATCGGACTCACGAACAAGCCCGACGACTGGTTCCTGCACCTCGTTCCGTCGCGCGGGATGGATTGGGGAAAGCACTACCTCGCCCAGTTGTTCGGCACGGTGAAGCCGCAGCTGCGCAAGGAAGGGAAGAACGCTGTGACCGCGCTCGCGGTCGCGGGCGAGTTCCCGGTGACCATGGTGTCGCTGTTCAGCCGCGTCGCCTACCTCCAAAAGAAGGGCTCGCCGATCGACATGCACTGCCCCGGCTCGGTGGCGGCCTCGCTGTCGGAGATCGCGGTGCTGAAGGCGTCGCCGGCCCTCAACCAGGGCCTTCTGTTCACCAACTGGCTGGTGAGTCGTGAGGGGCAACTCGCCCAGTACGTGGCCTCCAACTACGACCCGCTTCACGAGGACCTGCGAGATGCCGGCCTCGAATCGTTGCCGGGCAAGCTCAAAGGCAAGAAGGTCAACGTTCTCACGATCGACATCCTCGAGAAGTATGGCGATGAGGTCGGCGCCCTATGGCAGGCTCATTGGTCGGGCAAGATGCAGTAACCGGAGAAAACAAATGGCCATCGACATCGTCGACGTGCTCGGCCTCGCGCACGAGCTCAAGAAGCGCAAGATCATCATGGACACGCGCAAGATGCATGCCTGGATGCACTACTATCCCAACCCGGGCGACCACGACGACATGCATTCACACCCGGGCGATCAGACCTTCCTCATGCTCGAGGGCGAGTGCACCATGCACTTTCCGGACGGCGGCAAGGCGGTGATGAAGCCGGGCATGGTGGCGCTTATCGAGGGCGGCTCGTTCTACAGCCTGGAGAACACCGGCACCGGGCCCATGGTGCTGATGGGGACGCGCACCGGCCCCAACTCGGCCAACCAGCACATCAACTACGAAACCGGCAAGCACGTACGGGCCGCCATCCACGGCCGGCACGAGACGCCGGCGCCGGAGGCCTCGGGCGCGTAGGCCCCTCGAAACGACTCGATACGCGCGGGAGCGCAGCGGTTCAAAGCGGCAGGCCGTTAATCCATAGCGCGGCATGGTCTGCCGCACGCGCTTGCATTTCCCGATCGCCGGAATGACCCGCAGCGATACCGGGAGCCGGTCCATGTCGTCGGCCGCGGCGCAGGCGGCCGCCGATCCGGCACAGGGCGCCGCCCTCCGCCGTCGGCACGGCCACGAAGCAGTCCTCCAGGAGTTCCGGGGGGACCGCCGCCAGGAACGTCTCGTGTCCGGGGCACCCGTCCGCCACCCGGAGGCCCCGCCAGAGTCCCATGAGCTGCATGGTCAGGCGCCGGTCCCCGGCCAGGACCTTGGCCGCCGGGTCGTCGTGCTCGAGCCGTTCCATTTCCCTACATCCCCACCGTTCCCGTGCCCCCGGCTTCGGCCGCT
>DASWKZ010000153.1:0-5436 GCA_036396355.1 Alphaproteobacteria bacterium
CGAAGAGTTTCTCGGCGCCGAGCGCTGCCGCCGGCGACGCCCGCCAATAGGCGTGGGCGCTTCGGCGCCAGGCGGGCACCGGGGAAAGGACCCACCTCGCCACCAGGAAGCGCAGCTGCCGCGTGCCCACATGCTTGCGCAGCCACGCCACGGCGGCGTTGGCGGCGCGCCCGAGGCGGGCCGCCGCGCCCCGCCCGGCCGCCGGAAGCCGTCCGACGCCGTTCTCCGCGCTCAATCGATCCCCCGGGCCCGGCCGTCCTTCTCCATGGACCCAGTCTAGACGATCGCGCGAGTCCCGGCGACGGGGAGTCCCCGCCGCCGGCCCCCTGACGCGGACTACTTGTGACGCCGGCTACTTGCAGGCGATCGACTTGGCCTCGCCGCCGTTGCCGGCATAGGTGATCTCGCAGTCGAGCCCGGCCTTCAGCGCCCCGCGCTTGGCCGACTTGCCGCCGATGGTGATCTTGGTGCGCGACTTCGAGATCTTGGCCTGGTGGCTGTCGCCCCCCACCTTGAAGGCGATGGACCGGCCGCCCTTCTTGACGTCGGCGATCACGGTCTTGACCTTCCGCGCCGGCTCCTCGACGAAGCCGCCGGCGCCCTTCCACGCCGCATTCCACACCGTCGCCATGTCCCCGAACTCGGTGATGAGGTGCTCGGGGCTGCGCACCGCCTGCTTCTTGCCGCGGGTCTCGGACGGGTAGGCGGTGAAGGTGATGTCGGGGAAGTCGCGCACCGGCGCGCCGCCGGTGGCGTAATAGATGGCGAGCTGGCCCTCCTTGGACAGGAACCAGTTGAGGAACAGCTTGACCGTGTTGGGGGCCTTGGTCCCCTTGAGCGCCACCAGCTCCGAGAGCGTCGTCGGCACCGGCTCCGGGCAGTGCCAGCTCAGCGGCGCGCCCTTGGCCTCGAACTCCGCGACCCGGTAATCGGTGGCCGGGGTCGCCACGTGGAACTCGCCGACGATGTTGAGCTTGACCATGGCCATGGCGCCCTCCTTGCGGAGCTGCGGCTTGACCTCGGTGAACAGCCTGTGGATGAAGTTCCGCGTCCACGCCTCGCCCATGGTGGTCCACAGCGGCAGGATCCAGTTGTGGGGCCGGTTGGTGATGCCGAGGTTGCCGTTGCGCATGGCCTTGCTGGCCAGCAGATCCTCCCAGGTCTTCGGCAGATCCGCCTTCTTCACCTGGCTCTTGTTGAAGGACATGCACCAGAACTTGATCTTCTCGCCCATCCAGGTGCCGTCCTTGGCGCGGCTCTCGGCGGGGATGAGCTTGAAGTTGGGAAGCTCGCGCAAATCCATCAGCGCGCCTTCCTCCTGGTAGTCCTTGATGCGCGCGCCGACGGGGCCGATCACGTCGGCGATCACGCGCCCCCCCTGCTTGAGGGCGATCAGCGGCTTGTCGGCCCGCGCGAAGTGGCTGGTGCGCTGGTGCTCCACCTGGGCGAACGGGTAGCGCGCGTTGAACAAGGCCGCGAATTTCGGCCAGGTGTCGACATTGAAGGTGCCGAGGTAGATGACCTTGCCTTCCTTCTTGGCCCCTTCGATCCAGGCCGCGGGCACCTCGAGTTCCTTCTCCATGCCGGCAAGGACGGAGGCCTCGACCTTGAGCTCGGCCAGCATCTTCTGGGTCGGGGCCGGCAGCTCGGCGGCGGCGGCCGGCAGCCCGGCGCCGGCCACGGCGGCGGCGAGGGCCGCGGCGATGACCGGGCCCTGATATGGGGTGTGCGTCGTCATGGTGGTCCTCCCGGTTGGCGTCCGCCGGCTCTCGGCAGGCGGCAAGTCGTTCCCGAAACGCTTAAAAATCGTAAACTGTTTACAATGTCCTTGTCAATCCGCGCGCCCGCGGGCGCCCCCTATTCCCTGACGTCGATGAGCACGCCGTCGGGGTCGGCCATGTGGTGGCGGCCCAGCGGGCAGCTCCGCCGGAACAGGTCGAGCCGGGCCGCACCCTCCTTGCCCGCGCCCAGCGGGCCCGGGCGGAAGCGGTAGTTCTTGACGGTGACCTTCTCGATGTCGCCCTTGAGCGCGTCGATGCTCTCGACCCGGAAGCCGATGTGATCGAGGCCGGGCGCGGAGATGCCCGTGCCCTCGTAGTCGCCGATGCGCCACGGCATGATCTCGAGCGTCACGCGCCCGTCGGAGAGATAGTGGTTCTCGTCGCCCGGCCCCCTGTTGAGCGGCGCGAGCTCGAACACCTCCGAATAGAACGCGGCGACGCGCCCGGGCTCGCGGGCGCGGAGCGCGACGTGGTCGATGACGCGATCCTGCTCCCAGCCCTCGGCGGCGTAGACGTCGTCGCGGTTGGCCATGCCCTGTTGGGTCAGATCGAAGACGTTGCCCTCGGGGTCGTGGGTCGAGATCGAGGCGAACGGCCGGCTGCCCGGGCGCTTGAGCCACTGGACCGCGGGATAGTCCCTGCCCAGGCGGGCGAACACGGTCTCCACCTCCGCGACCTCGATGCCGAAATGGTCGAGCCGGGCGGGCCGGCCAGAGAGCCTGGGATTGATGTTGAGCCCGACATAGCCGTCGCCGACCGTGGGCGCGCGCGTCGCGCCCTTGGTGCCGGTCGGCCGGAGATGGAAGAAGCCCTCGTAGAACC
The DNA here is from genome assembly GCA_036396355.1 of Alphaproteobacteria bacterium. Classification (GTDB taxonomy): domain Bacteria; phylum Pseudomonadota; class Alphaproteobacteria; order SMXQ01; family SMXQ01; genus DASWKZ01. The sequence goes on from DASWKZ010000153.1 coordinate 2,604, forward strand.
GCGCGAGCGCCGCGTTGTCCTCGCTGAGGATGGCGACGTGGTTGATCCTGGCGAACACGGGCGGCCCCCCGATTGTTGTGTTCTTGGCGCCATCCTAGGCGCGGCAGGGCGGGCGTGGCAACCGGGCCCGCCCGGCGCCGCCCGGGGGCCTTGACCCGGGCGCCCGCCCATGCCCTGATCGGGCCAGTCAAGCGAGTATCCGTTCCGACACCACAGGGGGAAGACCATGAGATTCGGAAAATCGCTGCAGGGAGCGGCGGCGGCCGTCCTGTTCGCTCTGACCATGGCCGCGCCCGCCGGCGCCGGCGACATCATCGAGGACTGGGGCACGGCCAAGGCGCCGAAGCCCCCGGCGCTCAAATCCGTGACCGTGAGCGCCAGGGACACGGCGCTCCTCGTCCTCGACATCCAGACCAACAACTGCAACGCCAAGCGGCGTCCGCGCTGCGTCGACATGGTGCCGAAGGTGGAGGCGCTCTTGAAGAAGGCGCGCGCGGCCGGCATGCCGGTGGTCTACGCGCTGACCGGCAGCGGCACCCGCGAGAAGGTGCTGAAGCCGGTGGCGCCGCGCGACGGCGAGCCCCACGTCCAGGCCAGCGTCAACAAGTTCCACGGCACCGCGCTCGAGAAGATCCTGAAGGACAAGGGGGTGAAGACCGTGATCCTGGTCGGCACCGCCGCCGAGGGCGCGGTGCTGGGCACCGCCACCGGGGCGGCGGCGCGCAAGTTCAAGGTGATCGTGCCGGTGGACGGCATGGCCTCGTCGGACCCCTACGCCGAGCAGTACACCGCCATCTACCTCGCCAAGGGGCCGGGCACGCGGCGCGTCACCACGCTCACCCGGACCGGCATGATCGAGATCAAGTAGCGATCGGGCTCATCGGCACCGCAAACGGCCTCGCCGGAATTCACCCGGCGGGGCCTGTCGTTTGTGCCGGAGGACGGACGGCGTCAGTCGGCGGTCTCCTCGACCTCGATCCGGACCCGCCTGCCCAGCGCACCGAACGCGGTTTCGATAGCGTCCATGCGGGTCCCGTGGCGGAGGTTGAGCAGGCGGTCGACCTGGGGCCGGTGCCACCCGAGGCTGCGCGCGAGCCGCGCCTTGCTCACCTTCTCCTCGCGCATGGTCTGGTAGAGAAGGATCTTGGCCACGGTCTGGGCCGGCAGGGCCACCCGGTACCGCCCGCCCGGGCGCGGCGGCGGGATCGGCTCGCGATCCGCCATGCGCGCGGCGATGGCCTCCTCGATGGCGTCGCGGCCGCGCGCCAGGGCGTCGGGCACGTCCGCGCCGAAGGTCGTGACCTCGGGGAAGGCGGGGCAGGTCACGAGCAAGGTGTCGTTGTCGTCCCTGGCGAGGCGTACCGGATAGGCCCACATGGTCTCACTCCTTCAGGCCGAGATCGGCCTTGATCTTGTTGACGAGGCCGGTGCCAAGCTCGCGCTTGCCGTGCATGGGAAGCTGGGTCTTCCGGCCCTTGTAGCGCACCGTGAGGTGCCCGCTGCCACCCTTGCGCGTCTCGAAGGTGCAGCCGCGCTTGCGGAGCCAGCGCCTGAGCTCGTTGGCGTTCATTCCCTATATAGCAACAAATCTGTTGCATGCAACAGATTTGTTGCTTCCCCTCTCACCGATCGGACCTGATGGGATCATATCCCGGGATGGGGATCGCCCCCGCCTCCGCCCATGCCCTCCGCGCGGGCCGGCCCCCCGATAATAACGTATTGCGTTACTGATAACGCTTGGCGTTACCTAGGGTAAGGTGGTAAATTGCGGGCGTGATCGGGTCGTTCCGGGACCGGCGCACGGCGGCGATCTTCCGCGGCCTCAGGGTCCAGGGCCTCCAGGAGGACACGCAGCGCCGGGCGCAAGGCAAGCTCCTGCTGCTCGACGCCGCGCGCGACCTCGGGGACCTCGCGGCCAACCCGGGCAATCGCCTGGAGAAGCTCGCCGGCACCGAGACCTGGTCGATCCGCATCAACCGGCAGTGGCGCATCACGTTCAGGTGGGTGGAGGGCGCCGCCGAGGACGTCCAGGTGACCGACTATCACTGATCGCTGAGGAGGGAGACACCATGGCCACCATCAAGCGCGCCGACCTCGATGCGGGCTGGGTGGATCTCGGCGACGTCGCGACCGGCCGGCGGCTCGCGCCGCTCCACCCGGGCGTCCACCTCGCCGAGATGATCCGCGCGCTTGGCGTCACCCCCTACCGCGTGGCCAAGGATGCCGGCATGCCGCTCACCCGCCTCGCGGCGATCCTGAAGGGCGAGCGGGCGATCACCGCCGACACCTCGATCCGGCTCGGGCGCCTGTTCGGCCAGTCGGACGGCTACTGGCTGCGCGTCCAGACCGCCTACGAGGTGGCCCGGGCCGAGGCGGCGGATGCCGGCTACGACGCCATCCGCCCGCTGGCCGAGGCGGGGCGGTAGCGCCTGACCCCTCGCGGGGGCGATTCGACCCCCACGCCCCTACCCCCTCCCCTTCACCAAGGCGGCGATGATGCCGCGCAGCGTACGCACCTCCTGGGCGGTGAGGCCGGCGCGGGTGAGCATGTTGCGGATGTTGCGCACCATGCGCGGGCGCTTCTCGGGCGGGAACAGGAACCCGGCGGCGTCGAGCTCGGATTCGAGGTGTTCGAACAGCTCCTCGAGCTTGCGGCGCGTCGGCGGCGCGGCGGCGCGGCCCCGGCGGGGCTCGGCCTCTTCCGTGCCTTCCTCCGGCGCGGCCGCCGCCAGGCGCCACTCGTAGGCGCAGACCAGCACCGCCTGGGCCAAATTGAGCGAGCGGAAATCGGGGTTGAGCGGCACCTCGATGACGGCGTCGGCGCGGGCGACGT
>DASWKZ010000154.1:0-3085 GCA_036396355.1 Alphaproteobacteria bacterium
GGCACCAGGTCGATGACCGGCCGGCCCTCGGCGTCGGCGCCGCGCGGGCGGTACTTCTTGAAGGTGGCCTCGCCCTCGCCGTCGACCTTGGCGACCACGTAGTCGCCGGGCTGGGGCGCCACCTCGGGATCGACGATGATCTTGTCGCCCTCGCGGAACTCGCGCTCCATGCTGTCGCCGCGCACCACGAGGGCGAAGGCATGCGGCCCCACCGTCCGCTCGGTCACCAGCGCGTCCATGCCGCGCCCCGGCGGGTAGGGGTCGGCCACCGCGTTCCAGGCGCCGGCCTGGACGTAGTCGATCACCGGCACCGGGCGGCCGCGGGAGGCGAGCGCCGCCTGCGCCCCGCCCTCGGGATCCTCGCTCTCGCCGGTGAGCCACGACACCCACACGCCGAGCCCGTCGGCGACGCGCCGGAGATGGGCGAGGCTGGGCTGGGTGGTGCCGTTCTCCCACTGGGCGACGGCGGCGCGGCTCACCCCGCAGCGCCCGCCCAGCTCCTGCTGGGTGAGGCCGGCGCGGGCGCGGGCGTCGCGGATGCGTTCTCCGATGCCGCTCATGATGGGGTCCCGGGGTTGCCGTCGGGGAAGTATGTTAGAAATCCTTACTGATGTCACGAAAAATCTTGATCATGTAGTTAGTATTCCTTACAATCGGCCGCTTTCCAAGACACCGTGGGGAGGCGCTCCATGGACAAGCCGGCGACGGATCGAAGGGCCGGGGGACCGGGCCCGGGCAAGCCCGCTTCCCCGCAGGGCGGGGACGCGGCGCTCCCCCACCTCTGGGGCGCGGCCGAGGTCAGGGCCCGCCTCGAGGAGGCCGCCAGGACCCTGCGCGCGCTCGGCCTCGGCGCCCGCGACCGCCCGGCGCGCCTGGCCTCGCGCTGGCCCGACGTGGTGCGCGAGTCGATGGAGGCCTATGGCTACGCGGCCCCACGCCTGCGCCTCGGCCCGCCGACGCCGGCCGCCATCAGCCGCGCCGACGAGGCGGTGGCCTGGCTGCTGTGGGTGGAAGACGCCGAGCGGCGCATCGTCTGGGCGCGGGCCTGCCGCATCCCGTGGCGCCGCCTCGAGGATCTCGACGGGCGCTCCCACACCACGCTGCGCAAGGTGGAGGCCGGGGGCCTCGCCGCCATCCGCCGGCGGCTGAACGCGGCGCCCGGCGAGGCCGCCGCCTTCGGCGGGGGCGGCGCGGGCGGAGGGGCGAAAGATTCCGGTTGACACGGCTTATAAAATAGCGTAAGTAATACTTTACAATTGGCCGGTCCGTGCGTGGGCCGCCGCCCCCGAGGCCCGGGACCCGTCCCGGGCCTTTCCGCATCCGTCATCCCAACCGAGCGAGGTCGCCCATGGCCCGACCCGTCAAGCGGACCGCCACGGGCGCGCCCGCCGCGCCCATCGACGGAGAGACCGAGGCCGCCCGGGCGCTGGCCGAGCGCCTGGAGGCGCTCAACTGCGATCCCGTCGAGATCATCGCCCGGATCGCGCGCAACCGCCGCGCCGATCCCCGCCTGCGCTTCGCCGCCGCCCGCGAGCTCCTCGGACTGCTCATGGGCCGGGGGCGGGGCCCGGGCGGCGGCGCCCCGGTCGACGTCGCCGCCATCATCGCCCGCGCCTGGCGGCCGGCCGGGAAGGGGTGAGACGGCGATGGAGGGCATCTACGAGAGCGAGGACGCGCTGGCCCGCGCCATCGCCGCCTGCCGCGACGATCCGTTGCGATTCGTCGAGACCGTGTTCCCCTGGGGCGAAGGCGCGCTCAGCGAGGAAGACGGCCCCGATGCCTGGCAGCGCGAGCTGTTGACCGAGCTCGGCCGCGCGCTCCGTGTCGGCGAGAGCCCGGTGCGGATGGCGGTGGCCTCGGGCCACGGGGTCGGCAAGACGGCGCTGTCGGCCTGGCTGGTGCTATGGTTCCTCTCCACCCACGACCACCCGCAGCTGGTGGTGACCGCCAACACCGCGGCCCAGCTCCGCAACAAGACCTGGCGCGAGCTCGCCAAGTGGCATCGGCTCGCCGCCAACCGCCACTGGTTCGAATGGACGTCGGCGCGCTTCGCCTTCCGCCAGCACCCGGAAACCTGGTTCGCCGCCGCCGTGCCGTGGGCGCGCGAGCGCCCCGAGGCCTTCGCCGGCACCCACGAGCGCCACGTCTGCGTGATCTTCGACGAGGCCTCGGCCATCCCCGAGGAGATCTGGGACGTGACCGAGGGCGCCATGGTGACGCCGGGCGCCCTGTGGTTCGCCTTCGGGAACCCGACCCGCAACACCGGGCGCTTCCGCGAGTGCTTCCGCCGCTTCCGCCACCGCTGGCGCACCCGCGGCGTGGACTCGCGCGAGGCCAGGAAGGCCGATGCCCGCCAGATCGCGCGCTGGATCGAGGACTACGGCGCGGACTCCGATTTCGTGCGGGTGCGCGTGCGCGGCATCTTCCCGCGCGCCGGCTTCGCCCAGTTCATCCCCGAGGACCTGATCGAGAAGGCGCGCGGGCGGGCGCCGCTCCTGGTCGCCGGCCAGCCGGTGGCGATGGGGGTGGACGTGGCGCGCTTCGGCGACGATTCCTCCGTCATCCTCGCCCGCCAGGGCCAGGAGATCGTGCACCTCGCCGAGTACCGCAACTTCGACACCATGCGCCTCGCCGGCCTGGTGGCGGAGGCCGCCAACCGCCTGGGCCCGGCGGCGCTGTTCGTGGACGGCGCCGGGGTCGGCGCCGGCGTGGTCGACCGCCTGCGCGCGCTGGGCTTCCGCGTCGTCGACGTGAACGCCGGCGCCGCAGCCCACGAGCCCGGGCGCTTCGCCAACCTGCGCGCCGAGATGTGGTCGAAGCTGCGCGACTGGCTCGATGGCGGCGGCGCGATCCCGGCGGACGCCCGCACGCTGGCCGACGATCTCGCCGGGCCGGAATACGCCTTCGACGAGCGTAACCGGCTGCGCCTCGAGGCCAAGGCCGACATGAAGGCGCGCGGGCTCGCCTCGCCCGACTTCGCCGACGCGCTGGCCATGACCTTCGCCCAGCCGGTGCGCGACCCGGCGCTCGACGCCGCGCGCCCGCGCTACGCCATCACCGAGGACGACCCGCTCGATCCCGCGCG
>DASWKZ010000155.1:0-3965 GCA_036396355.1 Alphaproteobacteria bacterium
TCGTAGAAGGCGAGCAGCCGGTCCCGCCAGTCGGACAGGCGGAAGAAGTAGCTGGGCTCCTCGACCCAGTCGACCTCGGCGCCGGACGGCGCCACCTTCTTGCCGTTTGGCCCGGGCGCGAGTTCGTTCTCTGCGTAGAACGCCTCGTCGCGCACCGAGTACCAGCCGGCATAGGTGCCGAGATAGATCTCCCCCTTGTCGTGCAGCACCCGCCACAGGTGCTGGACGGCGCGGGTGTGGCGGTCCTCGGTGGTGCGGATGAAGTCGTCGTTGGTGTAGCCCATGACCGAGGCCAACTCGCGGAAGCGCGCCGAGTTGCGGTCGACGAAGGCCATGGGCTCCTCGCCGGCGTCGCGCGCCGCCTTCTCCACCTTCTGGCCGTGCTCGTCGGTGCCGGTCAGGAACTTCACGTGGCGGCCGTCGAGGCGCATGAAGCGCGCCAGCGCGTCGCAGGCCAGCGTCGTGTAGGCGTGGCCGATATGGGGCACGTCGTTGACGTAGTAGATCGGCGTCGTGACGTAATAGGGCTCCGCGGCCATGGGGGTCCTTCCGGTTTGGGGCCGGGTTCGGGGGGCCGGCCGCCGGGCCGGCGGCCTCCTCAGGCGGCGGTGCGCGCGAGCGCGAAGAACGCGTCCAGGATGACCTCCTTGCGGTCGAGGTTGAGGCGCGCCGCCCGGCCGAACAGGCGGGTGATCTTTTCCCATACCTCCACCCATTGATCAAGGTCGGCCCGGGCGGCGAGGCGCTGGGCGAGATCGGCCTCGCCGGGGACGATCCCGGCGGGCTCGGCGCCGGCGGCGCGCTCGCGCACGAAGCGGGCGAGCCAGGCCGCCGTCAGGTCGGTGAACACGTCGTAGGCCTCGTAGGCGCCCTCCTCGTTGCGGGTGCGCGCCAGCGCCTCGGCGGTGCCGTGCAGGCGCGCGGCATCGAGCCCGGGCAGGTCCGCGAGCAGCTTCACCAGCTCGCCGTAGAGCGCGAGGCCGCCGGCCTCGGCCAGCATCAGCGCGCGGCCCGCGGATCCCTCGCCGATGGCGGCGAGCGCGCGCACGTCCTCGGCCGGGAGGTCCGGCCGGTAGCGGCCCACCAGGGCCGCCACCGCCGCCTCGGGGAGCGGGCCCAGCGGCAGCTTGCGGCAGCGCGAGCGGATGGTGGCCGGCAGCCTTCCGGGCGCGTGGGAGACCAGGAGCAGCACGGCGCGGGACGGCGGCTCCTCGAGGGTCTTGAGCAACGCGTTGGCGGCGTTGCGGTTCATGTCCTCGGCGCCGTCGACGACGACCACCCGCCAGCCGCCCTCGACGGCGGTCAGCGACAGGAACTCGGTCACGCGGCGGACGTCTCCGATGACGATCTCGGTGCGCCGCCGTTGGCCCTTGTCGTCGAAGCCGCGCTCGAGGGTGAAGAGATCGGCGTGGCCGCCCGAGGCGACGCGGCGGAAGACCGGGTCGTCGGGATCGACGTGGAGGGAGGCGGCGCCCGGCGCCGCGCCCGCCCCGAACAGGCCGGGTTGGGGAGCTTCCCCGTGCAGCAGGTGGCGGGCGAAGCGGAAGGCGAGCGTCGCCTTGCCGACGCCGCGCGGTCCCGAGACCAGCCAGGCGTGGTGGAGCCTGCCGGAGGCGGCGGCCTCGGCCAGCGCCGCCTCGGCCCGGGGATGGCCCTCGAGATGGGGATTGGCCCGGGGCGATGGGGCCTTGGGCCTGTCCTCGGCAGCCTCGGTCATGAAACGTCCAGCCGTTCGGCGGCGGCGGCTCGGATCGCCGCCTGCACCGCCTCGACGGTGTCCCGGGCGTCGATCACGACGCAGCGGCCGGGCTCGGCACGGGCGATCTCGAGGTACCCCTCGCGCAGGCGCTCGTGGAAGTCGTGATTCATGCGCTCGTAGCGGTCCTCGCCCGCACTGTTGTCGCCTTCACGGGCGCGAGCCCGGGCGAGCCCGTCCGCCACCGGCAGGTCGAGGATGAGGGTGAGGTCGGGGCAGCAGGACCGCGTGACCAGCGCGTTCAGCGCCGCCACCGTCTCGCACCCGAGCCCGTGGCCGTAGCCCTGATAGGCCATGGTCGAATCGGCGAAGCGGTCGCACACCACCCAGCGGCCCTCCGCCAGGGCCGGCGCGATCAGGCGCGCCACGTGCTCGGCGCGGGCCGCCGAATGAAGGAGCGCCTCGGTCATCGGCGTCCATCGCCCCGGCTCCCCCGAGACCAGGAGACGCCGGATCTCCTCGGCGCCGGGCGCGCCGCCGGGCTCGCGGGTGAGCAAGACGGACAGGCCGCGCGCCTTCAGGTGGTCGGCCAGCAGCCGGGCGTGGGTGGACTTGCCGGCCCCCTCCCCGCCCTCGAGGGTGATGAAGCGGCCGCGCCGGTCCGGGTTGCCGCTCACCGGCCCGCTCCCGCAACGGCATACGGTGGCGCGACCGGGCGCCGGCACGGAGGGAGGTTCCTCGGCATCCGGCTTATTTCAGGGTGCCCCACAGGATGTACCGGAGGCCCGCGCCCAGGCGTCCCATGAGGCCGAGGCGCTCGACCGCGCGGCCGGCCTTGAGGGGAATCTCGATGGCCGGATAGTCGGGCGCGGCGATGCGCAGCGTCGCCACCTCGGCGCCCTCCTCGATGGGCGCGGCGATCGGCCCCTCGTAGTTGACCGTCACCCTGGCCTCGCGGCGGGCGCGGCGCGGCAGGGTGACGGTGAGATCGCGGTCGGCCACCAGCGGCACCGCGGCCTCGCTGCCCAGCCAGACCTCGGCCGTCGCCACGGTGTCGCCCTTGCGGAACAGGGTGAAGTTGTCGAACTCCCGGAAGCCCCACTCCGTGAGCCGGTGGGACTCGGTGGTGCGGGCGCGCGCGCTGGGAAGGCCGTTGAGCACCAGGACCAGGCGCCGGCCGTTGCGGGTGGCCGAGGCGGCGAGCCCGTAGCCGGCATCCTCGGTATGCCCGGTCTTGAGCCCGTCGGCGCCGACGTTGCGGTAAAGCAGCGGATTGCGGTTGCCTTGGCGGATGCCGTTATAGGTGAAGGTCTTCTCCGCGTACATCTTGTAGAGCTCGGGGAAGTCCTGGACGGTCCGCAGGCTGAGGGTGGCGATGTCGCGGGCGCTCATGACGTGGCCCTCGGCGGGCCAGCCCGACGAATTGACGAAATGGCTGTCCCTGAGGCCGATCTCCCGCGCCCTGCGGTTCATCTGGTCGGCGAAGGCCTCCTCGCTGCCGGCCAGTCCCTCGGCGACGGCGATGGAGGCGTCGTTGCCCGACTGCACGATGATGCCGCGCAGGAGGTCGTCCACCCGCACCCGCTTGCCGACCTCGACGAACATCTTGGAGCCGCCGCGGCGCCACGCCTTCTCGCTGATGAGGAAGGTGTCGTCCAACTTGAGGGACCCTTCCTTGATGCGCTCGAAGGCCAGGTAGACCGTCATCATCTTGCTCATGGAGGACGGCGGCACCGGCTGCGCCCCGTTCTTGTCGATGAGGACGGCGCCGGTCTCGGCGTCGATCATGTAGGCCTGCCGGGCGATGGTCTCGACGGCGGTCGCGGGCCGGGCCGCCGCCGCACACGCCGCGACCGCGGCGACCGCCAAAAGACGGGGAAGTACGCTCCGTAACGCCATCATGCCTGGTCTTTCGCCCTCCCTTCGGGTCGGTGGTGAAACGCTCGCGCGGCGCGCCGGGTCCCGCCCGACGGGCTCAGTGGTCGACCACCAGGCGGGCGCCCGGGAAGCCGGCCCCGATCACCCGCTCGAGCATCCGATCGGCGGCGGAGAGGCTCGCCATGGGGCCCAGGCGGACGCGGAAGAACTCCCGGCTGCCCATCCTGACGGGCGTGACCGCGGCGGGTCCCAGGACCGAGAGCCGCGCACGGAGGCGGTCGGCGTTCTGGAAGTCGGCGAAGGCGCCCGCCTGGACGTACATCCGGCTCGGTTCCACCGGCCACTGCGTGATCCGTTCGTCGTCGCCGGTCGGCGCCGCCATCGCCGACGC
>DASWKZ010000156.1:0-2951 GCA_036396355.1 Alphaproteobacteria bacterium
GCATGGGGCAGGGTGCCCGGCACGATCCCGATCTGGACGCCGATGGGCTCGTCCTCCATGAGGCGGGCGAGGTGCTCGGCCTCGGCGCGGGCGCGGGCGCGGCGCTCGCCGCGGACCGCCTCGGGCAGGTCGGGCCGGCCCACCAGCCCGTTGCGCAGGAAGCGATCGATCTCGGCGCCCGACAGCAGGTTCAGGATGCCGGGCTGCCGCCTGCGGTAGGTTTCCTTGCGCCGGCGCAGAATCGGCATCAGCTCGGCGATCTGCCTGAGCGCGTGGTCGCGATCCTCGAGCGCGTCGGGGACGCTCTCCGCCAGGACCCGCTCCAGCGTCTCGTCGAAGCCGTCGGTCGCCAGCAGCAGGGAGACCGGCCCCGCGAGCACCGTGACGTGCTCCGCCGCCGCCTCGATCTGGCGCAGGCGCTCGAAGAAGCTCACGGCCGAGGTGATGTACTCGACGCCCACCCCCAGCAGGGTGGTGAGCGAGACATCCAGGAGCTCGGCCAGCCTCTCCAGGGTCTCGATCTTGGCGACCTCGCCCTTCTCGAAGCGGTAGAGCGCGGTGCGGGAGATCCCGAGGCGGTGCGCGATCTCCTCCGCGGTCAGGCCCGAGCCCAGCCGGAAGGCCTTCAACCGGTTGCCGATGTCGTCGAAGCGGATGGTCATGGGCCGCCGCCGGCGGAACGCGGGTAGGCGGTCATGTGCCGGGCGGGAGGATCTCGCCCCATTTTTCCCGAATCCTCGCTTCCAGCTCCCGGCTCGCCCGGGCGACCATGGGGAAGGTGCTCCGCCGCCGGAACGGGATGCAGGCATCGACGACGACGCGGGAGTTGCGGGGATCGTCGTGGCCATAGCTCATGGGATCGAGGCGCGTGCTCCAGCAGCCGTTGACCACGTCGACGCCCTCCCTCGGATCGCAGCGGGTGCACATGGCCCACACCACGTCGTTCATGCTGGAGGGGTCGATGTCGTCGTCGACCACGATCACCCAGCGGTTGGCATAGGCCCCGGCGTGGCACTGGGAGGCGATCAGGCCCGCCTGCTTGGAATGCCCCCCGTACATCTGCTTGATGGACACGGTGAGCCACATGCGCCCGCCGCCCGCCTCGTGGGTCCACACCCCCCTGATCCCGGGCACGCCGGCGGCCTCCAGCTGGTTCCAGACCATGCCGCTCCGGGAGAACCCCCGGAAGAAGGTGTTGTCGTTGGGCGGCACCGCGGGAATCGCCCCCATCAGGATGGGGTCGTTGCGGTGCATCAGGGTCTCGATGCGGATGGCCGGCTCCTTGTTGGTGCCGGAGGCGTAATATCCCGTCCACTCCCCGAGGGGGCCCTCGTCGACCACGTCGCCCGGATGGATCCGGCCCTCGAACGCGATCTCCGCGCCGGCCGGGATCGGCAGGCCCGTGCTTGGGCCGTGGATGACCTCGACCGATTCGCCGAGGAGGCCGCCGGCATAGTCGAACTCGCTCTTCTCATAGGGCATCTCCATGCCCGCGACCATGAAGAAGGCCGGATGCATGCCCACGACCACGACGACGGGGCAGGGCTCGTTACGCTCGTGGTACTTGCGGACGATGAGGTCGCCGTGCTTGCCCTTCGACATCATCACCGAGGCGAGGTTGCGGTCGTGGGCCTGGACGCGGTAGCAGCCGAAGTTGACCCAGCCGCTGTCGGGGTCCTTCATGATGACCATGCAGCCGGTGCCGATGTAGTAGCCGCCGTCGTGCTCGTGCCAGCGCGGGGTGGGGAACTTGAGGATGTCGACCTCGTCACCTTCGCTCACGTTCTCGAGCACAGGCCCGCCATTGACCGCCTTGGGCGGGAAGAGCGGCGTGTCGGCCATGTAGCGCCGCCAGTGCTCGACCAGCTCCAGCTCGGTGGTCTCCGCCGGCAGGCCGAGCGCCAGGCTCACCCGACGGGTGGAGCAGAGGATGTTGGCGAGGATCCGATAGTTCTTCGCGAATCCCGGGATCCCCTCGAACAGCACCGCCGGGTTGGTCATCTTGCGCATCATGAGATCGACGATGCCGCCGATCTCCGTCTCGCGCTCGGCGCCCGCGATCCTCCGGAGCTCGCCGGCGGCCTCGATCTCCCCGATCCAGGTTCTGAGGTCCTTGTTTGGCAACGGCCCGACTCCTCTCGCGGATGGCCTCGCCGGGCGGGCGAAGCCCCGCTAACTGTGGCCGAATCCGCGGGCCGGAACAACCGCGATGAAACAAAAATGGGAAAAATATTGAAAATTGCACACGCGGCCCCCTAAACTCCGGCGATGCGCGCGCCCGTCCCCGGGCGCGCCGGCAGCCGCGACCGGCCCCTGGGCCGGCAGCGATGCAAGTGCTTGATCCAAACGGGACGCTCTCCCCGCGGCGCGATTCCGGTCGATAATGGGGGGCAGGGCCGCGTCCGCGCGCAGGGAGACATGGAATCGCTACCGATCACTTGCCGCAGACCGCCCGCCTCCGGGCCGGCGGACGTCCTTGAAGGGCCGGGGGCGGCCCGGCCATGAAGCCCGCCCCGTTCCGCTACCATCGGCCCCGAACAACGGAGGAGGCCGTCACGGTCCTGGCGGAGGTGGCGCACGCGCAGGGCCGCGTGCTGGCAGGGGGCCAGAGCCTGGTCCCGGCCATGGCGTTCCGCCTGGCGCGCCCGGCGCACCTCGTGGATATCAACGGGATCGAGGAGCTCGGCAGGCTTTCACAGGATGGCAAGGAACTCGCCATCGGCGCCTGCGTGCGCCATGCCGCTTTCCATCGTCCCGTCGTCGATGGCAGCCTCGGAGGCATGCTTTCGGCGGTGGCGCGGCACATCGGCCATTATCCCATCCGCCAGCGCGGGACCTTTTGCGGCAGCCTCGCCCATGCCGATCCCGCCTCGGAATGGTGCCTGGTCGCCGTGACCCTGGGAGCGACGGTCACGGCCCGGAGCGTCCGCGGGTCACGCGACATCGCGGCC
>DASWKZ010000157.1:0-2691 GCA_036396355.1 Alphaproteobacteria bacterium
CGCGCCTATAATCAATCAACCGGAAACCTCGGGGGAGGACCATGTCGCGACTGGATCGCTGCTACAACATCGCCGATTTCCGCAAGATCGCGAAGCGCCGCCTGCCCAAGGGGGTGTTCGAGTATCTCGACCGCGGCGCCGAGGACGAGATCGCGCTGGCCGAGAACCGCGAGGCCTTCAAGCGCCTGAAGCTGCGCACCCGGTTCCTGGTGGACCTGACCGAGCGCGACATGGGCATCGATCTGTTCGGCAAGCGCGCCGAGATGCCGCTCGCCATCGCGCCGACGGGCATCGCCGGGCTCACCTGGTACCAGGGCGAGCTGGCCCTGGCCAAGGCGGCGGCGGCCAAGGGCATCCCCTTCACCCTGGCGACGGGATCCATCACCTCCATGGAGACGGTCGCCAGGGAGGTCGACGGGCGCCTGTGGTTCCAGCTCTACATGTGGAAGGAGGAGGAGCTCTCCTACCAGCTGGTGGCCCGCGCGCGGGACGCCGGCTTCGAGGCGCTGATCGTCACCATCGACGGGGCGCTCGGCAACAACCGCGAATACAACCGGCGCAACGGCTTCACCATCCCCTTCACGCTGTCGGCCCGCGCGCTCACCGACATGGCGCTCCATCCCGAATGGCTCATCGGCGTGATGTTCCGCTACATCGCCACCACCGGGATGCCGCGCCACGAGAACTACCCGGAGAAGTACGCCCACCGGATCACCCGCGGCGCCGGCGGCGGCAACCCCATGCGCCACCACGCCATGACCTGGAAGGATATCGACAAGCTGCGCGAGTTCTGGCCCCGGACCCTCATCGTCAAGGGCATCCTGCGCGAGGAGGACGCGGTGCTGGCGGTCGAGCACGGGGCCGACGCCGTCGTCGTCTCCAACCACGGCGGGCGGGCGCTGGACAGCGCGGTGCCGACCATGGACATCCTGCCGGAGGTGGTGGACGCGGTGGGGCACCGCACCACCGTCATCCTCGACAGCGGGATTAGGCGCGGCAGCGACATCGTCAAGGCGCTGGCGCTCGGCGCCAAGGCGGTGCTGACGGGGCGTGCCACGCTGTATGGCACCTCGGTGGCGGGCCAGGCCGGCGCCGAGAAGGCGCTCTCGATCCTCCATACCGAGTTCGAGAAGACCATGGCCTATGTGGGCTGCCGCAGCGTCGCCGAGGTGAGCGCCGACATCTTCGCCAGGCCCCGCGGCAATTAGGGCATGTTTCCGTCTGACGGGACCGCCCCCCTCACCCTCCCCTCTCCCCCCGCAAGCGGGGGGAGAGGGTTGCGGAGGGTTGGCGCGGCACCAGCCCGCGCCTACTCGAAGCTGGGTGAGGGGGGCCGATTCGATTTGGTGGAGACGCGCCCTAGGGCACGCACTTTGCTGCAAGTCTGTCGGGACGCACAGCCATGATCATCGATGCCCAGGTCCATGTATGGCGGGCGGAGACGCCCGACCGGCCCTGGGCCGCGCAGACCGCGCACCTGCCCAACCCGTTCGGCTACGAGGACCTGCTGGCCGAGATGAAGGGCGCCGGCGTCGACCGCGCCGTCCTGGTGCCGCCGGGCTGGGAGGGCGGGCGCCCCGATTTCGCGCTCGAGGGCGCGGCCAGATATCCCGAGCGCTTCGCCGTCATGGGACGCATCGCGCTCGAGGACCCGGCGGCGGCGAAGCTGCTGGCCCGCTGGCGGGAGCGGCCCGGCATGCTGGGACTCCGCGTCGCCTTCCAGAAGCCCGAGCGGTCCCATCAGCTGTCGGACGGGACCTGCGACTGGCTGTGGCCGGCGGCCGAGGCGGCCCGCCTCCCCATCATGCTGTTCGCGCCGGGCCGCCACGCGGCGATCGGCGAGATCGCACGGGCGCACCCCGGACTCCGCATCATCATCGACCACATGGGCCTCGCGCGGGAGACCGACGCGGCGGCGGTGGCGGCCATCGAGCGGCTCATCCCGCTGGCCGAGCGCCCCAACCTCCACGTCAAGGTCACCTCGGTGCCGCTCTACTCCACCGAGCCCTATCCCCACCGCAACCTGCACGTGGCGCTCCGCCGCCTCATCGAGGCGTTCGGGCCCAGGCGCTCGTTCTGGGGCACCGATATCACCCGGATCCGGGCGCGCACCACCTACCGGCAATGCGTGACGCTGTTCACCGAGGAGCTCGACTTCCTCGCGGCCGACGACCTCGACTGGGTGATGGGCCGCGGCCTCGCCCGATGCCTGGGCTGGCCGCTCTAGGAGAGAGATTCCGGCGCCGGCACGAATCGTCACCGCCGCGATTGGCGGACGGACGGTCTTTGCTATAGTGCGCGCCGAGGAACGAGCATGCGCCGCGCCCGCCCGGGCGCGGCCCAATCCATGGGAGGAAGAAAATGAAGGGAATCCCCACGCTTGCCGCCACCTCGGCGACCGTGGCCGCCATGCTCGCCACCCCCGCCCTCGCCCAGGACGCGGCCGGTTTCTACAAGGGCCGGACGGTCGAGGTGGTCATCAGCTACGGCGCCGGCGGCGGCTACGACACTTACGGCCGGCTGGCCGCGCGCCACCTCGGCCGCCACATTCCCGGGACGCCCACGGTCATCGTCAAGAACATGCCGGGCGCGGGCGGCCTGGTCGGCGCCAACCACCTCTACAACGTCGCCCCGCGCGACGGCTCGGTGATGGGCGAGATCAACCAGAACGCCGCCCTCGGCCAGGCGCTG
>DASWKZ010000158.1:0-34414 GCA_036396355.1 Alphaproteobacteria bacterium
CGCTCGATGGCGAAGGTCACTTCGGGTCGCCCGGAGCTGCGATAGGCCTGGGTCGGCATGGAGTTGGTGAAGACCGCCCGGGCCCGGAGCGTCGCCGCCGGGATGTCGTAGGACCCGGTGACGAGGGCCGAGCCCTTGCCCAGCGGCGAGAGCGAGACGCAGTGGGCGCCCACGTTGCTCACGTTGTCGGCGCGGAATCCGAGGAAGCGACCGTCGGCGGCCAAGGCCAGCTCGACCCCGGTCAGGAGGTCGCGCCCCTGATAGTCGCTGAGGAACGCCTCCGAGCGCGTCGCGGTGTACTTCACCGGCCGGCCGAGCTTGCGCGCGGCCCACAGCACCAGCCCGAACTCCACGTAGACGCGGTTGCGCGAGCCGAAATTGCCGCCCACGTCGAAGGACAAGACGCGCAGCCGGTCGCGCTCGATGCCGAGGACTGCGGCGAGCTCCGCCTTCTGGCGCACCGCACCGCCGCTTCCGGCCCACAGGGTGTAGCGACCGCTCGACGGGTCGAATTGGGCCAACGCCGCGCGCGGCTCCAGCGGCGCCGCCGTCACCCGCCCGATGTGGAACTCGCGCGCAACGACGCGGTCGGCCGCCGCGAAGGCCCGCTCGGTGGCCATCTGGTCCCCGAACCGGGTATCGACCAGCACGTTGTCGGGAACCTCGTCCCAGACAGCGGGCGCGCCGGGGGCAAGGGCCGCTGCCGCCTCCGCGACCCAGGGCAGTTCCTCGTATGAAACGTCGACGACCTCCGCCGCGTCCATTGCCTGGGCCTGGGTCTCCGCCACCACCATGGCCACGGCCTCGCCGACGTGGCGCGCCCTGTCGGCCGGCAGCAGCCGATGCGGGCCCTCGAACACCTGCCCGCCCCCGGGGCCCGTGAGCTTCATGTCGTAGCGGGTCGACGGGACGGGGCCGTGGGGGATGGCGCCGAGGCCGTCGGCGAGGCAGTCGCGGCCCGAGAAGACCCCGAGGACGCCGGGCATTCCCAGGGCCCGCGCCGCGTCGATGGCGACGATGCGCGCGTGGGGATGGGGCGAGCGCACCATCGCCGCATGGGCCTGCCCTTCGAGATTGAAATCGTCGCTGAACCGGCCCGCGCCGGTCAGTAGCCTGTGGTCCTCCTTGCGGCGAAGGGGCTGGCCTATGGCGTGAAAGGCGGTGCTCATGCCGGGCGCGGCGGCCGTCGCGGTGGTGTTCGGAGGCTCCTGGGCATGAGCGGTGAGCGCGGCCTGGCGTTGTGTAGGGATGAACGAACGCGATGCTTCGGCAGTCCCGGGGCACGGGCCGCCATCGGCCGCGCTAGGGTACGGCGGGGCGTCCGCCCATGGCAAGGCTCGTTGTCCGCCGATCCCGCCGCCGCCGACGGTGCGGTGGACATGCGAGCGCATCCATGTGTTAGCATGCCCACCAAGGACGGTCCCTAGATGCGCGGCGGTGAGCGGCCGTCAGGGGGGAACGCATGGGAGGGAGGAGCCGGAGACACCCCATGGCCACCCGGATCAAGGCCGCGGCATCGGCACGCAGGCCGGCGCGGGGCTACCGCGATCTGCAGGAGCACCTGGCTGAGCTGGACAGGGCGGGGCTGCTGCAGAGGATCGACGCGCCCGTCAACAAGGACACCGAGATGCACCCCCTGGTGCGCTGGCAGTTCCGGGGCGGCATCCCGGAGTCCGAGCGCAAGGCCTTCCTGTTCACGAACATCACCGATTCGCGCGGTCGCCACTTCGATATTCCGGTGGTGGTGGGTGCCCTCGCCGCCAACCAGGAGATCTATCGCATCGGCATGAACGTGCCGCTCGAGGAAATCGGCCCGACCTGGGAGCGGGCGATCGCCGGCCCTGTCCCGCCCGTCGTGGTCGAGACCGCGCCGTGCCAGGAGGTGGTCATCACCGGCGAGGCGCTGACCGGGGAGGACAAGGGCCTGGATGCCCTGCCGGTGCCGATCTCCACCCCCGGCTTCGACGCCGCGCCCTATTTCACCGCGACCAATGTGGTGACCCGGGACCCCGAGACCGGGGTGCAGAACATGGGCACCTACCGGGCCGGGCTCAAGGCATCGAACCGGCTCGCGGTGCGCATGGCCTCGCGCGAGGGGGGCGCCGGGGGGTATCTGCACTGGCGCAAGTACCAGGCGCGCGGCGAGGCGAAGATGCCCTGCGCAGTGGTGGTGGGCTGCCCCCCGGTGGTCGCCTATCTCGGGCCCCAGAAGCTCGGCATCGATCGCGACGAGGTGGCGGTGGCGGGCGGCCTCGCCGGGGCGCCCATCAACGTCGTGAGATGCCGGACCGTCGATCTGCTGGTGCCGGCCGAGGCCGAGCTCGTGATCGAGGGGCTCATCGACACCGAATACCTCGAGCCGGAGGCCCCGTTCGGCGAGTCCCACGGCCACATCGCGCTCGAGGACTACAACATGATCCTCGATGTCACCGCGATCACCATGAAGGCCAGGCCGGTGATCCCCTCGATCATCTCCCAGGTCACGCCCAGCGAATCGAGCGTGATCAAGCGCGTGGCCTACGAGCCGATGTTCCTCGCCCATCTGCGCGATCAGCTGGGCATTCGGGGAGTCCGTCGCGTGGCCCTGCACGAGCCTCTGACCAACATCCGCAAGGTGATCTTCGTGGTCATGGAGCGGGGCGTATCGAGGACCGAGGTGTGGCGCGCGCTTTACGGCGCGGCCACGCTGCGCGCCGATTGCGGCAAATACGTGATCGCCGTCAACGACGACATCGATCCCGACGACGGCGACGCCGTGTTCTGGGCGCTGGCCTATCGCGCCAACGTGCTGGCCGACGTGGAGGTGCTGCATCATCGGCCACGCGGCCACGGCCCCAAGAGCGGCAATGTGAACGAGGATGGCAGCCTGCTGATCGATGCCACCCTCAAGGGCGACATGCCGCCCCTGGCGCTGCCCAAGCGCGAATACATGGAGGACGCGAAGGCGCTGTGGGAGCGCCTGGGCCTGCCGCCGCTCCACCCGCAATCCCCGTGGCACGGCTACGACCTCGGCGACTGGTTCGAGGCTTGGGAGCAGGCGGCCCGGCGCGCGGCGGCGGGGGACTATGCCGAGAACGGGCGCCGCACGGCGCAACGGCGCGTCAGGGGCGTGATCCCCGAAACCCCGGTGCGCACCGTCGAGGGCGACCCGGAGGCATGAATATGGTAGACATCAACGCCAAAGAGGGCCGGTACAACGGTTCCGCCCCTTCGACGTTGCACCGCGAAGGGGCGGCGTGTTTCGTTCATTTGAAACAGAATGGGAGACGAATCATGCGTGCACTGCACTCCACCTCCTCCCTTGTCCTGGGGGGCCTCGCGCTCGCCGCGCTGACCGGCGGCGTCCTCGGCGCATCGCCGGCCACGGCCGACTCGGTGTCGGATTTCTACCGGGGCAAGACCATGAAGATCCTGGTGGGCTATCCCCCGGCGGGGTCCTACACGGCTTATGCCCAGCTGGCGGCCCGGCACTACGGGAAGTACATTCCGGGCAATCCCAATGTGATCGTCCAGAACATGCCCGGCGCGGGAAGTCTGGTCGCGGCCAACTACTTCAGCAACGTCGCACCCAAGGACGGGACCATGATCGGCATGTTCGCCGATACCTTGGCCGTCAGCCAGCTGCTGTTCCCGGACAAGGCAAAGTTCGACGCAAAGACGTTCCCGTACATCGGCAGCTTTACCCCCATCAATCCGATTCTCATGATCCGGTCCGACGCGAATGTGAAGTCGTTCAAGGACGCGCTGTCATCGGAGGTCATCGTGGGCTGCACCGGCGCTGGCTCCCAGAGCTACATCATGCCCCGCGCCATGAAGGCGCTGCTGGGCGCAAAGTTCAAGATGATCTGCGGGTACAGGGGATCCGCCGCGCAGACCCTGGCGCTGATACGCGGCGAGATCCAGGCGCAGTCGAGCGCCTGGGCGAGTTGGCGAATCCGTTATCTGGACGAGATCAAGCAGGGCAAGCTCATTCCCCTGGTGCAGGTCGGCCTCAAGCCGGAGACGGAGCTGCCGGATCTCGTCCTCATGCACGAGTTGACCGACGACCCCGACAAGAAGCGGGTTCTTCAGTTCCTGTCGATCGGGGGCTCCATCGGCCGCGCCTTCAACGCGCCGCCGGGTCTGCCCGCCGATCGCCTCAAGGCGCTTCGCGAGGCCTTCGGCAAGATGGTAAAGGATCCGGCATTGCTGGCCGACGCCAAGAAGCAGCGCGCCAACATCGAACCCGAGACCGGGGAGGCGCTCGACAAGATGACCATCCAGGCGCTCTCGACGCCACCCAACCTAGTCAAGCTGGCGCAGGAATCTATGGTGGGTTACGAGAAAAATTGCACCAAGAACTGCGAGGTCAAGAAAAAGAAGAAGAAGAAAGAGTAGAGCCAGCAGGACGCCGCGGATACGGCATTCGGACGCCCCCGCGGGCCCACGGGCCCGCGGGGGCGTTGTCCTGCCCGCGGGGAAGCGGAAGGGGTCAGGTGGAATGATGACGGGGAAGGCCGGCCGACCCGATGTCCCCTCCATGAGGCGGAGGGTGGGCGTCGCGGAGTGGGAGGCGCGCCTGGATCTGGCCGCGCTCTACCGCGTGGCGGCCCATATGGGTTTCCAGGATGTCACGCTCAACCATTTCACGGCGCGGGTGCCGGACGCGCCGGATCGGTTCCTGATCAAGCCCACGGAGCTGATGTTCGAGGAGGTCACGGCCTCGAGCCTGCTTTGCTACACCCTCGACGACGAGCCCGTCTACGACTCGCCTTTCTCCAAGAGCCCGGCCTCGTTCAACATCCACGGCTCGGTCCTCAAGGCGCGGCCCGAGGTCAACTGCGTGATGCATCTCCATTCGGACGCGGCGGCGGCGCTGTCAGCGCTCGAATGCGGGCTTCTCTTCATCTCCCAGTATGCCATGCGCTTCTGGGGCAAGGTCGCCTACCACGGCTACGAGGGGCTGGTCCATGGCGACGCCAACGCGGAATGCGCGCGCATGGTGGCTGATCTCGGCGACAGGACGGTGATGATCATGCACAACCACGGCACGCTGGTGACCGGGCGCACGGTGGGCGAGGCGTTCCTGTTCAACCATTATCTCGAGCGCGCCTGCCGGATCCAGATGGAGGCGCTGGCGGCCGGGCGGCCGATCATCGAACCCGTCCCCGAGGTGTGTGCCGAGATTGCCGGTGGCTGGATCGAGAACCGGCCCAATCCAGGGATCGCCGGGACGCGCGACTGGGCCGCTGCGCGGCGCCAGATGGACCGCCTGGATCCGTCCTATCGCGAGTGAGGTCCCGCCGTGGCGTTCCGCGCCGCGTCAGTCGCGGAAATCCGGATAGAGCCGCTCCACCAGGCGCATGCAGGCGGCCCAGTCCTTGCCGCCGCCCTTGCGGCGCCCGGCATTGGCTCGGTCCTGGGCGGCGATGTAGTCGCGGACATCGGGGGCGATCAGCACCACTTCGGCGCCCCCGGTCATGGCAGCGAGCTGGCCTTGGCACGCCAGCTCCAGGTTATGGTGGGCGATGTATGTCTCGCCGACCGATTCGCCGCACACCAGCGAGCCGTGGTTGCGCAACAGCGCGATCTTCTTGTCTCCCAAGTCGCGGATCAGCGGCGCGCGCTGCTTCATGTCGAACTCGTAGCCGCCGAACTCGTGATAGGCGATCTTGCCCATGAACCGGACCCCATGCTGGTTGATGGGCAGGAGCCCGTGCTTCTGCGAGGCCACGCCGATGTTGGCCGGGGTATGGGTATGGAAGATCGCATTGATATCATCCCTCGCCGCGAACAACCCGGCATGGATGATCAGGCCGCCGCCGCGCAAGACCGGGTCGCCGTCGCGCTGGGGATTGCCCTCGAAGTCGTACTTGATGAGGTTGGAGGCGTTCACTTCCTCGAACAGGGCATCCCCCGGCTTGATGAGGAAATGGTCGGGTTCGCCGGGCACGCGCGCGGTGAGGTGATTGTGGGTGAGGTCGGTGACGCCGAAATGGGCGAGCAGCCGATGGGCGGCGGCCAGCTCGACGCGTGTCCCCCATTCGGCCTCGCTCACGGATTCGCGTACCGAACGGCTGTTGGAAATCGTTTGAACGCTCATCTCGTTCTCCCTCGGAATCCCGCGCCGGTCCCGGCGTCCTGCTGACCGGCCGGCGATCTCTGGCCGGGAATTGAACCATAGCACCGCCCCCGGCGTCGCGTCACCGCCTCGCGGTCGCGGCTCTCGGCGGGCGCGGAGGCGCCGTCCGGCGGCGTCAGCCCCGCGCGGAGTCCCGCGCGCGCTCACGCCGCCCCCCGCTCCCCATGGCGATATCCTTGAGGCTCCAGTCCCCGAGGGCTTCCTCCATTGCGCCGTCGATGCCGGCGAGCAGCGCCTCGACCGGCTCGGGGGAAGGGATGCGCCGCGGGTCGGGCTGGCCGGGTCCGCGCTGGTCCCGGAGGGCATCGAGGATGGCCCGGGCCGGCGTCTCCTCCGGGGGGCGGGCGGGTATGTAGGCGAGCCGGTCTTCGCCGGAGCGGCATAGGATTCCGGCGGAGAGGAGGGCCTCCAGGACCTGCTCCACCAACGGGATCGGGGCCCCGATCTCCTGGGCGAGGGTATCGGCGGTCCACGGCGGACCCCCCATGTAGAAGGTCCGCACCACGTGGTGGACGATGAGGACGGCCACCTTCTCCATGAGGCGGATGCCGAACCGTACCGCCCCCCGGCGGACGCCGATGTATTCCGGATGCTGGTGATAGAACGCCACCGACCCGCCGAGGAGCAGGATGAGCCAGCCGAGATAGAGCCAGATCATGAACAGGATCAGGGTCGCGAAGGTCGAGTAGATGGCGGCGTAGTTGGCGGAGGTGACGACGATCGAGGCGAAGGCCCAGCCGACGAGGACCCACAGGATGCCGGCGACCAGGCCGCCCAGTGCCGCGGAACGGGGCCTGACCCGAGTGTTGGGGATGAACAGGTAGACGAAGGTGAAGGCCCCCACCACCATCAGGAACGGCAGCAGCCGGCCGGCCAGCACCACCAGGCTGCCGACGGGCCCGAAGGCCAGGAGCCAGCGAACGACGCCGGTGCTCATGACCGACGCGGTCATGCCGATGGCGGCGAACACCAGGGCCGGCCCGACCACGATCACGCTCAGGTAGTCACGGAATCTCTGGGACAGGGTGCGCTCGTGGTCGATATGCCAGACGTAGTTCAGCGACCGCTCCACCTTCTGCAGGAGCGAGACCACCGTATAGAACAGCAGCATGAAGCCGACGAAGCCGAGGACGCCGACCTCCACCCGCTCGACGAAGTCGATGATCCTGGTGGTGATCTCGCCGGCCTTCTCCCCGAGCGGCTGCAGCACGCCGAGGAGAAGCGGCTCGATCCGGTTGTGAACACCGAATCCCTTGAGAACGGAGAAGCTTATGGCGAGCAGGGGGACAATCGACAGGAGCGTGGTGTAGACGAGGCTCATGGCGCGCAGCGTCAACTGACCCTGGGCGAGGTCGAGGCCGACCGCGTAGAGGAGCCGTAGGGTGGCAATCGCCGCGCGCCGCCAGGCCGGGATGGCGCGGCGGTCGAGGTCCCAGAGGGACTCCGTGAGCAATGCCCTGAGCCTCGGGATCATGGTCGGCTCCTCCCCCTGGGCCGCCCCGCGCGGGTCTCGCGGGCCGCGCCTCACGCCTCCGAACTCCCCGGGCAAGGCCCGCCCCGGCCTCACCGACAGGGCCAGCCCGGCGTCACGATACCACAGGGCGGCACTCGCCACCCGCCCGGCCGATGGTCTAGGGTTCACGCTCGCCGGTCCGGCGCGAGCCGTGAGGGACGCCGCCGGTTCGATGCGACAAACATTCGCCCCGAGCACATCGCCCCAGCCGTGAGCCCCCCATCGCCCTGCCGCCTCGCCGTCTTTCTCGCCCGCGATGCGCCGGTGGCGGTGGTGCTGCGCCGGGGGCCGAGCGAATGGGCCCAGCTCAGTCTCTGGGACCGCGCCAACGACCGCTTCACACCCGGGCAATGGTTCCATGGCCGGGTCTATGAGCGGCGTTGCGATCTGGCCCCCGACGGTTCCCTGTTCGTATATTTCGCCGCCAGGCATGGACGCGGCGGGCACGATGAGCAGGGTATCGGCGAGGCATGGACGGCCATCTCAAAGCCGCCCTATTTCACGGCGCTCGCCCTGTGGCCCAATCCGGGCAGCTGGTACGGCGGCGGCGTCTTCGAGACCGACGGGAATATCCTGCTCGATACCGCCTGCGCCCTGGAGCCCCACCCCCGCTTTCGGCCCCGCGGGCTGCGGATCGCGCATTTGGGCCCGGAAACATCACCTTGGGAGCAGCGCCTCCTCAGGGGTGGATGGCAGCTGGTGGAGCGCGGATTCGATCCGCGCACCCATCGACGCGTCGGCGAAAGGGAGGTCTGGGAGAAGGCCCACCCGTCGCACCCCGTCAAGATCTGCCGTCAATTGGAGGACGTGGATTTCGCGCGCTAGGGCGGGCCCTATTCCGAGACGGTCTGGATCGAGGCGGAAGACAAGCTGATCCCCCTTCCCGAAGCCGGTTGGGCCGACTGGGACGGTTGGGAGCGGATCGCATTGGTCCGGGACGGCGTCCTGTCGGCGGGGACGGTGATCGGGGGAGGCTTGGATCTAACCGAGCTTCACGATTTCAATCCTTTAACGCCGGAGGAGGTGACCACGCCGGATTGGGCGCGCCGCTGGTAGAATCCCATAGATATCTATAACTTTTTACCTAAACGGGGATGGAGGACGGTCGCGGCCCCGCCCGCTGTGCGCCGGCGCGCCAACGGGATGGAGCCGAAGCGGGGTCGGCTCCGATACCTGGGGCCACCGCACGGGTCGGTCCGCCGGCCCCCCCCGATGCCGTAAAGTGAAGCGGGAGCAAGGATTTATTCACTCCCGGGCGTTAGCCTGCGACGGCCATTCCAGGGACCGTCGGGGGCGCGGTGTGGCGGGCGCCGGCCGGGGCGATCGGACCGGATCGGATGAATACGAGAAACGCATTCCCGGTCCTCGCGCAAATTGGGTATCGTTAACCAAACCGCCCGCGCCCAGCCGGGGGCCCATCAGGAGTCGTCTCTGTTGCGGGATAGCGTCGCCAAACGCCTCCTTGTCGTCCCGACACTGACCGTAGCGGCAGTGTTGGTCGTCTTCTTTTGCGTCCTGGAGGCACGTTTTTGGTTTGGTGCCCGGGGCGAGGTGGTGGAGTCCGTCAAGGCGATCGGTGAGGCTCAAGCCCCCGGTTTGGCGGAATTGCTCGCCCGATCCGATCACGCGGGCATCAAGCGAATGCTTAAGCCGCTCGAGACAATCGGCAGAATCCGCGGCGCCCGCGTGTTCGGCCGCGATGGCGAGCTCATTGCCGAGGTGGGGGGCTCGAAGCTGGAGGGCGTGACGCAGGACCCGGTGCTTCGATTCGATCTGAGGACCGAGTCGGTTCCGGGTTTTCCGATCCTCGGCACGCTTGTTCTCTACGGCAGCAATGACGGGCTATTCCTCGATCTACTGGTGCGTCTGCTTGTCGACCTCATCATTCTCGTCGTCGCTTGCGCCGCGACCGCTCTCGCCGTCAAGTATGCCGCCGACCGCGGCATCGTGCAGAGGCTGATGGCCTTGCGCGCGGTGGCACGACTTCTCACCGAAGGCGATCTCCGGGTGAAGTCCGGAGAGGACTCATATGATGAGATAGGGGAACTTGGTCGGGCACTCGATCTGGCCGCGAACGAGTTGCGAAGTCGGACCGAAAACATCGCAGAGGATCGAAAGAGTCTTACGTGTCTGCTCTCGCTTTCACGAATTGCGGATTCGAATCCCCAAACCGATGCGGAGTTTCTGCAGCACGTGGTCCATGCGCTGCCAACTGGCATGCGGAAGCCGTCCAATGTGGTGGCGTGCATTACCTACGGCGACTCCCGCCATTCGACCGAGGGTTTCTATGAAGCGTTTCGGCATTTGACCGAGGACATCGTTATCGAGGGAGAGACGGTCGGTTCTGTGACTGTTTGTTATATCGACGATCAGCCGTTTGCCGACGAGGAGCGAAAGCTGATTCGAAATGTCGCAAGCTGGTTGGGCGGGGCGTTGCGGCGTCGAAAGGCTTGGGCCGAATTGTCGCGTAGCGCCAGAGTAGCGGAAGAGGCCGCAGGACGCATTTCGACGGAAGTTGGTCCTGTCTCCGAGGGGAGGAGCCAATCGACCGAGGCCGAGTTGGGGGAACTCGCGCGACATAGCGCTGGGCTCGAGGAGGAGCTCCGCCAACGCACGGCAGCGTTGGAACGGTCTCGAGAGGCCACGTCTGCGTTTCTCGAGCAATCGCCTGACCCGGTGGTCGTCGCTTCCCGCGAGGGTGCAATCGCATATGTGAACAGGCGGGCGGAGCAGCTGTTCGGCATCGACAGGGAGAAGCTGATCGGGAAGCCCGTCGAATCGCTTGTACCGGAGCGGTTGCGAGAAGCGATCCGCGACCACATTGAGCACAAGGCTCCAGAGGTGGGGCAGGAGACCTTGGAGATTCCGGCTCGCGATCTCGTTGCCCTGTCGGCCGATCGACGTGAGATCCCGGTTCAAATTGGACTGGGGGCCGTGGCCCTGGATGAGGGGGAGTTCCTGGTTCTGACCATGCGCGACGCGAGCGAACTGCGAGACATCGAGCGGAGGTGCGCGCAGTTCGAGGAGCAGCGTAGCGAAGCCGATGAGAGGGTTGCGCAGGCCGAGAAGGCGCATATTCAGGCTAAAGAGAAGCTCGCTCAAGTGGAAAGGGAGCATGCGTCGGCGGGTGAAAAGATCGCCCAGGCGGAAAGGGCGCGCGCTCAGGCCGAAGAGAAGCTTGCCCAATTCGAGGAGGAGCGCGCGCGGGCGAACGAGAAGATCTCGAAGGCGGAAGCGGAACAGGCGCTTTCGGGAGAGAAGGTTGCGGTCACCGAAGGGAAGCTCGCGGAGACAGCAGGGAAACTTGCCGAAGCAGAAGCGGCGCGTGCGCGCGCGGATGAAAGGATCGCCCAGGCGGAGACGGCGCGCGCTCAGGCCGAAGAGAAGCTTGCCCAATTCGAGGAGGTGCGCGCGCGGGCGAACGAGAAGATCTCGAAGGCAGAAGCGGAACAGGCGCTTTCGGGAGAGAGGGCTGCGGTCACGGAGGGAAAGCTCGCGGAGACCGCACGGAAACTTGCCGAGGCGGAAGCAGCGCGCGCGCGCGCGGATGAAAGGATCGCCCAGGCGGAGACGGCGCGCGCTCAGGCCGAAGAGAAGCTTACCCAATTCGAGGAGGAGCGCGCGCGGGCGAACGAGAAGATCTCGAAGGCGGAAGCGGAACAAGCGGCTTCGGGAGAGAGGGCTGCGGTCACGGAAGAGAAACTTGCGGAGACCGCAAGGAAACTTGCCGAGGCCGAGGCGGCCCGTGCCCGGGCGGAGGAGAAGCTCGCCGAGTTGGAGGAGGCTCGTTCACAGGTCGAACAAAGAGCTGTCCAGGCTGAGGAGAAGCTCACCCATCTCGATCAGGCTCGGGGTCGGGCGGATGAAAGGCTGGTCCAGTTCGAAGAGGGGCTCTCACAGGCCGAACAGAGGGCCATCGAGGCGGCTGAAAAGCTTGCCCGATTGGAGGAGGCCCGCGTTCAGGCGGAGAAGAAGCTCGCCGAGTTCGAGGAGCGTCACTCACAAGCCGAGCAAAGGGCCGTTCGGGCCGAGGGGGCGAGTGCTCAGGCGGAAGAGAAACTCGCCGCATTTGGGGAGAGCCGCTCGGAATCGGAGCGGAGGGCGGACCAGGCGGCGGAAAGACTCGCCCAGTCGGAGGAGGCGCGCGTTCAGGCGGAAAAGAAGCTCGCCGAATTCGAGGAGGGTCGATCACAGGCCGAGCGAAGAGCCGCTCAGGCGGAAGAGGCACGCGTGCGGGCAGAAGAAAGGTTCGCCCAAATCGAGGGGGCGCGCGCCCAGGCGAATGAGAAGCTCTCCAAGGCGGAGGCGGAACAGGCGCGTTCGGAGCAGAAGGTTGCAGAAACCGAGGAGAAGCTTGCGGAGGCATTGAGGAAACTCGCCGAGGCCGATGAGGAGCGCGCGCAGATCCGGGCAACGATCACCCAAGCCGAGGAGGCACGTGTTCGGGCGGAGGAGAGCCTCGCCCAAATCGAGGCGAAGCGCGCGCAAGACGATGAAAGAATCGCCCAGGCCGAGGAGGCGCTCCGCCAGGCGGAAGAAAGACTTGCCCAGGTCGAGGAGGGGCGCGCACCGTCAGTTAAGCCCCCCACGAAGGTGAAGGAGTCGCCCAAGCCCACCCGGGGGGCGGCGAATTGGTTCGGCGGGCGCCGGCGGCGCCAGCTGGAAGAGGAACTCCGCGAACGAACCGCGGAGCTCGAGCGGTACCGAGACACCATGTCGGTGCTTCTGGAGCAAACCCCCGACGCGGTACTGGTCGTTTCCCGAGACGGCGCCATCGGTTACGTGAACAAGAGGGCCGAGCAGATGTTCGGCATGGAAAGGGAAAAGCTGGCCGACAGAACCGTCGAATCCCTGGTGCCCGAGAGGCTACAGGAAAGATTGCGCGATTACATCGCGAACAAGGCCCCGGGCGTCGGGCAAGAGCCCGTGGAGATACCGGATACGGATTTCGTTGCCCTGTCGGCCGAGGGACACGAGATTCCGGTGGAAATCATGCTCGGCGCCTTGTCCATGGACGGTGGGGAATTCGTCATTATCACCATGCGCGACGTGAGCGGACTACGGGAGATCCAGGAATGGCGCCTGCAAATAGAGGAACGGCTCGCTCGGGCCGACGGCAAGGGCGGGCGAGCCACGGCGAAGCGTACGCGGACCGACGAAAGTATCGCCAAGGCCGATGAGGCACGCGCCCGGGCGGAGGCGAAACTTGCCCAGCTCGAGAAGAGTCGCTCGATGGCCGAGCGAAGAGCCAAGCAGGCGGAGGAGGCGCGCGTTCGGGCGGAGAAAAAGCAGGCAGAGCTGGAGAAGGAGCTCGTCCAGGCGGAAGAGAAGATTGCCCAAGCGCAGGAGCGGATGACGGCGGCGGAGCGGTCCGCCGAAGCAAATCTACGAACTGGGAAGGGCAGCGTCGGTCACCTTCCAAGCGACAGGCGTCTCCCCATGCACGATTATGATACGGACTGGACGGGACAAGCCATCGCTCCGGCCGGGGTCCGGCGGGAGTCCGCCCTTCAATCCGCCGCGGCAATGCCAACCCCGAAAGCCGGCCCAAAGATACCCGAGATTCCTGGGGTCGACGTGGCGGAGGGGCTGCGTCGGAGCTCCAATGATTCCCGGCTGTATCTCGAGCTTCTCCGAAGATTCGCCAAGGGACAGCAAAATGCGGCACGGCAGGTTCGCGAGGCCATGGAGGCCGGGGACCGCCGCCGCGCGATCCGTCTCGTTCAAACCGCCAGGGATATAAGCGTGAACATCGGGGCCCGCGCCGCGCGATCGGCGGCCTTGGAACTCGAGGACTCCTTGAAGAAGGGCGCCGATTCCAGTGAGGCGGCAGCGCGCCTGGAATCCTTCGCGTCTGCCATGGAATCCACCGTTGCGGTCATTGCCGAAGGAATCGGGCGTTTGGATGACGCCCCGTCTTCGGCGGATGCGAAAGAAAGCTCTGTCAATGGCGATGGCCGCGCCATCCTGGAACGATTGGCCAACCTGCTCGAATCCAATGATGCCGAGGCGTCCGAGCTGTTCGAGTCTCACGGACTCGTGCTTGCGAAGCTATTGGATGCTGCGCAAATGGCCGAAATCACGACGGCCATGGAAAATTTCGATTACGAGATTGCGGCGAAACATTGCCGGGCCGTGTTGGGCCATATGTCATGATGATTTCGTTGCCAGGCGAGAGCGCGAAATCATGATCGGCGGAGTATTCCGTGACTGACGTTGCCTCGGCTGGGGAT
The DNA here is from genome assembly GCA_036396355.1 of Alphaproteobacteria bacterium. Classification (GTDB taxonomy): domain Bacteria; phylum Pseudomonadota; class Alphaproteobacteria; order SMXQ01; family SMXQ01; genus DASWKZ01. Next base: position 13,868 of record DASWKZ010000158.1, read on the forward strand.
CGGAGGCCGACCGTCCTGGTTGTCGACGATACGCCGGACGATTTGCACTTGATCAGTGGGCTCTTGCGCAATCGTTACTCGGTCAAACTCGCGAACCGTGGCGACAAGGCAATAGAGATCGCGCGCTCCAATGAGCCGCCGGACATCGTCCTTCTCGATATCCTGATGTCCGATATGGATGGATATCAAGTTCTCAAAGCGCTCAAGGAGGATTCGAGGACGCAGATAATTCCGGTCATCCTCCTGACCGGGATATCGGATATGGATGACGAGCAGAAGGGATTCGACCTCGGCGCCGCGGATTTCATCACGAAGCCCGTCAGTCCCCTGTTATTGTGGGCGCGAGTGGCGACTCATCTGGGACTTAAGAGGGTGCGCGCCGAGCTCGACGGTCTCAATGAGGCGATAGGCGCCGAGGTGGAACGGCGCATGGCTGAGGCTCATGCCGTATACGATGTCACCATTACGGCCTTGGGATCCCTCGCTGAAACTCGCGACGATCAGACGATCAACCATATCCGCCGCACCCAGCGCTATGTGCGGGCGGTGGCGATGGTCCTCAGGGATCACCCACGTTTCGCAAGCGTGTTGGACGAGGGCTCGATCGAGCTCATTTACCGCGCCGTGCCCCTCCACGACATCGGCAAGATCGGAATCCCCGACAGTATCCTTCTGAAACCGGGTCGCCTGACCCGGCAGGAATTCGAGGTCATCAAGAGCCACACCACCATAGGTCGCGACGCGATTCTCACGGCGGAACGCGCGCTTGGCGCGGGCAGCCCGTTTCTGCGCATTGCCGCCGAGATCGCCTGTTCGCATCAGGAGAAGTGGGATGGAAGCGGGTATCCGGAGGGTTTGTCCGGAGAGGATATCCCCGTTCCCGCGAGGCTGATGGCGATTGCCGACGTCTACGATTCCATCATCTCCCATCGCATCTACCGGAATGCCATGTCCCACGACGACGCGATAAGGTACATCCGTGACGGCCGCGGGAGCCATTTCGACCCCGACATTGTCGATGCCTTCCTCGGGATCGAGGACGAGATTCGGCGCATCGCCGAGGCTCATCCCGATCCCGTCGGCGAAGACGACGGGCGCGTGATCGCCGACATGCCGCGCTAGCCCAGGAGGGCGTAGCGCTTCACCACGGCTTGCGCGCCCTGAAGCCGACGAGCGTGCGCCTGGATTTCCCCGTGCGCCGCGCTGCCGCGATACCGCTCTATGGCATCGTCGCTTTCCCATTCGGAGTACGAGATGAACTCGCCCGGCTCATCGAGGCATTTCAGGAGCTTCTCGGAGGTGCAGCCGGGCGATTTGATCATCAGCGGCGCGCATTCCTCCTTCCAGATCCGTTCCGCCTCTGTGATCTGGTCCCGGCTTACCTTGACATGGATCAGTCGGATGATGGCCATGGTCTCTCTCCATTGATCTGTGGTTGGCCCTGACGCGACTCATTGTCTCCTCAAGGCGACGGGTGCCCTTTGGAGGCTGATTCGCGGGGAATCAGCGATTTCGCTGCGGTCGTGTCCCTGCCTCAAAGGTCATTCATGGATGCCCGGCATGTCAACACGGCGTGCCCCGAGGCGGACCCGGCACAGGCCCCTTCCTGGGGAAGGCTTCCATGGGACAGCGATTGGTCTCTCCGCGTTGGAGGGGTAGTGTTCGCTTAGGCCTGGGATCGCGGGAGAGGCGGGGGAGGCATGTCGGAAGCCGCTTGGGACGTCATCGTGGTCGGCGCTGGGATCGCCGGCCTCAGCGCCGCACTCGCGGCCCGGGAGGCGGGCGCGCGCCCACTGGTGCTGGAGGCGGCGCCGGAAGAGCACCGCGGCGGCAATTCGGCGTTCGCGGCGGGCGCCTTCCGCCTCGCCTATGGGGGTCTTGAGGACGTGCTCCGCGTGGTTCCCGATCTCGGCCCGGAGGAGGTCGAGACCACGGAGTTCGGCAGCTACACTGATGCGTTCTTCGAGGATTTCGACCGGATCACCGAGGGCCGCGCCGATCCGGAGCTGGTGGCCGTACTGGCTCGGGAGGGTGTGGACACCGCCGCCTGGCTCCGCGGGCAGGGCGTCCGGTTCATCCCCAATTACGCGAGCCAGGGCTACCGGGTGGGCGGCAAGATGCGGTTCCGCGGTGGTTCCCCGTTCCACGTCTCGGGCGGCGGTGCCGGGCTGATGAACGCCCTCTTCGCCGCAGTCGAACGCGCCGGAATCCCGGTGGCCTACGAAACCCGAGCCGTCTCCCTGATCCATGGCGAGGATGGAATCGAGGGGGTCCGGGCCCGGCGCGGACGGGGGGTCGAGGCCTTCCGTGCCCCCTGTGTGGTCCTCGCCTCGGGCGGATTCGAATCCAACGCTGCGTGGCGGGCGCGCTACCTGGGGCCGGGCTGGGACCTCGCCAAGGTCCGCGGCACCGCCTTCAACACCGGCGACGGCCTCCGCATGGGCCTCGAGGCGGGGGCCAGCGCCGCCGGCAACTGGTCCGGGTGCCATTCCGTCGCCTGGGACCTGAGCGCGCCCGAGTTCGGCGATATCGCCGTCGGCGTCGACTTCAAGAAGGACTCCTACCAGTACGGCATCGTGGTCAACACCGACGGCGAGCGGTTCCTCGACGAGGGCGCCGACATCCGCACCTTCACCTATGCGAAATACGGCGGGGTGATCCTCCGCCAGCCGCACCAGTTCGCGTGGCAGGTGTTCGACGGCAAGGTCCTGGGGCTGCTGCGCGACGAATACCGCATCCGGCAGGTGACGAAAGTGCGCGCGAATTCGATCGAGGATCTCGCCCGCAACCTCTATCGCATGAACTCGGATCGGTTCCTTGAGACGGTTGCGGCCTTCAATGCCGCCGTGCGCACGGACGTTCCCTTCGACCCCAACGTCAAGGACGGCCGCCATACCGTGGGCCTCGCGGTGCCGAAATCCAACTGGGCCAATCCCGTCGATACCCCGCCCTTCGAGGCCTACGCCGTGACCTGCGGGATCACGTTCACCTTCGGCGGGCTGCGGATTACGCCGGGCGCGGAGGTGGTGGACGTGGCCGGCCGGCCGATCCCGGGGCTCTATGCCTGCGGTTCCACCGTGGGAGGCCTGTTCTACTTCAACTATCCGGGCGGCTCCGGCCTGATCGCAGGCGCGGTGTTCGGACGGATCGCCGGGACCGCCGCCGCCCGCGCTGCCCCCGGCATCGACGCCGACGGCCGCGTCAGGCGCGCGCGCTCAAGTCCTCGTAGCGGATCGCGGCCCGTGGGTAGGTGAGCGGGCTGTGGCTCATGCCCAGGGCCACGCAGGTCTCGGCGAAGCGGATGGAGACCGCCTTGGTGTTGAAGACCGGAATGCCGGAGCCCGCCTCGAGGTCCGCCGTATCCACGACGTAGGGGATGATGGCCCCGCCCAGGGGGATCACGCATTCGGCACCGGTCTCGCGCACGAGGTCCTTGATCAATCCGACCGTGGTCTCGGTGATCTCGGCGCGGCGCGCCATCAGGTCGGGGCCGTAGATCTCGATGGGCCGCACGTCGGTCACCATGTGGTCCATGCCGTATGAGCGCAGCAGCCGCCACGTATAGGGCACATGGGAGGAAAGCGGCACCGTGATGCCGATGCGGTCGGCGAGGATGGCGGCCGCATGCAGCGTGGTGCGGAACGGACCGATCACCGGGATGCCCACGGTCAGCCGCCCGCCATCGACCCCGGGATCGAACGTGTTGCTCTGGATCACGGCGTCATAGCCGTTGTCCGCCGCCCACACGATCTTCCGGATCAGGGCCGGCACGTCCATCATGTGATCGAGGCCGTTGAGCCTGCTCTGGCCGCCGATCACCTCCTCGATCTTGGAGCCGGGGAAGTCATCGGGGAAGCCGATCTCCACCCTGGTCCCGGCCGAGGCATAGCCGTTGAGCAGCTTCTCGATCCTCTCCACGTCATAGGTGGCGGCGTTGCGCGGCGCCTTGTTCAGGAACAGGATACGCATGGTGGGGTCCTCCCCTCTCTCGGGGGTGCCGCGGCCGCGGCGATGCCCCCGACATTCGCATGAACGTCCGGCCGGATGTGGGTGGTTTCGCGCAGACTATGACCTGCCGCGCGCGGTGCTGTCCAGACGGGCGCCCGCGCCGAGCGCCGCCATGAGGGGGCGGATGGACGACAGGCGCTCGAGGCCGAGCGCCGAGTCCTTGACCATGTCGCGCCGCCCGGCGCCTAGCGCGTCCGAGGCGAGCGCGTCGAACTTGTCGAGCACTGCCGGCCGGTCGATGCCCCCCGCGGCCGATCCCGGCATCTCCAGCTCCTCGGCGACGTGCTCGGTGCCGTCGCGGGTGACTACCCGGACGACGCAGGGATGGCCCCGCTCGCCGGCCTCGTTCAATGCCGGATCGGTCGCCAGCGTGGTACGCGCCATCAGCGCGCGGATCGCGCGCTCGTTCCAGCGCTCGTGGTCGAACTGGCGCGGGGTGAGCCTGCCGTCGGCGAGCGCGACGGCGACGAGGAACGGGAAGCTGTGGTCGGCCGCCTCCCGCGAGGTGGGATCCAGGCGGCCGGGATCCGTCTGCTGGCGCCGGATGACCGAGGTATCGGCCATGGTCACGTTGATGCGCTCGATGGCGTCGGTTCGGCCCCGGAGCATGTGGTGGATGCGGATGGCGGCAGCGACGGCGGTCTGCCCAGTGGCGAGGCAGGGGAACGCCTTGACGTGGGAGCGCATGAGCGCGCCGTCCTCGGGAAGCGGCCTGGTGAGGATCGAGAAGTCGCGGTCGGGACGGAACACCGTGCCGAGGCCGCGGGCGTGGTCGAGCGCCTCCAGCGGGCCCGTCACGCCGCCGGCCGCGAGCATCGCCGCCTGCACGCCGGACTGGGCGATGAGCGCGTTGGCGAGGTACTTCCCCGCCGAGATGTCGCCGGCCCGCATGACGGCCGGGGTGGCCGCCCGCGCGACTCCGAGCGCGAGCGCGTGGGCGAGCCGCCCCTCGTCGAGCCCCATGAGGCGACCGGCCATGGCCGGCGCCGCCATGCCCGAGGCGCTGGTGCCGTCCCAGGGGCCGGCGGGGTCGATCAGGTTCTTCATGCGGCCGTAGATCTCGTATCCGATCGCGACCGCCGCCAAGACCTCGGCGCCCGGTCTGTCGCGCCATTCGCCAGCAGCGAGCGCCACGGCGATGTTGTCGCTGGGATGTCCGCCCATGGCGATCCCGTCGGCGTCGAAATCGACGAGGTAGTCGTTGAGGTCGAGGAAGCGCAGGAGGGCGCCGTTGGCGAGCACCGCGTTGGGCACGGAGGACTTGCCCGGCACCCCGATCACCGTGCTCTGGGGCGCGCCCCCGAGCGCGGTCACGGCTTCCACCGTGGCCCGCGCCTCATGCTCCCCGAGGGCGGCGACGGCGCAGCCGATGGTATCCAGGATCAGGAGCTTGGCCTGCTCGATCATGGGGGCGGGCAGGGCCTCGGTGCGGTGGGCCGAAACCCATCGGGCGAGCGCCCGTATCGTGGTCTCCTGCTCGGACATGGTGCGAGTCCCCCGGAACGGTCGGCCGCCGGCCGGTCGGCTTCTTGTCCCTCTGCCGTGATGGTACACTTTCCCGGGGATTTTGCGATCATGAAGACGGGCGATCCACGCGATCCGTCGGCCGCCGATCCGCGCGACGGGCGGGCCCTGGGACCACCACGCGCGGCGATGCGGGACGATCACGACGGGGACGGCATCCGGACGATCGACCGGTTCGTCGAGCATGTCTCGGCCGTGCCAGCCATCGCCGGGCAAACGGTGCGTCTCTTCCTGCGCGAGAAGGTATCGGCGACCATCGCCGACGGTCCGCCCGGAAGCGTGGCCGAGGGACGGGTCGTGCTCATGGTCCATGGCGGATTCTGGCCGGGCACGGTGGCCTTCGATTTCGGCCATCGCGACTACAGCTTCATGACGGCGCTCGCCCGCGCCGGCTTCGACGTGTTCGCCCTCGACATGACCGGCTACGGCTACTCGGATCGCCCGATGATGGACGATCCCCGAAACCTTTCGCCGGCGGACCGGGCGGTCCTTGCCCGGGGGAGTCCGGCCGAGCCGACGCAGCCAACCTATCCCTTCGTGCTCGTCGACAGCCGTTCGGAGACGGCCGATATCGACGCCGCCGTCGAGTGCATCCGACGCCTTCGCGGCGTCGAGAAGGTGAGCCTCTTCGGCTGGTCGGGCGGAGGTATCCGAACGGGCACTTACGCATTGCGCCACCCCGAGAAGGTGGACAGGCTCGTGATTCTCGCCTCATCGAATTATCGCCGCGACGGCTCCGACGTTCCGCCTCCGACGTTACCCGTACCTGGGTTTCCCTTGACGATCCAAAGCCGTGCGGTTGGAGAGCATGAACGGTGGCGTCCAAATATCCGTTGTCCCGGGCAGGTCGAAGACGATGTCTTCGATGTGCTCTGGCAGGCCAGCCTGGCCACCGACCCCGTGGGCGCCGGCTGGGGCCCGGGCGTCCTCCGCTCGCCCACCAGGACTTACTGGGGCTGGACGGCGTCTCGGGCGGCGCGCCTCGCCGTCCCGACCCTGGTCATGGCCGGCGAGCATGACCGGCTCGTGGACTCCAACGCCGCGCTCTACCGCGATCTTGGAACCGCGGAGAAGGTGTTTCTTATGATCAATTGTGCATCCCATTTCGTGATGTGGGAGCAGGGCCGTTCGATTGTTTGGCGGACGGCGCGTGAGTGGTTCGAGTCCGCCACGTTGGAGGGTGCGCGGACGGGAATCTTTATTGCCGACGCGGAGGGCGGGCTTGAGGGCGGACCCTCCCTCTGAAAAGCCACGACCCGAGGCATCACCCCGGCGGGACGGTCAGGATGCGTAAAAGATCGGATTTTCCAAGGTTCTCCGAGGCCGAGATGACGGTGCGCCACGGCAAGGTGCGGGCGCTGATGGAGGACGAAGGCATCGACGCGCTCCTCGTCTACGGCACCGGCCGGTTCTCGTCCGAGATCTACTGGCTGACCGACTGGCCGGGCAGCCGCGAGGCCTACGTGCTGTTCCAGTCCGACCGCGACCCCGTGGTGGTCCTGCAGCTCTACAACCACGTGCCCATGGCGCGGGTTCTCTCGGTCGTCCGCGACGTCCGCTGGGCCGGCGCCAGCACCCAGGAGACCGTCGCCGCGCTGCTGGTGGAGCGCGGCCTGCGCGGGAAGCGGATCGGCATGGTCGGCGCCGTCCCCTACCGCCACTACCGCGTCATTCGCGACCGCGTGTCGGGCGCGGCCGTCAAGGACGTGAGCGGCGCCTTCCGCATGATGCGCACCGTCCGCAGCGACGAGGAGATCGCCCGCATCCGCTTCGCCTCGGAGCTCACCGACCGGTCCATGCAGGCGATCGCCGACGGGCTCCGCGAGGGCATGCGCGAGGACGAGATTCCCGCCCTGATCGAGCCCGCCTACCTTGCCGAAGGGGGCTACGCGGGCATCCACTTCCTGACCTCCATGCCCATGCGCGATCCCCATTTCCCGGTGCCCGCCCAATACCCGTCGAGCCGCAGGCTTGCCAGGGGCGACTGCCTGATCACCGAGATCAGCGGCGCGTGGTGGGGGTATTCCGGCCAGATTCACCGGACCTATTCGCTGGGGGAGGGACCGACGCCGCAATGGCGGGCTCTCCACGATGTCGCCGTCGAGGCGTTCGAGACGCTGGCGAATCTCATCAAGGACGGCACCACGACCCGCGAGGTCGAGGAGGCGGCCGATCTCATTCACGGCCGGGGCTACACGATCTACGACGACCTCCTGCACGGCACCAACCAGTATCCGCCGATCCTCCAGACCGCGGCGACCCGGCGCCACGACGGCCCCGGGACCGTCTTCCGGGAGAACATGACCATCGTGATCCAGCCCAACGTCATCACCGGGGACGAGCGCATGGGACTCCAGTTCGGCGAGACCCTTGTGGTCGGCAGGAACGGCTGCGAATCCCTGAACGACTTCCCCCGCCGCTGGATCGTCTGCGGGGGCTGACGCGGTCTCGGCTGAAAAAAAGGGGTCGGGTCCTCATTGACGAAACGCCGCCGGTCCATCAAATATACGCCCCGTCCCGACCCCCCAATTCCGGTTTCCTGCCCATGTTCTCCCTCGACTGGCTTGCGTCCCTCGGTTCCGTCATCGTCATCGATCTGGTGCTGTCCGGCGACAACGCCATCGTCATCGGCCTGGCGGCGGCCGGTCTGCCGCCGGCACTGCGCAAGCGCGCGATCGTGATCGGCATCCTCGTCGCCACGGTCCTGCGCATCGTGCTCTCGCTGATCACCTTCCACCTGCTGACGATCATCGGCCTGACACTGGCGGGCGGGCTGCTGCTGCTCTGGGTGTGCTGGAAGATGTGGCGCGAGATCCGTACCCAGGAGAACGAGGCCAGGGTCATCCTTGAGGGCGCCGGTGGAGCCATGGCCGAGGCCAGCCTGCCCGGGCCCCAGCCCAAGAGCTTCTCCCAGGCGCTGCTGGCGATCGTCGTCGCCGACGTCTCGATGGCGCTGGACAACGTGCTGGCCGTCGCCGGCGCCGCGCGCGAGCATTTCGAGGTGCTGATCTTCGGCCTGGTGCTGTCCATCGCGCTGATGGCGGTCGCCGCCAACTACATCGCCCGCCTGCTGGAGCGCTTCCACTGGCTCGCCTATGTCGGGCTCGCCATCGTCGCATACGTGGCGCTGGATATGATCTGGCGGGGCAGCTCGGAGGTTCTTCGCGAGACCGCAGGGCTCATCCTCTAGTGATCCCGAGCTTCGCTGCCATCTTCAGAATCGCACGGGTAATCGGAGGAAAACGGAGGGCGGGGGTTCTCCCCGCCCTCGAGTTTTTGCTTTGGCGTCCTATAGCGAGGGAACGATCTCGCGCAGGTGCGGGAACAGGTCACCCAGGTAGGTGTAGGGCCACGGGATCGTCAGGAAGTGGTCGAACAGCAGCCAGGTGAAGAAGACCATGGCCACCGCGTTGATCAGGCACAGCTTCCAAGGCTCCCGCCCCTCGATCCGCATGTAGGAGACCATGAAGACGAAGGTCGTGGCCAGCACACCGATCGCCGCCATGCTGCCCATATAGGCGACCAGCCAGCCGAAAAAGATCAGGCCGCGCTGGACGATGACCCTGACGGTCAGGTGGGCTTGGCCCTCGGAGCTGATATCCATGTGGATGGCGCGCTGGGCGTCCTGGATGATGCCCTCGCTCCCGTGGGCCACCTTGTCGCCGCCCCGCAGCACCTGGTTCATCAGGCTGAGGCCGGCGAAGACCAGGGCGGCGACGCCCACGATCACCGGGATGATCCTGGCGTCGTAGTTCCACTCGAACGCCTGGCTGAGCATCACGGCGACGAGGACGAGGAAGCCCGCCGTGAAGATCGCGTCCTTCGGGAAGGAGAAACGGCGCATGCCGAGCAGCATCCCGCTGACACCGCCCTCGGCCTTCACTTCGTGCATGAACGGCCGAAGCAGACCGAGGGCGGCGATCCCGAGCATGACGACCACGACCGGGCGCTGCCAGATCCAGTCGGTGCCGTAGCGTTCCACCGAGATGAACAGGTAGCGCTCGAGCAGGTCGCCCAGGACGAAGCCCAGCACCATCGGCGGGCGCGGCCATTTGAGCTGCTTCATGGCCCATCCGAGGGTGCCGAAGAAGAGCAGCGCGTAGAGGTCGCCCCACTGGCGCTGGCCCTGGAACGCGCCGAGATAGACGATGGCCATGATCGGCGGCAGGATCAGCGTGTAGCGCAGGATGGCGAGCTTGGCGAACTGCTGGCTGAACGCATAGCAGATGCCCGCCCCGAGGATGTTGGCCAGCGCCACCGACCACACCATGGAGTAGGTCACGTCCAGGTTCTTGGTCAGCATGTCCGGCCCCGGAATCAGGCCGTGGATCAGGAACGCGCCCAAGAGGATGGCCATCGAGGCCGAGCCCGGGACGCCGAAGGCGATGGTGGGCACCAGGGCCCCGCCCTCCTTGGCGTTGTTGGAGCTCTCGGACGCGATCACGCCGCGGACGTCGCCAGTGCCGAAGCTGTGGCTCGCGCCCTTTTCGGTCTTCAGGGCATGGCCGTAGGCCACCCAGTCGATGATCGACGCACCGATCCCGGGGACCGCTCCGAGGCCGGCACCGATCCACGAGCAGCGCAGCACCAGCCACCAGTTCTTGTAGACGTCGCGGATTCCGGACCAGGCGCCGCGGTTCACGTTGCCGACGCTCTCGCCGGAGATGGCGGTGCGGGCGATGGCGAGGTCGGCGAGCTCCGGAAGGGCGAACAGGCCGAGCGCGACGGGCACGATGGGCATGCCGTCCCAGAGGTAGAGGGAGCCCATGGTCCAGCGCAGGGTCCCCGTCTGGGGGTCGGACCCGATCATCGCGATCATCACGCCGAAGCACGCGGCGGCAAGGCCGCGCAGGGGCGAGGAGCCGGACAGGACCGCCACCATGGACATGCCGAAGACGGCGAAGGAGAGAAGTTCCGGGGAGCCGATGTAGAGCATCACCGGCCTTAGGATGGGAATGCAGACGGCCAGCAACACGGCGCCGAATACGCCGCCCACTAGCGAGGCCATGTAGGCCGCCGAAAGCGCCCGGCCGGCCTCGCCCTTCTTGGCCATGGGCAGGCCGTCGAGGACGGTCGCCGCCGAGCCGGCGCCGCCGGGCACGCCGAACAGAACGGCCGGGATTGTATCGCCGGTGGCGGTCACCGACCCGAGGCCCAGCAGGAACGCGAAGGCCGAATACGGGTCCATGTCGAAGGTGAAGGGAAGGAGGAGGGCGGTTCCGGCGATCCCGCCGATACCCGGCAGGATGCCGAGGATCAGGCCGAGGATGACGCCGGCGAACAGAAAGAATAGTCGCAGGGGATCGAGCATGATCAGCAATGCCCTGCTCGCGGCATCGAGCATTGCGACGTCCCAGAAGGTTTCCATGGAAGCGGTTCCCTTTCGTCTCGGGCACCCGCAACGTCCCCCGTTGCGCCGGGCGCAACGGGTTCACGCCTAATCCAGACCACGGAAGAGCGCACCTGTGCCGGTTCGAGGCAGGCTGCCCCGGTCCGGTCTGTTCGATTGTCGGTGGGATGGCTCGACTTGGGTACGCGGTCGAGGACGCGTGGCGGCGCGCTGTGAGCCTCTCGAGTATCGTTGCGTCGCACCTTGCGACGACGGCGGATCATATGGGAAGGGAGATATAAAATACAAGACGCCCCGCGTGCCGGGGTAAAGATTCCCGCCCGTCGGCGCGGACCCGCCCGGCAGACCAAGCCGGAAGGGCTCGGGGACCTTGGCTTTCCCGGGGCTGTGATATGATGGCGGTCACGGCCGGGCCCAGGGGCCCGGCCGCGCCAGCGCCAGCACAGCGGAAGGAGGGGACATGGGCGAGTATGCGATCGGGCGGCCGGTCCCGCGGTCGGAGGACCCGCGCCTGCTCAGGGGCGGCGGGCGCTACGTGGACGACGTCAGGCTGCCGCGCATGGCCCATGGCGTCGTCCTCCGCTCGCCCCATGCCCATGCCCGCGTCCTGTCCATCGACACCGCAGCCGCCAAGGCCGCGCCCGGAGTGCTCGCCGTCCTCACCGGGGAGGACTGGGCGGCGTCGGGCTTCGGCGACATCCCGTCCGGCGGCTCCTTCAAGAGGCGCGACGGCTCCCCCATGTACGTCCCCCCGGCGCCGGCGCTGGTGCGCGACCGGGTGCGGCGGGTCGGCGACTACGTCGCCTTCATCGTCGCCGAAACCCCCTTCGCCGCCATGGATGCCGCCGAACTGGTGGCGGTCGCCTACGAGCCGCTGCCGGCGGTGACGTCGACGGAGGAGGCGATCAAGCCGAACGCGCCGCTGGTATGGGAGGACTGCCCGGGTAACATCTGCTTCGTCCACATCGGCGGCGACAAGGAGGCGACCGACGCCGCCTTCGTCGGGGCGGCGCGGGTGATCCGCCACAAGCTCGTGATCAACCGCGTCGCCGCCAATGCCATCGAGCCGCGATCCTGCGTCGCCGACTACGACTGGACCAGCGATCACTACACCCTCTACACGACGCTTCAGGGGGCCTTCAACTACCGCAACCAGATCGCCGCCAAGGTGCTCAAGGTGCCCGAGAGCCGGGTGCGTGTCATCGCCGCCGACATCGGCGGCAGCTTCGGGATGAAGTCGGCCGTCTACAACGAGGTCGGGCTGGTGCTCCTGGCCTCCAGGCTGCTGCGCCGCCCGGTGAAATGGACCAGCACCCGGGCGGAGGCGCTCTTGAGCGATTCCCAGGGCCGCGACAATGTGACCGAGGCGGAGCTTGCGCTCGACGAAGCGAATCGCTTCCGGGGGTTGAGGGTGCGCACCGTCGCCGGCCTCGGTGCCTATCTCATGCAGGCCACCGTCAATCCTCCGGTCGCGAATCTCGGGGGCCTGGCCGGCGTCTACCGGATCCCGGCCATCCACGTGGACGTGACCGGGGTGTTCACCCACACCGTTCCGACCCGGCCCTACCGGGGCGCCGGCCGGCCCGAGGCCTCCTACGTGATCGAGCGCATCATCGATGTCGCCGCCGACGAGATCGGCCTCGACGCGGCGGAGCTCCGGCGCATCAACACCATCCCGACCGACGCCTTCCCCTACAAGACGGCGCTCACCTTCACCTATGACTGCGGCGATTTCGGGAAGAACCTGGACATGGCTCTGGAGATGGCGGACTACGCCAATTTCGAGCGGCGCCGTGCCGAGGCGCGGGCGCGAGGAAAGCTGCGCGGCCTCGGTTTCTCCAACACCATCGAGAAGGCGGCCTCGCCGGGCATCGAGGGCGCCGAGGTGCGGTTCGACCGCTCGGGCACGGCGACGATCCTCGTCGGGTCGGTGACCAGCGGCCAAGGCCACGAGACGGTGTTCAAGCAGATCGTCTGCGACCGGCTCGGCCTCGCCATGGACGAGGTCGACTACGTCTGGGGGGACACCGAGCGGGTGCCTTTCGGCCAGGGCTCGGGCGGCTCGCGGTCGGCGACGCTGGGAGGCTCGGCCGTCCATCTCGCGACCGAGAAGGTGGTGGCCAAAGCCACGCGGATCGCCGCGCATCTTCTCGAGGTTGGGGTGGACGATGTCGCTTTTTTCGAAGGCGTGTTCTCCTCGCCCAAGTCCAACCGGACGCTCACCATCAAGGAGATCGCCAAGGCCGCGGTGAATCCAAAGAGCCTGCCCGATGGCATGGAGCCGGGCCTGGTCGAGCGCGCCGTCCACGTCTCCAAGGCGGCCAACTATCCCAACGGTTGCCACGTCTGCGAACTCGAGGTCGACGAGGAGACCGGCCGCATCCAGCTCCTCAACTATTGCGTCGTGGACGATGTCGGCACCGTGCTCAACATGAACCTGCTGAAAGGGCAGGTTCACGGCGGCATCGCCCAGGGGGCGGGACAGATCCTGATGGAGGACATGTGCTACGACCCGGAGACGGGACAGGCGCTCACCGGCTCCTTCATGGACTACGCCATGCCCCGCGCGGCGGACTTTCCAGCGATGGCGGTGGCCTGCAATCCGGTGCCCACCAGGACCAACCCCCTCGGCGTCAAGGGCGCGGGCGAGGCGGGCACCGTGGGCGCCATGCCCGCGGTCGCCAACGCGCTCGTCGACGCGCTGTCGGTCTACGGCATCCGCCACGTCGAGATGCCGGCGACGCCCGAGCGCATCTGGCGCGCCATCGAAGCGGCCAGGGGCCGGAAGGCGGCGGAGTAGCCGGCCCCGGCTTCCCGGCCCTCGATCCGGCCTTCGGCGGCATTGACGGGGGCGGGGGGAGGTGGGAAGCTTCCCCGAAAGCAAGACAGCCAAGGGGGAGGACTCAATGGCGAAACTCCGGCATATCGCCATCATCACCCGGGATCCGGAAAGACTGGCGAAGTTCTACACGGAGGTCTTCGAGATGAAGGTCCTCCACCGCCCGCCCAGCGGCAGCGTGTTCCTGACCGACGGCGTCATGAACGTCGCGCTCCTGCGCAACAAGGCCGAGGGCAAGCCCAACGGGCTCAACCATATCGGCTTCCACATCGAGAATCCCGACGAGATCAACGCGCGCCTCGCCGAATGGGGCATCGAGGAGCCCGCCAGGAGGCCCGACGACCGGCCCTACGCCGAGGCGCGGACCACCGATCCCGACGGCAACAACATCGATCTTTCGGTCCACGGGTTCGAGCGCGTGGAGCTCGTGGGCGACCAAGGCAAGAAGGAGACCCTCGAAACGGCGGAAGGCTGAGCCACGCGCGGGCGGGGCGCCGTGCCCGGCCAAACGGAGGTGTAAGCGGGAACCCAACCACGGGAGGCAATCGTGAGACACCACATCATCGCGGCGGGAAGCCTCGCCGCCGTCGCCTGGGCCGGTCTGGCCGGTTCCGTGCCGGCACAGTCGGTTGCGGATTTCTACAAGGACAAGACCATCACCTTCATCATCGGTTCGAGCCCGGGGGGCAATTACGACACCTGGGCGCGGATGATGAGCCGGCACTGGGGCCGGCACATCCCCGGCAATCCCAACTTCGTCGCGCAGAACATGCCCGGGGGCGGCCACATCAAGGCCGCCAACCACCTCTACAACGTGGCGCCGAAGGACGGCACGGTGGTGGGCACCATCAGCCGCAATATCCCGACTCGGGCGGTGCTCAACCATCCCGCGGTCAAGTACGATCCGGTCAACTTCAACTGGATCGGGAGCCCCGAGCTCTCCAACCGCGTCTGCATCGCCATGGCCGGCGGCAAGGTGAAGACGGCGAAGGACCTGTTCGAGAACGAGCTGCTGGTGGGCGGCGCCGGCGCCGGCACCGCCGTCAGCACCACCCCCAACCTGCTGCGGGGCCTTCTGGGCATGAAGTTCAAGCTGATCGAGGGCTATAGCGGCGCCACCGACGTCGTACTCGCCATGGAGCGGGGCGAGGTCCAGGGCATCTGCCAGACCTACGGGGCGTTCCTGCAGTCCCGGCCGGACTGGGTCAAGACGGGCAAGGCCCACGTGCTGTTCAACCTGGAGAGCGAGCCCATCGCTGGGACAAAGATCCCCTCGGTATTCCAATTCGCCACGACCCAGGAGCAGAAGACGATTCTCGCCTTCTATTCGTCCAACATGGAGATCGGCCGGCCCACCCTGGCGCCGCCGGGCCTTCCCAAGGAGCGCGTCGAGGCGTTGCGGCGCTCGTTCGACGCCACCATGAAGGACCCGAAGCTCGTCGAGGAGGCGAGGAAGCAGGGGCTCGAGGTCCGGCCGCTCACCGGCGAGGTGATCCAGAAGCGCATCGCGGGTCTGGCCGCGACGCCGTCGGACCTCGTGACCAAGACCGAGAAGCTCCTCGGCGTGCCCGAGGCCACGGTCGAAACGGTGAAGGTCTCCGCGGTGGAGAAGGGCGGCCGCCGTGTCTCATTCGCCGGCAAGAAGGGCGACATGACGGTGGGCGTGAGCAAGAGCCGCACCCAGGTTACCATCGCCGGCAAGAAGGCGGGCCGGTCGGGCATCAAGGCCGGCATGACCTGTGAGGTCACCCATGTCGGCCCCAATTCGACGGCGGCCAAGATCGCCTGCCGGTGACCCGCTTTCCGCGCGGCAGGGGGGCCCGGCTTCGGCCGGGCCCTTTTTCCTTGGGCGAGGACCGCGCCGTCAGGCGGCGGCGTTGGCGGGCATGCCGGCGGGCCTGGGAGCGGGCAGGCCCGTCGCCTCGCACCAGTAGCTCATGTCGTAGAAGCGCTCGGCCGGATGATGGGGCGGCGGATAGACGTCGAGCTGGATCCTTAGCTCCATGTTCTTCCGGATGGCGTCGGGATTGATGCGCCCCTTGGGCACCACGCGCCCATAGGCGTGCTCGGCGCGCTCGCGGGTAATGCCTTCGCGGGCCATCAGTAGATCGAGGGTTTCCTCCCGGTTCCCGAGGGCCAGCAGCCAATCGGCGGCGGCGGCCCAGGCCCGGATGAAGCGCACCACCAGGGGGCGATTGGCCTCGACCCAGCCGCGCAGGCCCCAGCCGCAGGCCAGCGGCCATCCCGGCACGTAGTCCTCGGCCGCGGCGAGGAGCCTGCCGCCGGCGGCAAGGGCCTTCTCGGAATGCGGCGGCGCCAGCATCGCCGCCGAGACCTTGCCCTCCAGGAGCGCCTCGAGCCGCCTGGGCGAGGTGCCGATGATGTCCACCTCGTAGGCGTCCTCCATGATGCCGTGATCGCGCATGATCTTGCGGCGGACGAGGTCGAGATTGGAATCCCCGGGGTCCCCGGCGAGCCGCTTGTCCCGAAGGGCCTCGATGGCAGAAATCTCGCTTCGACCGATAAGATAGGCACCTAGCCCTTCTTCCGCCTGCATGAACAGCACGTAATCCACGCCGTCCGAAGTCGCCCGCGCGATCATGGTGTCGGCCGACGAGAGCGTCACGTTCCACTTGCCCTCGGCCATCTCCCGGTTGTGTTCCGGGGCGAGGGTGACCACGTGGAAGTCGATCTCCAGACCCTCCCTTGCGAAGAAGCCCTTTTCCTGCGCAACGACGTGCGGGGGCCGGCGAGAATAGCCGCTGACGGTAAGATGATCCATGGCGATCTCCCCGTTGCCACGGCGGCGCCGCAGCGCCGTCGTCGTTTCGGCGCAGGCTAGCAAATTTTCGCCGGAGGCAAAACGAAACCCGGTCCGATCCGGATTCTTCGGTCCCACGCCCGGACGGCCCTCGGGCCCGATGACGCGTTTGACGCATGCGCCGCTATGCGGCGATACTCGCGTCGGAGAGGCAAGCTGGAACCGTCGTGGGGGGACGGGGGAGAGCATGGCCAAGGCAACAACGGAACGGGACGAGGCCACGGCGGCGCGGCTCGAGGCGGCGCTCGACACGCTCGCCCTTGCCTGTCGCATCCTCGAGATGGAGGGCCACGCCAGCCGGACGCTCGGCCATGCCGCGATGCGCGACCCCGAGGGGCGCGGGTTCTGGCTCAAGCGGTGGGGAATCTCGTTCGGCGAGGTGCGCGAGGCGGGCGACTTCATCCTCCTCGATTTCGACGGCCGGGTGCGGGCCGGGGAGGGTCGCCGCCACAGCGAGTGGCCGATCCATGCGGAGATCCTGAAGGCGCGTCCCGATGTCGAGGTCACCGTGCACTCGCATCCCTTCCACGGGCGGATCTTTTCGGCGTCCGACGAGCCGTTGCGCGCCGTATCCAGCGCCGGCAGCTGGTTCCCGGCGCCGCCGCCCCGCTATGAGGCGACGTCGGAACTGGTGCGCACGCCCGAGCGGGGCCGCGCGCTCGCGGGCTGCCTCGGCGACCATTTTGCCGTGTTCCTGCGCAATCACGGCGTCGTCTTCTGCGGACGGTCGATCGCCCACGCGACGCTGATCGGGATCCAGCTCGAGGAGGCGTGCCGCGAGCAGCTGCTGATCGGCGCCTCCGGCCTGGCCTGGTCGTGGCCCGGCGACGAGGAGCGCGCCCGCAGGTTCGGTGCCGCGGGCAAGGCGGATTCGCTGGACCAATATTTCGACTATTTCTCGCGGAAACTTGCCTGGCGGGAGAAGTCCGACGGGCCGTACGTTTGAGCGGCCGCGGCCATGGTCGGCGACGGGCCAGCGCCGTCGGCGTCGGGGCCACCGGTTTTCTTGTCTTGCCCGCCCATTTGGCCCATAGTGTTGCCGAGACATCTCCGCATTCGGTTTAGAGACGCGGCCTCGCGGAAGCTAACGGCAGCATTCTCCTAAATTCTTTGTGAAGAGGTCGGGACCCGGCACATGTCGTGCCGAGGCATGAAAATACGGGAAACAGAGCCATGACGACAGGTACGGTAAAATTCTTCAATGCGACCCGGGGCTTCGGGTTCATCGCACCGGACGATGGGTCCAAGGACGTGTTCGTCCATATCTCCGCCGTCGAGCGTTCCGGAATGACAACGCTGACGGAAGGCCAGAAGGTCTCGTTCGAGATCCAGCCGGACGCGCGCGGGCCGAAGGCCGTCAATCTCAAGGCCGAGTGACGCTCGCGGGCGGAACCGCGGAGAAGGGCCGCCGGCGTGCGGCCCTTCGCTTTTGGGGGCGGGGGGCGGCACCCGGGTTTCAGCTTTCGGCCTGGATCATCCCCAGGAGGGTGCCGAAATCGATGGGCTTGCCGATGAACCCGACACAGCCCGCCTCGCGGCAGGCGGTTTCGATCTCGGGCAGGGTGTTGGCGGTCACGGCGACGACCGGGATGGCCGCGGTTGCCGCCTCCCGCTTGAGATGGGCAACCGCCTCGATACCCGACATGTCGGGCAGGCCCACATCCATGAGGATCACGTCCGGTCTTTCTCGCCCCGCCGCGGAGATGCCCTCGCCGCCGGTGGCAGCGGTCAGGACCTGATGGCCTCGCCGCGCGAGCCGCCGCGACAGCATGTCGCGGTTCATTTCGCTGTCCTCGATGATCAGAATGCGCATCGCGCGGCCGCGAGGGAGGTGTGTCATTGATTGGCCGCCGCCATCGGGAGCGGGCCGCGCGCCATCCCCTCGAGGACGGAGCGCATCTCGCGCGCGAGGGCGGCAGAGTCCATTTCGCCCATCGTACCGCCGGGGAAGGCCACCAGGGGAATCCCCCGAAGGGCGGGGTCGGCCATGATCTCGCCGAGGATCGACGGTGCCCTCGACTCCGCGGTCCCGATGTCCACCAGGACCAGGTCGGGCCGGCGCGCCTTCGCGCGTGCCGCCGCCTGTCCCGGGTCGGACGCCGTCTCCACCGCGTATCCGGCGCCCCTCCAGGGGACCGCCAGGGCCGCGCAGCTCGCGACATCGGTTCCGATGAGGAGGACATGGCGGCGGTCCCACGGCCGGGCGAGGCGCTCGAAGCTCGCGGAGAAGTCCTGAAACGACAGTGGCTTGGGCAGGAAATCGGCGGCCCCGAGGGCGGTCGCCCTGGGACGGTCGTCGATGATCGAGGCGACCACGACGGGGATGTCCCTGGTTGCCCGATCGCCCTTGAGCTCGGCGAGGACCTGCCAGCCGTTGATGTCCGGCATGACCACGTCGAGGACGATGGCGGCGGGCGCGATCTCCCGCGCGCGGCGGAGGCCCTCGCGTCCCGAGGACGCGGTCACGGCGTCGTATCGGAGGCGCCGCAGCCAGCGCTCGACGAGATCGTGGGACTTGGCGTCGTCGTCGATGACGAGAACCGTGTCACCCGGCCGGACCGCCCCGGCCACGCGGATCGTCTCTCGCGGGTCGTTCCCGGCCGCCGCCGTGGAACGCGCGGCGGCTGCGTCCTTCGCCGGCTCCGACGGTGCCGGCTCCCCGGCATGGGCCTCGGCAAGGTTGAGAGGGAGGCGCAACGTGAAGACCGAACCCTCGCCCATCGTGCTGCGCACCCCGATCTCGCCGCCCATCACATGCGCCAGTTCCCGCGTGATGGCAAGGCCCAGGCCCGTGCCCCCGTAGGTCTTGGCCACTTCGTCGTCGGCCTGGACGAACGGTATGAACACGTGGGCCGCCTGTTCGGGCGTCATGCCGATGCCGGTGTCGGCGACATCGAAGACCAGGGCGTCGCCGTTGGTGGCCGCGTCCACGGAGACGGCCAGCGTCACGATGCCGTTCTCGGTGAACTTCATGGCGTTGCCCAGCAGGTTGAGGAGGCACTGGCGGACCTTGCCCTGATCGCCATAGGCGGGCGGGATCGATGGCGGGAGCCGGGTTTCGATCCGGTTGCCGCGCTGCTGGGCCAGCGGCGTGACCGTGTCCGCCAGGTCCCGGACCAGCTCGCCGACATCGAAGAAGGCCGGCTGCAGCGTGACCCGTCGGGCCTCGATCTTGGAGAGATCGAGAACGTCGTTGATGAGGCTCAAGAGATGGCGCCCGGCGCCGTTGATCCGCCGCAGGTCCGCCGCCGCCTGGGTGCGTCCCTCCTCCTCCATTTCCTCGAGCAGCATCTCCGCGTAGCCGATGATGGCGTTCAGCGGAGTGCGCAACTCGTGGCTCATGTTGGCGAGGAAGCGGCTCTTGGACTCGTTTGCCTGTTCGGCGGCCTCCTTGGCCTCCTGGAGTTCCCGTGTCCGTTCCTCGACCTTGAGCTCGAGATCGCGCCGCGCCTCCTCGAGCGCCGTCTGATACTCATATCGCTCGGTGATGTCCCGCGTGATCTTGGAGAACCCGACGTGGCGGCCCTCCTCGTCGTAGAACGGCTCGATGATCACATTGGCCAGGAAGGTGCTGCCGTCCTTGCGCGCCAGCGCGCCCTCGGTCATGCACTTCCCGTCCCGCAGAGCCTTTTCCAGAACGCGCCGTGGTTCGCCGGCGGCGCGGTCGGCCTCGGGATAGAACATTTCGAAGTGTCGGCCGATGACATCTTCGCGGGAATACCCCTCGATCCGCTCGGCGCCCCTGTTCCAGCTGGTCACGCGGCCCGAGGGATCGAGCATGTAGATGGCATAGTCGGTGACATTCTGCACCAGAAGCTGGAAACTTTGCGTCGTGTGGTGCAGGCGGGCGCGATTCTGGCGCTCGCGTTCCTCGATCCTGCGGTCGACGATCACCGAGACGAGACCGATTCCCATCACCATCACGGTGATGAATCCGATCGCAAGGGCCAGGAACTCCGGTGCGACCGCGGGCGGCCCGGTCAGGTCGATCCACGCCTCGGTGGG
>DASWKZ010000159.1:0-10365 GCA_036396355.1 Alphaproteobacteria bacterium
CGCTCGATGCGGTTGCCCGAATAGATTCCGGTGACGCCGGTGATGCCGTAGAGCCCGTCGATGGCGCCGACCGCCAGCCTGAGGATATAGGCGTGGGTCAGGCGGTTGCGCAGGCGCATGTCCAAGCTCACCTCGCCGCCCGCGTTCACGACCGCGTGGGTCTCCTCCACGTCGCGGAGGATCAGCAGCCGCGCCGCGTCATACGCGGCGCAGGCCTCGGCGATCCGCGACTGCACGGCGGCGAAGCCCGACATGGCGCGGCCGCCGCCCATGGCGTAGGTCTTGCGCGTGGACGTGCGCCGGACGATGTCCTCGATGGCGCCCTTCAGCGCCCCAAGGGCGGGGCCGCCAATGGCGGTGGGGATGGCCGCGAACATGGGAATCCGGTAGAGCGGCCGGCCCAGCGCCCGGGCCCCCGGCGAACGGCCGGCCTTGGCGTCCTCGAGGTCGAGGCGGCGGTGGGCCGGCACGAAGATGTCCTCGCAGACGATGCTCTTGCTGCCGGTGGCGGCAAGGGCGTTGGTGAACCAGTCGTCCTTGATGGAATAATCCGCCGCCGGCACCAGGAGGAACGCGATCACCGGCTTGCCGCCGCCCTCGACCGGCAGGCGCGCGCCGAGGATCGCCCATTGGCCGTAGTCGCAGCCGCTGGCGAAGGGCCACGAGCCGCCGATCCGCCAGCCGCCGTCCACGGGCTCGGCCTCGGTCGCCGGGGTGTAGGAGCCGAAGGCGATGGTCGAGGGATCGTCGCCCCACACGTCTTCCTGGGCGTCCACGGGGAAATTGGCGATCAGCCATTGGTGCATGATGGCGAGGTCGCACACCCAGGCCGTCGACGCGCAGCCCTGGCCGAGCTCGCAGGCGATGCGGAGGATGACGTCGAAGTCGTGCTCGAAGCCGCCGAAGCGGGCGGGCTGCAGCGCCCGGAAGAACTCCGCCTCGCGCAGGGCGGCCATGACCTCGGGCGCGACCACGCGCTCGCGCTCCGCCTCGTCCGCCTTGTCCCGCAGCAAGGGGATCAGCGCCCGGGCGCGCTCCACCAGCTCAACGGAAGACGGCCTGATCCGGGACTCCGCCACCATCCCTCGTTCCCCCTGCCCCGGCTGCCCCGGCTCCCCCGGCCGCCGAACCCTGCCATCGGGCCCTTGCCCGGCCGGGGGCGCGGGCCGGTGAAGGCTGGCATACACCGGCGCGGCTGAACAGGCCCGTTTTGGCTGTCGGCGACGGCCTCCCTCCCCCTTCGCCGCGGCCCGAATCCCACTATGATGGCGCCCCATCCGGGCGCCGGCGGCAAACGGCGTCACCGGCGGGGACCAAAAGGGGGAAGCCCGATGCACGCCGAGCACTCGATCCTGCAAATCCTGGCCCATGTCCTGATCGCCGCCTTCTTCCTGTTCATCGGGGCGAGGAACGTCCCGGTGGCGGCAAGGCACGTGGAGCGCTTCCGCCGCCTCGGCATCCCCTTCCCCACGGCGTTCCTGGCGGCGGGGTTCGCGACCCAGTTCACGGGCGGCGTCCTGGTCCTCGCCGACCTCTACGCCTGGATCGGCGCGATCCTGCTGCTGGTCTTCACGGTCCTCGCCAATGTTCTCTACCACCGCTACTGGACCATGACCGACGTCGCCCAGCGTCAGGTCCACCAGAACTATTTCTTCAACAACCTCGCGGTCATGGGCGGGCTGCTTCTGGTCCTTCAGGGGTGAGCGGGGCCGCGGTCCCGGCGCCGGGGATCGCGGCGCGTCATTCGGCGTCGATCTCCTCGTGGAGCCGTCCGCCGCGCATGAGGCGGCGGGCGATATCGGCGGTCTGGTGGATCGCCCGGGCCGTCGGCGCGTGGGCGGCGAGGTATCGGGCGACGCCGATGAGCACATGGCGTCCCTCCGGCGCATCGCCCCATTCCCCGTACTGGCGGACCCCCGCCTCCAGCATCTGGTAGGCATGGAAGCCCGCATCCTCGCGCAGGAGGGCGCGGGCGAGGGTGGCGATGAGGGCGTCGGCGGGATGGCCGAGCACGAGGTAGCGCGCGACCAGCCGGCCCGCGGCGTCCACCTGCCGCTGGCGGTCGAAGGCATCCAGCAGGGCATCCCGTATCTCGGCCGCATCTGCGGGAAGGTCGTCCATGGACTCGCCCTCCTCGCCCGGCAGCGGCGCCGGCGGCACGTTGAGGTAGCGCGCGAGATAGACCGCGATGGCGCCGTGGAACACGGCCCGCACGGGCTCCGGGTAGCCGGCCTCGGGGTCGAACCCGTCGCCCATCCGTTTGAGCGCCTGATGGACGGCGTTGCAATAGGTGAAGGCGTGATGGGCCGTCTCCCAGTCGGAATGCTCGTTGGCGGTGCCGAACCGCGCGACGCGCAGGGCCGCGGCGTAGGCCAGGGCGGCGCCGAGGTCCGACGGCGCCGCGCCGGCGAGGGTGGCGTCCGCGAGCGAGCGGAGGATGGCCTCGGGGTCGTCCGCCAGCAGGGCGCGGCCGAGGCCCGCGCGGTCCCGCCACGGGCCTTCGCCGCGCCGAGCGAAGAGGTCGGGCAGGCCGGCGAAGGTCTCGTCGAGCAGGCGGACCAGGTCCACGGGCTGCCGCCACGCCGTCGATTCCTGGGCGCCGCGGGCGGACACCATCTCGCCGACGACGCTGGGCAGCACCTCCGCGGCGTGCTCCCAGCCGACCAGGTCGAGGCATTCGAAGGATTTGTCGATGAAGTCCAGCGAATGCCCGCCCCCGGCGAAAGGCCGGTCGGTCTCGGCCGCGAGGAGAAGATCGGCGAGCGCGGGCGCGGGCGCTCCCCGGGCGATTGCGGTCAGCAGGGTCCGCTCGGCGCCGTCGCGGTGGCGCACCGCCGACCAGCGCCTTAGCCACCGCTTGAGGGTCGCGAGATCGGGCGCGCTGGCCAGCGGCGCGCGCTCGCGGCGCGGGGCCTCGCCGTCGCAGTCCCGCGCCACCCGGCGCACACCGTGGAACAGGGCCAGATAGGTCTCCTCCTCGCCCAGCCACGGCAGCAGGTTGCCCAGCGCCGTCAGGATGCTCAGCCCCGAGCTCCAGCCGTCCCGGTTGCGCACGCCGAACAGGGCCGCGCGCCGCAGCACGTCGCGCGGCGGCGCCCCCGCGGCCAGGAGTCCGTGGATGGACTTGGCGATGACGAGCCCGAGATCGTGGGCCATGCCGTCGTCGAGGCGCCGTTGCCAGCGGCCGGCCGGATCGGCGTCCTCGAAGACCGGCTTGACCCACACCCCGCGCGCGTCCACCTCGACCGGGCAGACCGGCACGTCGTCGGCCCACAGGTCGAAGGTGCAGCCGCTGGCGAGGTCGAAGCGGGCGTGATGCCAGTGGCAGGTGAGGATGCCGTCCTCGATGGTGCCCTGATCCAGCGGGAACCCCATATGGGGGCAGCGGGCATCGAGGGCGAACACGCGCCCCCGGTCATGGATCACGAGAACCGGCCGGTGGCGGCCGCGCAGGACCAGATGTCCCCTGGCCTCGAGCTCGTCGAGGGTGCCCGCGAACGCGAAGCCGCGCGCCGTGGGGTCCGCCGGCGCGCCTTCCGCGGCCGCGATTCCGTCTTGAAGCATGTCTGGACGTGACGGTTCGGACATCACCGCCTCCCTGCGCGCGCCGTGGGCATGCCAGCGCCCGCCATATTCTAGGCCCGCCGGCCGGCTCGCCGAAAGGGCGATGCGGCGCGGCCCGATCCGCCCCTCGCCCCGCGCGGCTCAGTCGGCCCGCGCGGGGGCGGGCCGGCGCCCGCCCGGCACGCGCGAAGCGGCTGGCGGGTCTGCCCTGCCTTCGAAGTAATCGGCCATGTGGCTCGCCAGGTAGTCGATGAAGAGGCGCATCCTTAGCGGCTGATACCGCGCCCTCTGGTAGACGACGTAGAGCTTTCGCTCCTCCAGGGCGTAGTCGTCGAGGACCCGGACGAGGGAGCCCCCCTTCAGGTTGTCGACCACCAGGTATTCGCTGAGCTTGGCGATTCCCAGCCCCTTCAGCGCCGCCTGGCGGATGACGGCGCTGCTGTTGGCGCTGGGCGTCCCCGAAACCCGGATGCTCACGCGGCCGGCGGGCCCGAGGAAGGTCCAGCCGTGGTGGCCGGCGCCGGCGGGGTCCAGGCAATTGTGCCGGGAAAGGTCACCGGGCGATCGCGGCATCCCGACCCGCGCCAGGTAGTCGGGCGCGGCCACCAGGATCCGCGGCAGGCTGGCGATGGCCCGGGCCACCAGGGAGGAATCGCGCACCGGCAGGGTGCGGACCGCGAGGTCGAAGCCGCCGGCCGCGGGATCCATCCCGTGGGGCGCGGTCTCCCGATCCCTGAGCGCGATGTGCACCGAGATGTTGGGATAGAGCCCGCAGAAATCCGCCACCACCGGCGCCAGGATCATCTCGGCGAAGGACCGGGTGGAGAGGATCCTGAGCTCGCCCCGGGGCGCGGCGTGCTCCGCCTGGGTGCGCTCCTCGAGCGCGTGCAGCTCGGCCAGCAGGGCGACGCAGCTCTCGTGGTAATCGGCGCCGGTCGCCGTCGGGCTGAGGCCGTGGGTGTTGCGGTTGAGCAGCTTGGCGTTCAGCGCCGTCTCCAGGTCCTGGATACGCTTGCTGACCATCGCCCGGGTGACGCCGAGCTCGCGGGCGGCCCGCGTGTAGCTCCCCTGCTTCACCACGGCGGCGAAGGTTTCCATGAGCTTGAAGCGGTCCATGGCGCCTGCCTCCCGAATCCCTTGTGTCAAATCTTAATTGACACAGTAACAATCGCAAAGCCCGTTGTGGCGGCTCGAACGCGGGGCGTAGCCTTGCGTCCGGAAGAGACCGCAGGGTCCGCAATCCCACCACGAGGAGACGGCGACCAATGGCCAAGGCACGGACACGAGAGGAATTCCAGGACGCCATCCTGGACGTGCTCGAGGAACACCGGTGGGGCACCCCGACCATCCTGGAGCAGTATCTGCGCAACCATCTGAGCCGCCAAGGGGCCCTGGTCTACGCCATGGAGCACTGCGTGTTCGCGGCCAACTTCCCGCGCTGGCTCGCCAACATCACCGGCAACTGCCCCCATCTCGAGGTGCGCAAGTACCTGATCGAGAACATGTACGTGGAGGAGGTCAAGGACCCCACCATTCCCACCGGCCACTACGAGAGCCTGGTGGACTTCGCGGTCGCCGTCGGCGGCGACCGGGCGTTCATCTACGGCCATACGGGCGCCCCCGTGACCATGATGCGCATCACCTATTGCGACTGGGTGAGCCGCCACAAGCCCTGGCTCGAGGCCTTCGCCGCCATCGCCGGCAACGAGGTCGCGCGCGGCAAGGAGATGATCAAGCGGGTGGGCGAGCGGGCCCATACCTCGCGCCGCATGTGGGACAGGCTCGGCCTCCCGGAGGAGGCGCTGGCCCACTGGGACGCGGCCGACGAGGCCGATTCCGAGGAGGGCGGCCACGGCGATGCGCCGCTCCATTTCCTCAAGAAATACGCCGACACCCGCGAGAAGCAGGATGCCTGCCTCGCGGCCATGAAGGAACGGCAGATGGTCAACCGCATCTGGTCCGATCAGGTGGGCGTGTGGGCGTTCGAGGCCTCGGGCCTCACGCCGCCCTCCCTCGACGGACGCCAGCCGATGCCGGTGCGCCTGCCGATGGCGGCCGAATGACGCGGGCTCATCCCCCGCGCCGCCGGCCGCGGCATGAATCGTCCGACGCCGCCCGGATCGTCGGTTGAGCGTCCGGGACGGCGCGGCGGCCGGCTCACCAAGGGGCCCAAAGAGCCCCGGTGGGCCGGAACAAGGAGCAGGGAGCGGGGACGTGACGCGTCATCGGGCAAGGCGATCTTGAAAGACGTGGTGCGCGGGGCCGTGGTGACCGGCGGCGCCAGCGGCATCGGGCTGGAGATCGCCCGCCACCTCGCGGAGGACGGAATGGGCGTTGTCGTCATCGACCGAGACGGCGGGGCCTGCGCGCGGGCCGCCGAGGCGTTGGCCGCGGCCGCAGACCGCGTCCGCGTGGTCACCGGCGATATCGGCACGCCGGAGGGCGCCGAGCTCGGCGTCGCCGCCGCCATCGACGCCTTCGAGCGGATCGACCTCCTTTGCAACAATGCCGCGGTCCACCCCCTGGAATTGGTCGAGGAACATTCGCTCGAAAGCTGGCGCGAGACCTTCCGCGTCAACGTCGACGGCACCATGCTGTGCTGCCGCGCCGCTCTGCCCCACATGAGACGCCAGGGCGGCGGCGCCATCGTCAACATCGGCTCCATCAGCGGCGTCATGCCCTACGCGCGGGGGGCGGCGTACGCCGCCTCCAAGGCCGCGGTCGCCATGCTCACCCGCGCCCTCGCCCTGGAGGCCGGGCCCTATGGGGTGACCGTCAACTGCATCTGCCCGGGCTCCATCCGCCACGGGGCCCGTGCCAAAGCCGATCCCGAGGCGGTCCCCGACGGTATCCCCGTCGGCCGGCGCGGCACGCCCGAGGACGTCGCCCACCTCGTCGCCTATCTCGCCTCCGAGGGGGCGAGCTACATGACCGGCGCCGTGATCGTGCTCGACGGCGGGGCCACGGCCGGGCGCATCCGGTCCGGCGGGAGGCGGCGTTGACGGGACCCGCCCCTCGCCGGGGGCCTCGGCCTCTAATGGCTCCGGATACCGGATTCAGGGAGGACTGATTCGTGAGCGATTTCGCCCCCATGCCGCCCGAGGCCGCCATCGCGGTCAACGACATGCTGGACAACTGCGCCCGCATCGAGCCCGGCCAGCACGTGCTGATCCTGGCCGCCGCCGACGGCCTCCACGGCGGGCGCAACATCGTCGACGCGCAGGCGATCTCCTGGATCCAGGCGGGGGTGCAGCAGCGGGGCGCGCATCCGTCGGTGCTGTGGGTCGACATGCCGGTCCGCCGCAACGTCATCTGGCCCGACATCCCGACCCGCGAGACCGTGTGGCGGATCCCGCCCATCGTCAAGAACGCCATGAAGGCGGCCGACATCCTCATCAACCACGTGCTCGACCTGTCCTCCGAGGAGGAGCTGCGCGAGCTCCCGGAGACGCTGCGGGAGTACAAGCTCCCGATGGTGCGCAACATGGCGACCACGACGGCGCTGCTGTGCAGCGCCTGGGCGCGCACGCCCCACGAGCTCGTCGCCGAGATACGCTACCGCACCGCCGAGCTGGTCCGCCCGGGCGAGCGGTGGGTGCTCACCCATCCCAACGGCACCCGCCTCGAGGGCGCCGTCGGCGCGCCGCCCCGGGGCGGCGACGCCTATGCCTACTGGCGCCATCACGGCTACTACCGCCCGTTCCCCGACGGCATCTATCCGGCGGTCAATCCCGAGGGCACCGAGGGCGTCTTCATCTTCGACCGCATGATGCCGGTCTGGGCGCGCCACATCGGCATCCCGCCGCGCTTCAGCGAGCCGGTCCGTATCACCGTCAGGGACAATCGCATCGTCGAGCTCGACGGCGGGCCCGAGGCCGAGGTCCTGGGCGCCTTCCTTGCCGAGCTCGCCAGGTTCATCGGCGAGGAGGGCGCCTACCAGATGCGCGCGCCCCATGGGGGCGTTCATCCCTGCGCGCTGGTCACGCCCGCCCAGTGCCCGGATTCGGACTACCGCGAGTTCATCGCGTCGTTCCATCCGAGCAGCGTCCACATGCATCTCGGCCAGGCGGGGCATAACCGCGACTTTCCCTACAACCTGCACACGGCGGCCGAGATCCGCGGCGCCACGCTGACGATCGGCGGCCGGGTGCTTCACGAGAACGGCCGCCTCGGGGTGCTCGACCATCCCGAGGTCAAGGCCGTGGCGGCGCGCTATCCCGACCGGCCGGGCCTCGACGGCGAGCGCTGGCTCTTTGGATGACGGGATCGATCGAATTCACGACAACCGCATGCGCACCAGGAAAGGAGCACGCAATGAAAAGGAGAATCGGAGGGGCTTCCGCAGGTGTCCTGCTTTGTTCGGCCGCGTGTCTGGCGGCCCTGACCCCGGCCACCGCATCGGCGGCCTCGTTCTACGAGGGCAAGAGGATCACCCTCATCGTCGGCTTCAAGCCCGGCGGCACGGCCGACGCCGACGGCCGGCTGATCGCCAAGCATCTGGGAACGCATATCCCGGGCAATCCCAACTTCGTGGTCCAGAACCTGCCCGGTGCCGGCGGCATCACGGCGACGAACCTCGCCTATAACGTCGCCCGGCCCGACGGCCTGTCGATCTACCAGCTCGCCAGCGGCCACTATCTGCAGCAGCTGGCCGGCTCCAAGGTCGTCAAGTTCGACATCACCAAGATGCCGATCCTGGGCGCCTGGACGCGGAGCCAATACGTCCTCGCCGTGCGGTCCGACAAGTTCAAGAGCATCGAGGAGATGCGCAACGCCAAGGAGCCGCCGCGTATCGCCTCCTCGGGAACCGGCACCGGGACCCATCTGTTCACGATCGCGTGGCAGAAGGCCCTCGGACTGAAGTTCAAGGTGGTCACGGGCTACGGCAGCGCCGAGCAGAGTCTCGCCGTCGAGCGCGGCGAGGCGGACGGCCGCACCAACTCGGCCAAGAGCATCGTCAATTCCAATCCGCACTGGATCACCAAGAACTTCGCCCCGCCGCTCGTGCAGGGCGGCCCGGAACGGGACCTCCTGATCCCCAACGTGCCGACCGTGCGCGAGCTCAACCCCAATCCCGGGGCCTTCTTCGAGGCGGTCAGCGAGGGCCTGTCGGTGGCGCGGCCATACGCCCTGTCGCCGGGCACGCCCGCCGACAGGCTGGAGATCCTGCGCCAGGCGTGGGGGAAGATGCTGAAGGACGAGGCGTTCCTCGCCGATGTGAAGAAGCGCAAGTGGGACTTCGTGCCGACCCCCTACGACAAGCTCGAGAGCTTCTACAGGAAGGTCCTCAAGGACACGCCCCCGGAGGTCATCGCGGAGCTCAAGGAAATCTTCCCCTGAGATGGCGGGGCAAGCCGGGCCCGGGTTCAAGGTTTGGCTTGCCCCCCTCGACGGGCGAACTAGAATGCCATCACCCCGTTCGACGATGATGGAGGGAGACATGGACGGTCATGCCGCCACCGAAGACAAGCGCGAGCAGGCGGCAAAGACCGCCGCGACGGCCCACCCCGCCTCCTACGAGGGCACGTCGCCCATCAAGGTCAACAAGCTGGGGCACCTCGTCTACGAGGTGAGCGACATCGAGCGGTCCGTCAAGTTCTGGACCGAGGTGATGGGATTCGAGGAGACCGACCGCAACGAGGTCGGCATGGTCTTCTTCCGCTGCAACAGGGACCACCACGCCATCGGCCTCAAGCCCGGCAAGGGCAAGACGCGACGTCCCGAACCGGGCGCCGGCCTGCAGGTGGAGCATCTGGCCATGGAGGTCGACAGCGTCGACGTGCTGCTGAAGGCGCGCGAATTCTTCAAGCGGAACAACATCCCGATCGTGTTCGAGGGCCGCAAGGGCGCGGGCTGCAACGTCAGCATAAATTTCCTCGATCCCGACGGTCACGAGTTCGAGATCTATTGCCAGATGGACCAGATCGACGAATCGGGCCGTCTCCGTCCCAAGGAGCAGTTCCGGCGGGCGAAATCCCTCGAGGAGGCCATCGCCAACCCCGTGCGGGAAACCTGGTAAGACGGGGACGAGCGGCGAGGGCATCGCCAAGGAGAACTCCCGGAAACCGGGCGGACGCCCCTCGCACGAAGGCGCGATGACGGGGGCGCCATGAGCACCGGAACGTCGCCGGGTTTCACACGGCGCTGCCTGGCGGGCGCGTTGATGCTCGGGCTCGGCGCGTGGTCTTCCTCCGCCTCCGCCATCGAGAGGGTCGACCTCGAGCTCGTGATCGCCACCGACGTCTCCTACAGCATCGACGAGGCGGAGGCGCGGTTGCAGCGCGAGGGCGTCGCCTCGGCCTTCATGAGCCGCGCGGTCGTCCAGGCCGTAAGATCGGGGCCCCTGCGGAAGATCGCCGTCGCCTACATCGACTATTCGAGCCGCGCCTACAACCGGGTGATCGTCGATTGGCGCGTCATCCACGACGAGGGCAGCGCGGCGGCCTTTTCCCGGGCGCTGCTGGCGGCACCGCTGGGCTCCGGCCGGCACACCTCGATCAGCGACGCCGTCGAATTCGCCGCCGAGATGCTCGCAACCAACGGTTTCGACGGCACCCGCAGGGTGATCGACGTTTCCGGCGACGGGCCCAACAATTTCGGGCGTCTCGTCAATCACGTGCGGGATGAAACGGTGGCGCGGGGCATCGCCATCAACGGACTGCCCATCATGAACGAGAACGACCGCTTCAACAGCCGCTACTACCTCCCCGACCTCGACCGTTATTACGAGGGATGCGTGATCGGGGGCCCCGGCGCCTTCATCGTGGTGGCGAGGGACTTCAAGGACTTCGCCCGCGCGAT
>DASWKZ010000160.1:0-1905 GCA_036396355.1 Alphaproteobacteria bacterium
GCCGAAGCGGACCTCGGGATCGCGGTCCCGCCATCGCGGCCGCAGGAACAGGTGGAAGCTGTCCCCGTCCGCCGCCCGGTAGGTCAGGCGCACCGCGCGCCTGCCGTCGACGTCGACGGCGCTCCGTCCGACCAGGGCAAAGCCGAGCTTCGAGAGATCCGGCGCCCCCAGTCGGAACGAGATCTCCTCGGAGAGCCAGTTCAGCGGCGCCGCCGATCCCGCCTGGGCGAGGCGCGGGCCCGGTGTGCCCGCGGCGGCGGGCGGCTCCGCATGGGCGAGGAAGGCGCGCATGGTCGAATCGTCCATCGTCCGCTCCGCGCGGCCCGCGAACCAGCCGCCGGCGCCGGCGGCCGCGATCACCAGAAGGGCGGCAGCCACGCGCGCGGAGACGCCGGCCGACCGCCGGCGGCCCGCCTCCAGGGCGGCGCCCAGGCGCTCCGGGACGTGTTCCGCCAGCCGCGGCCCATAGGCGAGCCGGAGGGCGGCGGTCTGGGCGCGGTAGGACTCGGCGCGCGCGGCGAGTTCGGGATCGGCCCGAAGCGCGCGCTCGACCTCGGCCAGGCGGGCCGGGTCGGCCTCGAGCCGGCCGTCGGCGTAGGCCAGGATGTCGAACTCGCCGATCGTCTTGTCCATCGACATGTCACTTCACCCGCCGCAACCGGACGGGATCGCCCGGCTGCACGTAGAGCTCCCTCAGCCTTTCGCGGCCCCGCGACAGGCGCGAGCGCAGCGTCCCGATGGGGATGTCGAGCGCCGCCGCGGCCTCGTCGTAGGAGAGGTCCTCGAGCACCGTCAGCGCGATCGCCGCGCGCTGGTCATCGGGCAGCATCCGCATGGCGTCGGCGATGTCCCGGCAGGCGAGGCGATGCTCCTGGCGCGGCGCCTCCACCGGCGCCACCGCCATCTCGTCGAGCGGAACCTGGCGCCGGGCCCGGTGGCGTCGGGTCTTCTGGTTGGCGAACACGTTATAGAGGATCCGGTAGAGCCACGCCCGGATGCTGCCGCGCCGCCGCCACAGGTGGCGCTTGCGAATCGCGCGCTCCACGCAGTCCTGCACCAGGTCGTCGGCGGCGTCGGGCTCGCCCGTGAGCACCAAGGCGTAGCGGCGCAGGCGCGGAATCTCCCGCGCGATCAGCCACTTGACCTCCTCCGTATTGCGCAGTCCCGACATCGCGCCTCGCCCGCTTCCATTCCAGTTCCGGCGGCCCGGCGCGCGTCAGTGGCGACGCGGACCCACGCCCCTAAGACAGCCCGCGGGCCGGCCGGGTTCCCCGCCGGGCCCGGGATCGCGCCGCGGGAAAGGCGCGGGCCGCCGGGGAACTTCCCGCGGGGTCGCGCTGTCCCACTGGGGAGCCGCCGGAAACCCCGCCGGCGAGATCCCACCGGAAAAATGGAAGGATAGTCCATGAGACGCATATTTCTACCCGTCCTGGCCCTGTTCGCCCTGGCCGCCGCCGGGGCCCCGCCGGCGGCGGCGCAGGCCCAGCAGCAACAGCCGCCGCAACAGCAGCAGCCCGGAGCCCAGGCCCCGTCCATCGGCGGCGATGACCTGAAGTCCTACGCGGTCGCCCTGGTCGAGGTGCGCAAGATCAACGACCAGTACATGCCGCAGTTCCAGGGCGCCTCCACCCAGGAGGAAAGGAAGGCGATCCAGCAGGAGGCCACCGAGAAGATGGTGGAGGCGATCCGCGCCGAGGGTATCACCGTCGAGCAGTACAACACGATCTCGCGGGCGGCGGAGGCCAATCCCGACCTCGCCCGGCGCATCAACCGAGAGGTGGAGGAAGCCCGGTAGGGAGCCCCATCCCCCTCCCCGGGACCGGCCCGCGGGCATCGACCCGCGGGCCACCTCGCGGGGCGGGTCCCAGCGGGCCCTGCGGAACCGCGCGCGGGCCGGGCCTGTCC
>DASWKZ010000161.1:0-8990 GCA_036396355.1 Alphaproteobacteria bacterium
ACCTGGCCGTTCGGAGAGGTCCATGTGGAGCCCAAGCCCGGCACCGCCAACGGCGTCGTGGTATGGGACGTGACCGCCCATTATCCCGCCGGGCGGTGGGAGGAGCCCGTGGCCCTCACCATCAAGGACGGCCGCGTCACGGCCATCGACGGCGGCACCGAGGCCAAAGAGGTGCGCCGGTACCTGGAAACCTATGGCGACGAGAGCTCCTGGCTGGTCGGTGGCGAGATGGCCATCGGCACCAACCGCTTCTGCCAGCCCAACACCTTCATGATGCGCAGCGAGAAGAAGCGCTACGGCCAGATGCATTTCGGCATCGGCCACGGCTCCGACCGCGGCATCGTCAAGAGTGTCCTGCGCCACGAGGGCATCGTCGACCGCGTGACCGTGGTCGCCGACGACACCGTCGTCTGCGACAACGGCGAGATCGTGGTCTAGCCGGTAAGGCCCGAGTCGGGGGCCGCCGGCGCCTCCTTTCCCGCCGTCGGTTCGCCCGGGACCGGGCGGAGCCGATCCCCGGCGGCCATCCGGCGATACCGGGCGCGCGGCGACGTCTCCTCGGGGCTCGAAGCCGGGAAACGGGGCGGTTTCGGCCCCGCCGCGCCTCCGATGTCGCCCGCCGATTGACCCGTCCGATTCCCGGTCTAGAATCCCCCGGGATCGGCGGGTGGACAGGGGTGAGCGATGCGCGGCGCCCGATTCGCATGGTTGTGGGCGGTCCTGGCCGCCGGCCTCTGCGCGCCGGCCGGCGCGGGCGACGCGCCGTCGCCGCCCGAGGAGGCTCCCGGCCCGCGGGAGATCGATCCGGCCGACGCGGCGGCGGCGCGCCGGCACATGGTCGCCCAGGTCGCGCTGCACGCCCGCCTGACCGCCGAGCTGACGGGGCGCCCCGAGCTCGATGCGGCCGTCCTCGACGCCATGCTCCGGGTGCCGCGGCACGCCTTCGTGCGGCCCGAGCTCGCCCGTTACGCCTATCTCGACGTCGCGCTCCCCGCCGGCAACGGACTCCGCGAATCCCAACCGTTCCTGGTCGCGCTGATGACCGACCTGGTCGCGCCCCCGCGCGACGGCGATGTGCTGATCCTCGGCATCGGCGGGGGCTATCACGCCGCCGTGGCCAGCGCCCTCGTCGGCCGGGTCTTCTGTCTCGATCTGGATGCCGAGGCGGCGGCGGTGGCGATGGCGCGACTGGCGCCCCTCGACCACGGCAAGGTCGAGACGCGGATCGCCGATCCCTATTACGGCTGGCCCGAGGCGGACCGCCGCTTCGACGCCATCATCGTCCGGCTTGCCGTCGATGAGGTGCCGGCGATCCTCCTCAGCCAGCTCAAGCCCGGTGGACGCCTGGTGGCACCCGTCGGCCCGTCCGACGCCGAGCAGCGGCTCACGCTGTTCACCAAGGACGCCGACGGCCGCATCATCCGGCGGCCCGTCCTGCCCGTGCGCTTCATGCGCCTGCCCGGCGGCCGGCGCATCTGACCCGGGGGCGGGGATGGCCTGCCGCGGCAGGCCGTCCCCCTCCTTGGATCAGCCCTTGGGCTTGTCCGCCCCGCGGCCGACCTCGTAGATCTCGATCAGGCGCTCGATGACGGGCGTGGGGGCGGCGTAGGTCGCCTTCAGGAGATTGGCGATGTCCTCGCCCGACTGCGGTGCGGCGTCGACCTCGAGGCGCAGCTTCTGGGCTTCCGCCAGGAAGGCCGTGTCCTTGAAGGCGGTGGCGAAGGACGCGCGCAGGGCGGCGACGCGGTCCGCCGGCACCGCCGGGGGCGCGAGATAGGGCCGGCCCAGCACCAGGGGCGCCATGGCGAGGTCGAGCAAGGCCTTGTCCTCCTCCGATTCGGCGAGCTCGCGGGCGACCGGGACATCCGGCAGTTCCGGGTGGGGCTTCTGGCCGTACTGCACGAGAAGACGCACTTTCCCGTCCTTGATCCAGTCGGGCCACCTCGACTTCAGGCTACTCCAGAAGGTGCTCGGGTAGCCGTCGAGTTCGCCGCGCTCCATCGCCAGGAACGCCTCGGTCTGTCCGGGATAGCCCGCGATCAGCTTGAGCCTGGTGCCGAAGACCTCGTTGAGGATGCGGGCGTAGAAGGCGGGCGTGGAGGCCGCGCCCGAGGCGCCCATGACGGTCTCGCGCTCGGTCGCGTCGGCGAGCGTCATGACCGGCACCGTGTGCCAGACCAGCAACAGGCCGACCTCGCTGTTGGGCGACCCCAGCCAGTTGAACTTGAGGGGGTCGAAGCGGGCCTCCTTGCGGCGGAACAGCGGCTCGAACGGCACGCCGTTCTGCAGGCCGCCGATCACGCTCCCGTCCTTGGGAGCGACGTTGTGGAGGAAGTTGCCGGCCTTGATGCCGCCGGCCCCCGGCATGTTCTGGACGATGACGGCGGGCTCACCGGGAATGAATGCGCCGATATGGCGGGAGATCAGCCTGGCGTAGGTGTCGTAGCCTCCGCCTGGGCTCGAGCTGACGACCAGTTTGACCTGCCTGCCGGCATAGAACTCGCCGACCGTATCGGCCTGCGGCGCGCTCGCCACGCCAAGGGCGGCGGAGGCGACGATCACGGCCACCAGCGGCTTGATGCCGCCCGCGCGGGACATATGGTGCCGCGCGCTGGCGGCGGGAGAGGGGGAGGGGGAACCGACCATGTGCACTACTCCTGTTGACTGTCCCGCGACCACCAAGCGCCGCGGGAGAAGGTTGCCGAGTGCCCCAGACGTTCACCCCGCCGGCGTTTCCGCCGCCGCGTGTCATGCTCCCCGTCGATCCGTTGAGGGCCGTGCCGATGCGGGCCCGACTCGATTGCGGAAGGAGCAGCAATTGCCGTGCCAACCTTCCCACCGTCGGATCCGGGTCTGGCCCGTGCCGTTGAGACCCGTCGTGATCCGAAGGGCCGATCGCCGCCGCCCGGTTTTTCGGCGTAGCTGCCCGGTTCCTATGCACTTCGAGATCGGATCGCGTCCGGCGGCCGAAAAAAGGCCCCGCCCGAGAGGGGCGGGGCGAGGGAGCCGGCGGGGGGAGGCCGATGCGCCGGCGCATGCCTACTCATAGGGCGCGTAGTGGCCGGACGGGGATTCCGAGGCGCCGCTGATGATCGCGAACAGGAGCACGCCGAGGCCGACGCCGAGGGCGACGGAACCGAGGTCCGGATCGTCCTTGTCGTGCCGGTGCGGGCTGCCGTAATGGCGCGGAGGATCGTACCTGCGCGGCGGGTCGTACCTTCGCCGCCCGTCGCGCCATGAGTCGTCGCGCCGCCGCTCGGCACGGGGCGGCTCGTAGCGGCGCCGGTCGTCGCGGGACGCCTCGCGGCGATCCCCGGAGCGACGGCGGTCCCGCTCCGCCCAGGGCCGCTCGCCCTCGGAGCGGTGCTGTGCCTGGGTCGGCGCGCGGCGGTCGGCCGCGGTCGCATAGGAGACCGATGTCGCGACCATGGTCGAGGCGAGCAGGGCCGCCATGAAGCTTCGCAGGATCCGACGGCCGGTATGTCTGGTCTGGGTCATCGCTTGTCTCCTTTTCCGGGGTGCGATGGCGTGCAGACTGACAGAGCGGGCGTGAACCGGACCTGAACGGCCCGTTCGCCCACCGTTCAGCAAAACGAGCCCAACAGCGGCTCATTCGCGCTTATGGCTTGAGGGATTCCGCCCGCGACCGCGCGGCACCCCGCTTAGCTATCGGGGCCGAATACGATTCCCTGGGCGAGCGGCATGTCGGTGGAGTAGTTCACGGTCGCGGTCTGCCGGCGCATGTAGGCTTTCCAAGAGTCCGAGCCGCTCTCGCGTCCGCCGCCGGTGGCCTTCTCGCCTCCGAATGCGCCACCGATCTCGGCGCCGGAGGGGCCGATATTGACGTTGGCCAAGCCGCAATCGCTGCCCGTCGCCGACAGGAACCGCTCGGCCTCCCGGAGGTCGTTGGTGAAGACGCACGAGGACAGTCCCTGGGGGACATCATTGTGGATGCGGATGCCCTCCGCCAGATCCGCGTACTTCATGACATAGAGGATAGGCGCGAAGGTCTCCTCGCGCACGATCTCGGTCTGGGCGGGCATCTCGACGAGGGCGGGACGGACATAGACGCCGGCGGCGGGCACGTTCTCGGTGACGCGTGCCCCACCGTGGACCACGCCACCATCGGCCTTGGCCGCCTCGAGGGCACGCTGCATGCGGTCGAACGCCGCGCGGTCGATGAGGGGCCCGACCAGGACCCCTTCGGCGAGGGGATTGCCGATGCGGATGCCCGCATAGGCGGACTTCAGCGCCGCCAGAAGCTCGTCGTAGACCTTCTCATGCACGATCAGGCGTCGCAGGCTGGTGCAACGCTGCCCGGCGGTCCCCACCGCGCCGAACAGGATGGCCTTCACCGCCATGTCGAGATCGGCCGTGGACGCGACGATCATGGCGTTGTTGCCGCCGAGCTCGAGCAGGGTGCGACCCAGCCGCGCGGCGACCCGGGGCGCGACGGCGCGCCCCATGGCGGTCGAGCCGGTGGCGCTGATGAGGGGGAGGGCCGGGCTGTCCGCCAGCGCCGTCGCCGCCTCCGCCCCGCCGATCACCACCTCTAGCAGCCCGTCCGGCACCTCGCTGCCGAGGCGCCTCGCGGCCCTTTCGAGGAGGGCCCGGCAGGCGAGCGCCGTGACCGGCGTCCTCTCGCTCGGCTTCCACACCACCGAATCCCCGCAGACCAGCGCGATGGCGGCGTTCCAGCTCCACACCGCGACCGGGAAGTTGAAGGCGGTGATTACGCCCACCGGGCCCAGCGGGTGCCACTGCTCCATCAGGCGGTGCCCGGGGCGCTCCGAGGCGATGGTGAAGCCGTAGAGCTGGCGC
This sequence comes from Alphaproteobacteria bacterium, assembly GCA_036396355.1. Taxonomy (GTDB): domain Bacteria; phylum Pseudomonadota; class Alphaproteobacteria; order SMXQ01; family SMXQ01; genus DASWKZ01. The sequence continues at coordinate 4,822 of DASWKZ010000161.1, forward strand.
GAGAGGCCCACGGCGAAGTCGCAGATGTCGATCATCTCCTGGACCTCGCCGAGGCCTTCCTGGAGGATCTTGCCGGTCTCCAGGGTGACGAGGCGCCCGAGCGCCTCCTTGTGGGCGCGCAGCTCGTCGCCGAACAGGCGCACCAGCTCGCCGCGCCCGGGCGCGGGCACCTCGCGCCATACTTGGAAGGCGGTCTGCGCGCGCGCGATGGCCCGTTCCACGTCTTCGGGACGGTGGAGAGGCAGGCGGGCGATCTCGGTGCCATCGATGGGTGTGCGGACGACATGCGCCCCCTCCGAGAGTGCGGCCTCCTCCAGGCCGAGTTCCCCATAGAGCGCGCCGAGATCAAGCCGGGCCGCTGCGGCGTCGGACAGGGTGGCGGATGCCATGCGTTCCTCCTTGGCAGGTGGCCTTAGGCGGTGGCCAGTCCGCCGGTCAGACCGCGGACGTCATCTTGAAGATGCCCTGGGCGTTGCCGGCGTCGAAGCCGAGATCGAGCCCCGAGCCGTCGGGAAGCGGGTCGCGCGAGATGAACTCGTAGAAGGACCCGGGGACCATGCGACGGACGATGCGTCCGTCTCCGTCGACGAAGTCGCGCGCCACTATGGCCGCCTTGAAGGCGGTCTGGCGAATGCGGCCGGTACTCGAAACCTCGACGTTCTCCTTGATCGCGCGCCCGGCGCGCCGCTGCGCTTCGGCCACGGCGACGACGTCCGCCACGCGGTCGGTCGCGTGGTTGAAAGCGTTTCCTTCGGTCGCGATCCACGCCATCTCGGCGGATTCGGCGAGCAGCGTCTCGTAATCCGCGAGCCGCGGCGCCTCGTGCTGCCGCGCGAAGCAGGGAACCAGCACCGCGACCAGGGCCGCGGCTTCCTCCGTGGGGAGCGCGCGGTCGCGCGCCAGCCTCTCCAGGCGGTGCACGGCCTCGACCGTCAGGGGATCGCGGGAGGTCGCGAGCACCCGCGCGACGGCCCCCCGGAAGGCGGGCGAGAAGCGCTCGGGATGCAGCTCGCTCACGAAGAACTGCGGGATGGCTTCCGGGAAATCGCGATGTCGATAGGCACGCCCCGTCATGGCGATGCGATCGAGGGGATAGACGGCCGCGGCCTCATAGCCCAAGGGCACCAGGATGCGGGCGAAGGCGGAATCCCCCGGCGGCAGCGCCCCGGTTTCCGGCGCCGCCACGGTCCGGAGCGCCCCGTGGTCGAAGACCACCTTGCGTCCGGCCGCGACCACCGAGTCCACGTAGTCCCGGGCCGCCGGCACGCGATCGAGCAGGCCGTCGAACAGTACCATGGTCAGGGCGTAGGCGATGGTGGCGCGGGGCACGGAGGTCCCGCTTGCACCGGGCAGCGAAGCGGGAACGTCGATGGTCGCGAGCAGGCGCGCGGCGCGCGCCTCGTCGAGGGACGCGGCCAGCAGGGCGCGAAGGTTCTCCGTCGCGTGGTCGGTCATCGCGCGTTCCCGCCGCCGATCCTATTTCGCGGCGACCCGGCGCGGCGTCCGCACCGTTCCGTCGAGGACCGCTTCCAATCCGGCGACCGCTTCGTCGATCTGTGCCGTGGTGATGACGAGCGGCGGCGCCATGCGCACGGTGTTGCGATGGGTTTCCTTGGTCAGGATGCCTTCGTCGAGCAAGCCGCGGACGACGTGATCGGCACGGGCGCGGTCGGGGTCGAACTCGATCCCCGCGAACAGGCCGCGGCCCCGGACCTCCCGGATCGCCGGGCTATCGATTCCGTGCAGTCGATCCAGCAGATAGGCGCCGAGCTCGGCCGAGCGCTCGATCAGCCCCTCGTCGATGAGCGTCTCCAGCGCCGCGAGTCCCACCGCGGCGGCGATGGGGTTGCCGCCGAAGGTGCTGCCGTGGTCGCCCGGCGCGAACACGTCCATGACCTCGCGGCGGGCGAGGAACAGCGAGACCGGGAGGAGGCCGCCGCCCAAGGCCTTGCCCAGGGTGACGGCGTCGGGCCGCACCCCCTCGTGCTCGCAGGCGAGCAGGCGACCGGTGCGGCCGAGGCCGGTCTGGACCTCGTCGCAGATGAGAAGGACATTGTGCCGCCGGCAGATCCTCTCCACCTCGCGCAGGTAACCCGGCGGCGGCACGACGATGCCGCCCTCGCCCTGGATGGGCTCGACCAGGAAGGCGGCCGTGTTCTCCGTGATCGCTGCTTCCAGGGCCGCGGCATCGCCGAAAGGCACCAGCCTGGTGCCGGGCGGGAAGGGGCCGAAGCCGTCGCGGTACTGCGCCACCGAGGAGAGGCCGGTGACGGCGATGGTGCGGCCATGGAAATTGCCCTCGGCGGCGATGATCTCGGCACTGTCCAGGGCCACGCCCTTGACCTTGTAGGCCCATTTGCGAGCGGCCTTGAGCGCCGTCTCCACCGCCTCGGCGCCCGAATTCATGGGCAGCGCCGCGTCCATGCCGGTGAGCCCGCAGGCGCGCGCGAGGAACGGGCCCAGCCGGTCGCTGGAAAACGCCCGCGAGATGGTGTCGAGCGTCCGCGCCTGCTCCGTGAGCGCCCGCACCAGCCGCGGGTGGCAATGGCCGAAGCTGACGGCGGAGTAGGCGCCCATCATGTCGAGGTAGCGCCGTCCGCGGTCGTCCCACAGGTGGACGCCTTCTCCTCGCACGATGGTCACCGGCAGGGGGGCGTAGTTCTTCGCGCCGAAGCGCGCTTCGAGGCGGGCGGGGGCGGTCATGACGTCACTCCTTCATGCCGGCGGGCGAAGGCGGCGGCGATCAGCTCGCCCGCGAGCCGCACCGTTCGCCGGCCCTCGTCCCGGAACGGGTTGAGCTCGGCGATCTCGATGCCGAGGCATCCCGGCTGGCCGGTCAGCTCGCGCCACCCGGGAAGCAGCTCCGCCGCCCGGATGCCATGGGGTTCCGGAGTCCCGACGGCTGGCGCATCGCGGGGATCGACAGCGTCGAGGTCGAGGGAGACGCCGTAGCCCGCGGTGCCGTCGGCGGCGATGGCGCGGGCCTCGTCGAGGGCCGCCGACAGTCCGCGCGCCCTCACCTCGGCCATGGTGATCACCCGCACGCCCAGCGCGCGGGCCAACGCGTCCTCCTCGGGCTCGAAGCTGCGCACGCCGACGATGCAGAGATGCCGGGGATCGAGCGCCGGGGCCGCGCCCGCGATCCGCGTGAGGCGGGAAGCGCCGTGGCCGAGGAGGCAGGCCACCGGCATGCCGTTGATGGCGCCGCTGTGGGTGGTCTCGGGCCGGTGCATGTCCAGGTGGGCGTCGATCCAGACGAGGCCGAGCGGCCGGGGACGGGCGGCGCGGGCGGCGCCCGCCCAGGTCCCGACCGCGCAAGAGTGATCGCCGCCGAGGACGGCGAACCGGGTCCCGGCCGCGACCAGCCGCTCGGTGCCCGCGGCGAGCCATTCCGCCATGCGCGCGATGCGCTCCTCCGCGGGACCGGTAGGCTCGGCCAGCGGCCCCGGCGGGCTGTGCCAGTCCACGGCCAGACCCAGCCGCGCCAGCCGGGCCGGCGCGCCGCTTTCGCGGAACGCAGCGGGGCCCTCCCGGCATCCGGGGTCGAGGGCACCGGCGCCGAGGGGGGCTTCGAGGATCGCGCAACCCCGCACCCGCGCCGCCAGGTCGAGATCGCTGCGCATGGACCTTCGCTCCCCTGAAAAGGGCACGATTCGCTACCTGTTATATAGGTGGGCGGGTCGCCCCCGGAAAGGCGCGGCCCGTGGGAACCCTACACCCTGTGCCCCGGGTGGAGGCCCATGAGCGCCTGGCCGGCGAACTCGAAATTGGCGAGATGGGCCTGGCCCTGCTGGGTCAGCGTGTGCAGGTCGCGGAAGCGGCGCTCGAAGGGGCCTCTCTCGAAGATGGCATTGGTGCCGGCGGCGTGATAGGCGAAGTCGACCGCCTGGCGGGCGTGGTCGATGGCCCCGGTGATGGCGATGCGCAGCCGTGCCCGCTGGTCCATGGGCAAGGGATCGCCCCGGCAGGCCGTCTCCCAGGTCTCCCCGATCATGTCGGCGAGAAAGGCGCGCCCCGAGGCGATGCGTCCCTCGGCGCGGGCGACCTCGGCCTGGATCACGGCGTTCTCGCGCAACGGCACGCTCATGCCGCCGCCCACCTTGGTCTCGGCCAGCTCGCGGAAGGCATCCAGCATGGCGCGCGCGATGCCGAGCGCGATGCCGGCGAAG
>DASWKZ010000162.1:0-2738 GCA_036396355.1 Alphaproteobacteria bacterium
ATTTTCGCGTCGATGACCGCCTATCTCGCGGCCCAGCTCCTCGACGTCCGCCTGTTCCACTGGTGGAAGCGGGTCACCCGCGGCCGGCACCTGTGGATCCGCAACAATGCCTCGACCATGACCAGCCAGCTGGTCGATACGATCATCGTCAATTCCCTCTTCCTCGGTCTCGGTCTCGGCCTTCCCTGGCTCCTGGTGGGCAAGATCATCGCCGCCAGCTACCTCTTCAAGGTCGTCATGGCGGCGCTCGATACGCCGTTCATCTACCTCGGTGCGTGGGGCCTCCGACGCTATCTCGGGCTCGACCCGGCGGCGGAGGTCGCCGCGTCCCCATAGAGGGACGGGGCCTACGCCCCGAACCGATTGCGCGCCAGGGCGAGGGCCTCGTCGAAGGCGGCATCGAGCCGCTCGTTCAGGCCGCGGCAGCCGGCCACCACTGCCGCCCCCCACTCGATATAGGCGCGGACCTGCGCCGCCGGCAGGTCCGTCGGCGGATGGGCGATCCGCTCGCGGATGTTGGATGTCTTGTCGGCGATCTTGAGCAGGCGCGCCCGGGCCGAAAGCGCGGGCGCATGGTCGACCTGGCGCCGCCGGCGCGCTTCCTCGCCCAGGCCCGGCGGATCGGTCACCTCGGCGACCAGCGCCGCCACCTCGTCGCCGAACAGGCGGCGGAGCTCGTCCTCGGTGGTCTCAGTGTCCTCGAGCGCGTCGTGGAGGACCCCGCCCGCCACCAGCACCGGGTCGGCGCCGTCGGTGGCATAGGCGAGCAGGTGCGCGACCTCGACCAGGTGGTTGAGATACGGCTCGTCCTTGGCGCAGTTGCGGCGCTGGCCGGCATGCCGGTCGGCGGCGAGGGCGTAGGCCCGGGCGAGCAAGGTGACGGGGTCGCGGGGCTGGCTCATGGCGAGGCCTTCCAACGCTGCGGACGCCGTCTATCTAGCACGGCGCCGGCGCGGCCACGAGAGGGCGTTCCCGCTTGGCTGGAAAGCTTCGGCGCCTCCCTTGCGGGGGGCGCCGGGGCGGGCGTAAAATTTGCCGCGATCCGCTCATGAGGGGAAGGAACCCTGCGATGACTCCTGAGGAAAACGAGGCCATGACCCGGGTCGGCCCCGGCACGCCCGGCGGCGAGATGCTCCGCCGCTATTGGTGGCCGGTGTGGCTGACCGAGGAGCTCGGGGACCGGCCGGTGGAAATCCGCCATCTGGGCGAGGATTTCGTGCTGTTCCGCGACGGCGGGGGCCAGGTTGGGCTGCTCGGCTTGCATTGTCCCCACCGGGGCGCGTCGCTCGGGCTCGGCCGGGTGGAGGCCGACGGCCTGCGTTGCTGCTACCACGGCTGGAAATTCGCCCGTGACGGCCGCTGCCTGGAGATGCCGGCGGAGCCGCCGGGCACGCCGCTGCTGGGCGAGGTGCGCCAGCGCGCCGGAACGGTCCGGGAGGTCGCGGGCCTGGTGTTCGCCTATATCGGGCCCGATCCGGTCCCGGAGCTCCCCCGCTATGATCTCCTGTTCCGCGAGGACTGCCACCGCGAGGTGTGGGCCAAGACCGATCACTGCAATTGGGCCCAGCGGGCCGAGAACGGGGTGGATCCCTACCACAGCCAGGCGCTGCATGCCGCCGTCTACCCCTCGATCGCCCTCAAGCGGGCCGAGGTCGAGTGGGAGAGGACCTGGTACGGATTCCGCCAATGCTCCCGCTATCCGGGGAAGCTCACGAACATCAGCCACCATATCTTCCCGTCCTCGACCCGCCGCCACGGCGCCCGCGTGGGGACCGTGCCGAGCGAATATTTCCATATGCGCGTGCCCACCGAGGACGCGCTGACCACCACCTTCTACGTCAAGGCCAATATCGCGCCCGAGGGGCCCTACAGGCTGGTCGGCAAGGGGTTCATCCACAACCAGCGCGGCGTCTACAACCGCGTCGAGGACGGCTGGTGGGGCATCGTCTCGGAGGAGCAGGACCGTGCCGCCCAGGAGAGCCAGGGCCCGATCTACGACCGCTCCCGGAACGAGCATCTCGGGACCTCCGACCGCGGCGTCGCGATGTGGCGGCGGATGGTGTTCGAGTCGATCCGGGCGGTCCAGGAGGGGCGCGATCCCCACGGCATCGTGCGCGATGCGGCCAAGAACGATCTCGTGATCTTCGATGCCGGCAAGAATTTCTCCGATTCCGGGCGCCGGCTCGGCGAGGAGCTGGCGGTCTAGGCCCCTGCGCCGGAACCGGGGTTCCGTCCGCGCCGCGTTGCCGGGGCGGGCCCCCGGTGTTACCATGATGCGGAAGGGGCGGGAAACCGCGGAGAGGACCGCAAGGGAAGGAAACATCCATGGCCATTGAGATCGTCGACGTGATCGGCCTCGCGCACGAGCGCAAGAAGCGCAAGGTCATCATGGATACCAGGAAGATGCATGCTTGGATGCACTACTACCCCAATCCGGGCGACCATGACGACATGCACTGCCATCCGGGCGACCAGACCTTCCTGCTGCTGGAGGGTGAGTGCACCATGCACTTCCCCGACGGGGGCAAGGCGGCGATGAAGCCGGGGATGGTGGCGCTGATCCAGGGCGGGTCGTTCTACAGCCTGGAGAACACCGGCACCGGGCCCATGGTGCTGATGGGCACCCGCACCGGGCCCAACTCCGCCAACAAGCACATCAACTACGAGACCCGGCAGGACACGCGCGGAACCCGCCCGACCCGCAGCGGCGGCGACTCCTACGATCCCCACCTCGTCGA
>DASWKZ010000163.1:0-2964 GCA_036396355.1 Alphaproteobacteria bacterium
CCGATTGTGCCCACCCACTGTCAGGTCAGTCGCGCCGGGCTCGCCGAGCAACCCCTCTGGGAGCCGGTTCTGGGATGGGTCCGGATCGAGCCCGACCCCTCGGGGATTCCCCCGATCGACCTCGCAGACTTGGGCGGCACCGCGGCGCTGGCCGCCCATGGCGGCCGATGAGCCAGCTCTCTGTACCGCCCCACTGCCGCTTCGATTTACCCCGCCGTGTGGCGTTAATGTGGAAAACGCGGCGCGGCATGCTGCCGCGACCGTAGACGCGGAGGACTCCGTCATGCAGGTCAAGACGACGCTCAAAGCCGGGCTCGGGCATTTCAGCAACAACAACGGCTGAGGCTCCATCGCCAGCGCAAGGCGGCCGGCCGCGCCGCCTTGCGATCTTTCGACCTTTGTGGTAGGAATGCGGACACTACGAGGAGAACGAGGAGGCGTGCGATGATGAAGCAGGATCGGATCCGGGATCTCGCTGACAAGGCCGCCAAGGGCGACAGGGAGGCCTATGGCCGGTTGCTCGATCTCGACGCCGAAGGCGTGCGAGGTGCGCGCGCGGCTCTTCTCGAGATCTGGGACTCGATCTGGGGAAGGGGTGCCGCAGGCGGCGACTCCGAGGATCGTCAAGCGTTCTGGTCGGAGCTGCGGTCCGTCAAGGAAGACCTCAACCGCGAGCCGGCGAAGGTCGGATGTCTTGACGACTTGCGCGCGCGCGCCCGGGAGTGGGGCACCTGCGAGGCGGTGCAGGCAGACGGCCTGGAAGCGTATCGGCTTCGGCTGCTGGAGCATCTCGAAGCCGCCCGAGAGCTCCTCGAGCAAGCCTGGCGCCTCGGCGGAGCCTGCGCGTTGGAGCGCGAGGGCGTCAATCCCTGCCGCCTCGACGTCGGGCGGCGCCTGGCGGTCGCGCTCACCGCCCTGGGCCAGTATCCGAAGGCGCTGGCCACCGTCGAGGAGAGCCTTGGCGGGTACCAGCGTCTCGGAGGCCCCGGCCACGATCTGGACGGTGACGGAATCGCAAACTGCCTTTCGGTGCGGGCGCAGATCCGGAGCTTCATGGGAGATCCCGCCGGCGCCGCGGGCGATTTCGCGGTGTGTCTCGACCGCCGGCCGACCGGATCGAACCTCTTCGATCAGACCCGGCGCGACCTTGCGTGGGCCCTCTTTGAAACCGGCGATGAAGGAAAGGAAGACGCGTACAAGTACCTCCAGAAGCACCGGCTGGCCTATCGCCGGCGTGAGCTGACGCCCGACCGGGCACAGTTCGACTGGCTGGACGGCGAGCTTGAGTTTTCCCGCAAAGGCCGGGTGGGGAGGAATCGTCGGAAACGGGGGGAGAAGAAGATGATGCGGGCGATCGAGGGATTCGCGGAGGCGGGCTTGCCTGCCGAATTCGAGGCCGCGGCTTCCGACCTCCTGAGGGCGCTGCGCCACGACCGGACGGCCCTTCTCGAGCATCTGGAGACCCTCCACCCCATGGCGATGCGGCTGATCAAGTCGCCGGAGCAGCTCCGGCGCTTCCAGCTCATCCTGAACGAGTGCCAGGGAACGCCCTCGCCGAGCACGTGGAGCCGGATCGAGCGAGCGATCGGCGAGCTCCGGGAGGCCGCCGGCGGCACCCATCTCCCTCCTTGCCTGATCCGCTGACCTACCGATCAGTCGGTCGAACGATCCACCGGTGACGTTGGCCCGCGCATCCTCAGGCCTACCGGTGGAAGGTTTGGTCTTTCCGCGTGGCCTGATCTACCGTCCCTCCTGACGACAGTAGCCGGTCGCCACAGGCGGCCAGTCAGGAGGGCCGAGGATGAGCGAGCTCGAATGGATCGCGAGGCTGGAGGCGCTGGAGAGCTCAGGGCACGGTTGCGCATCTGAGCAGGGCAGCGAGCGTCAGCAGTTACTTGCCGGAGTACGCGAGGTCGGCGATGCCGCGGCGGGCTCGTGACGCCGAGGCGATGCCGCGCGTCGGCGCGGCACTGCGGACGCTGCGCGAGAGCGCCGGCTTCTCAGTGGCCACAATGGCGGCGATCTGCGGCGTGAACCGCAAGACGTGGTATCGGCGAGAAGACCTCGGAATCGTCCCCCCGGCGAAGGAGCTGGCGGCCTTTGCCCGCTCCGTCGATCCGCGTTGCCCCTTGCGCGCCAAGGCCAGAATCCTTCAGGCGGCGGGTTTCCTCACGGACCGCGAAGCCGACGCCATGCTGACCGCTTCGGGGCTCTTGATGGAGCGACCGAAACGCCAGCGTTCGCACCACGGCGACCGCACCACCGAGGAGACTCGGTGATGGCGGCTACGTGCCAATCACTGCCACGGCTCCGGCGGTGCCGCCCTTGTCGGCCTCAATCTCGACGCGGGCGGCCGACCCTCCGGCCGGCGGCGAGGCTTCCTCGTACATGCACCGCGCTGGGCCACGACCCCGGGGGAGCAGGAGCCGCGCCGGCGGCTCCCGCGGACTCCTGCTCGCCGGCCCGGCGCGGTGCGCCATTCACTCGAGAAGCGTCAACGAGTGGCGCGGTCGCTCCGGCCAGGGTCCGGGCAACACCCTGGCCGAGCTCGACGTCGAGCCGGCCGAGGCTTACCAGATATGCACCGCGCCGGGAGCACCTTCATGCTCGCAGGCGGCCCTCGATCCCCGAGCCCGTCCGCGGCACCCACTCCCGGCGCGGTGCGTCTTGCGAGAGGCGATCAACGGACTCGACTCTCCGAGCGCATCGATCCGTGTCGGGTCCTCAGGCCTCGGCTGGATACCCGATCGCATCGGGGAGGCCCTTCCTGGCACGGCGCCTTTCTTCCGCACGCCAGCCGCGCAAGCCATCGGCATCGGGACAGCGCGGCGTCTTCTTCTGCGTCCAGTTGGGCGCCCTCGGTGGCGCCCCCTCTTTCCGCATATGCCTCCCGCGAGCCACCTTGGCCGTGGCGAGGCGTTCGACAGATACCAGAAAGCGCCGCGCCGGGCGACACGATCGAAC
>DASWKZ010000164.1:0-6318 GCA_036396355.1 Alphaproteobacteria bacterium
GTCTCCGTCTCGCTTGCGAACTCGGCGGTCGTGGCCCGGTCACCCGGCACGGCCCTTGGCGCCCCCTGGGACGGACGGCGCGATCTTCGCAGTTGAGCACCGCCGATACGCACCACCATCATCTCCGATGCGAGGGATAGGCGAGGAATATGGTGTAAATATGGCACCGCCTCTGGCGAATATCCAGGGAAAGGGCCGCTCACAGCAATCCCGCGAGCACCCCGCGCAGCACCGGGAATCCCAGTCGCGCACCGTCCGCCGCGGCGCCGTCGGACAGGTGCGCGAGCACCATCAGGAAGGCGGCGGCGGCGATGGCGGCGACGAGCCCAAGGTGCCGCAGCCGCTCCGGCGCGCGGGTGGCGAACTCGGCCATCATGCGCGAGATCGCGCCGGGCATCAGCGCCAGGAGCATACCCTCGACGAGTATCGCGAGCCCCAGGAAGGTGAGCAGCTCGAGCGCCAAGGCCCCCTCGCCCCTGGTGGCGTCAACGCGCCGGCTTCGCCCGCGCCCCGGGGAAATCGGAGAAGTAGCGGAAGAACTCGCTGTCCGGCGACAGCACGAGGCTGGCGTCGCCCGAGGCGAAGGTCTCCTTGAAGGCCTGCATGCGCCGGTAGAACTCGTAGAATTCCGTCGCCTCGCCGCCATAGGCCGTGTTGTAGATGGCCTGGGCCTCGCCGTCGCCCTCGCCGCGCAGCTCCTCGGCCTTCTGGCGGGCCTCGGCCAGGAGGATAGTGCGGTCGCGGTCGGCCTCGGCCCGGATGCGGTCGGCGGCCTCGGCGCCCTGGGCGCGGAACTCCTTGGCCTCGCGCTCGCGCTCCGAGCGCATGCGGGCGTAGATCGCCTCCGAGTTGGCCTGGGGCAGGTCGGCGCGGCGGATGCGCACGTCCACCAGCTCGATGCCGAACTGCTGGGCCTCGCGATTCACGCGCTGCTGGATCTCGGCCATGATGCGCACGCGCTGCTCGGTCAGCAGCGCCGACAGGGGGAAGCGCCCGACGACGGCGCGCATGGCCGAATTGACCATGCGCCCGAGGCGCACCTGCAGGCCGGCCTCGTTGCCGGTGGTCTGATAGAACTTCAGCGGATCGACGATGCGGTAGCGGGTGTAGGAATCGGCGACCACGCGCTTGGCGTCGGCGGCGATGATCTCCTCGGCCTCGGGATCGAGGTCGAGCACGCGCCGGTCGAAGGTCACCACGTTCTGCGCGAACGGAATCTTGAACTTGAGCCCGGGCTCGCGGATCACGCGGATCGGCTCGCCGAACTGCAGGACCAGGGCCTGCTCGGTCTGGTGTACCGTGAACATGGTCGAGAACGCGACGATGCCGACGGCGACGACCGCGACCCCGATGACGGTGAGGGCCCGATTCATCGACCGCCTCCCTGGGTGGCGCGCTTCTGCACCTCGGGCAGCGGCAGGTACGGCACGACGCCGGTGCTCCCGGCGCCGCGGTCGATGATGATCTTGGAATTCTTCGTGAGCACGTCCTGGAGGGTCTCGAGGTAGATGCGCTGGCGCGTGACTTGCGGCGAATTGCGGTACTGCTCATAAAGCGCAAGGAACCGGCTGCTGTCGCCGCGGGCCTGGGCCACGGTCTGGCGCTTGTAGGCCTCGCCCTCCTGAACGATCTTGGCGGCCTCGCCGCGGGCGCGTGGGATGATGTCGTTGCGGTAGGCCTCGGCCTCGTTGCGCTGGCGCTCGAGATCGGCGCGGGCGCTCTGGACGTCGCGGAAGGCGGCCACCACCGGCGCCGGCGGGTCGACACGCTGGGACTGCACCTGGGTGATCTGGATGCCGGCGCCGTAGCTGTCGAGGATGGTCTGCAGCAGCTGCTGGGTTTCCTCCTCCACCTGGCGCCGGCCCTCGGCCAGGATCGGCTGGATGTTGGTGCGCCCGACGATCTCGCGCATGGCGGCCTCGGCCCCCGCCTTCACGGTCTGCTCGGGGTTGCGGATGTTGAACAGGAACTGGCCGGCGTCCTTGATCAGCCAGAACACCACGAAGTTGATGTCGACGATGTTCTCGTCGCCGGTCAGCATCAGGCTTTCCTCGGGCACGTTGCGCGCCCCGGCCCCGGAGGTGGTGGCCCCCACGGAACGGAAGCCGATATCGACCCGGTTGACCACGGTGACCTTGGGCGTCAGCGCCGATTCGATGGGCGTGGGCAGATGGTAGTTGAGGCCGGGCTGGGTGGTGCGCACCCATTCGCCGAAGCGCAGCACCACCCCCTGCTCGTCGGGCAGCACCCGGTAGAAGCCGGACGCACCCCAGATGGCCAGCACGATCAGCAGGATGACGACCAACCCCCGGGGGGAGCCGCCGCCGGGAAGGAAGGAGCGCAGCTTGTCCTGGCCCCTGCGCAGCATCTCCTCGAGGTTGGGGGGCTGGGCGCCGCCGCCGCCGCCCGGACCCCAGGGACCCTGGCTGCGGCCGCCGCCGCTCCCCCAGGGGCTCCCGCCGCCGCCTTGACTGGTCCAGGGCATGCCGCCGTCCTTTCGCTAGAGGGTTGACCTCGAACGGGCCGCGGCCCCGCCGAATTCCCGGCTTGCCTTTGCATTCGGGGCCGCGCTCTCTATATCGAGCCTTATAAGGCAGCTTGGCCCGTGGCGCAACGCGCCGTCCGGCCGGCCTACCGAATCCCATGGCGAAAGGCAGGTTTCCCCCCATGGACGACAAACCCGCCGGGGTCACGGAAGCCGAGGTGCGCGCCGCCCTCGCCGAGATCGTCGACCCCGGCCGCGGCCGGGACATCGTCAGCCTCGGCATGGTCCGCGGCCTGGTGGTGCGCGACGGCAATGTCGGCTTCACCATCGAGGTCGAGCCCGAGCGGGGCCCGGCGCTGGAGCCCCTGCGCAAGAGCGCCGAGGACCGGGTGATGGCGATGCCCGGGGTGGTCTCGGTGACCGCCGTGCTCACCGCCGAGCACGCGCCCGGCGCCGAAGCCCGGGCGCCGGCGCCCGGCGGCGCCGACATCCGCGGGGCGCGCCGCGCCGCCAAGGCCGCCCCGGAAGGGGCCCCGGGCGCGCCCAAGCCCCTGGTGCCCGGGGTCCGGCACATCGTCGCCGTCGCCTCGGGCAAGGGCGGCGTCGGCAAATCCACGGTGGCGGCCAACCTGGCGCTGGCGCTGGCCGCCGAGGGCCACCGCACCGGGGTGCTGGACGCCGACATCTACGGGCCTTCCATGCCGCGCATGCTGGGCATCTCGGGCCGGCCTCAGAGCCGCGACGGCAAGGTCCTCGAGCCCATGGAGAACTACGGCCTCAAGGCCATGTCCATCGGCTTCCTGATCAAGGAGGATACGCCGATGATCTGGCGCGGGCCCATGGTCATCGGGGCCTTGGAGCAGATGATGCGGGACGTGAACTGGGGCGAGCTCGACGTCATGGTGGTGGACATGCCCCCGGGCACCGGCGATGCCCAGCTCACCATGGCCCAGCGGGTACCCTTGGCCGGCGCGGTGATCGTCTCCACCCCCCAGGACATCGCGCTCATCGACGCTCGCAAGGGGCTCGCCATGTTCCGCAAGGTCAACGTGCCGGTGCTCGGCATCGTCGAGAACATGTCCACCTTCGTCTGCCCGCAGTGCGGCCATGAGAGCCACATCTTCGGCCACGGCGGCGCCAGGGCCTGCGCCGAGGAGCTGGGGGTCCCCTTCCTCGGCGAGATCCCCCTCGACATCGTCATCCGCGAGACCTCCGACGGCGGCCGCCCGGTCACCGTGTCGGACCCCGACTCCGAGCATGCCCGCCGCTTCCGCGAGATCGCCCGCGCGGTGTGGCAGGCGGCCGAGGGCGGCGAGGCCGCCCGCGCCGGCCCCCGCATCGTGGTGGAGTAGCCTTTGGGGACTCCGGGGCGGCCCCTCGTCGCGGGCCGCTCTTCGGCGGCCGCCTACCCCTCCCTGCCCAGGGCCGCCATCATCTCGCGCCATTCGCGCGGCGAGAGCCCCGAGTCCTTCTGGGTCACCGCCTCGCCCGCGAGCAGCCGCTTGACCGCGGCGAGCCCCCTCTCCGAGAGGTGGAAGCCCCCGAGCCGGTATTGCAGGAAGGCGTCGCAGGTGATGGGCACCCAGCGCTTGAGCGTCTCCAGCATGACCTCGGCATAGGCCCGGATCTCGTACTGGGCGTGGGCGTCGGCGCGCAGAGACAGGAAGTTGAGGAGGTTGTGGAGGTCGGTCTTCCAGTACCACTGGGTATAGAAGTTGAGCGTCAGGTTCATGCGCGCGAGCTCGCGCGCAAGGCCTTCCCGCTCCGGGTCCAGCCGGGTGCCGGCCTCGTCCTCGTTGAGCATCTCCTGGTAATGGGCGTAGGCGCGCTCGGCGTCCTCGCGCAGCAGCGCCATCACCCGCTGGGCCTCCGCGCCCGCCAGCGCCTCGCCGCGTCCCTGGCGGTTGGCGCGCGACTGCACGCCCAGATGCTCGGGCGCCGGCAGGTAGAACTCGTTGTCGAGGATCGAGTAGCGCGCCGAATACTCGTTGACGTTGGCGGTGCGGTGGCGGATCCACTGGCGGGCGACGAAGATCGGCAGCTTCACGTGGTACTTGATTTCGCACATCTCGAACGGGGTGGTGTGCCGATGTCGCATGAGGTAGTTGACGAGCCCGGCGTCCTCGGAGACCCGCCGCGTGCCCTTGCCGTAGGACACCCGGGCCGCCTGGACGATGGCGGCGTCGTCGCCCATGTAGTCGACCACCCGGACGAAGCCGTGATCGAGCACGGGCAGCGCCTCGTAGAGGATCTCCTCGAGCGCCGGGACGGTGGGGCGGCGGGTCGGCCGGGTTTCGGCGCGGGACGCCGCGATCTCGGCCTTCTGGTCCTCGGTGAGCGGCATGGGGGCGGAAACGGGCCTTGCGTGGGGCTTCGCGGTCTCCGGGCACTCTAGCGGCATCGGGCGCGGAGGGGAAGAATCCGCGCCCGCCCCTTCCCAGGGGCGGCGCCGGTGCCTATATTTCCCCTGCCGCCTCGGCGGCTATGGCGATAAACGTCCTGTGGAATAAGCGTTGCGGACCCGGGGGCAGTACCCGGCGCCTCCACCAACTTCCAGGTTTCCGCCCGAGGCGGGCCGGCACGGGGGCGAACCAGGATCGACGCGCGTGGTAAAGGCAGGATTTTTGCCCGGCATGATACCGCCGTTATCGGGTCAAACCTTAGGTGCGAACGACAACGAACTCGCACTCGCTGCTTAAGACCTAAGCAAGCGCGGCCCGGGGGGCGCCGGGCAACAGAAGCCCCCCACCTTCCCTTTCCGTCCGCCCCGCCCGCACCGCGACATCCCTGGAGGGATTTCCCGCCTGGAGGGATTTCCCGATTCGGGCGCGCGCCGGCGCGCATGGTGACGGGCGCCACCGCGCCTTGTATATTCGCCCCGGTTCCCGCGACCCGACCGGCACGGCGAGAGGCGATGGCCGACGATCCCCTCGACTACGAGCGCATGATGGAGGACGCCATGCGCGGCATCGCGCGCCGCGCCCTCGAGGCGGCGGTGCGCGACGGCCTCCCCGGCAATCACCATTTCTACATCGCGTTCCGCACCGCCGCCGAGGGCGTCGAGATGCCGGCGGCCCTCCGGGCCCAGTATCCGGACGAGATGACCATCGTGATCCAGCACCGGTTCTGGAGCCTGCTGGTGGACGACGAGGCCTTCGAGGTGGAGCTCGCCTTCGGCGGCAAGCGCGTGCGGCTGCGCATCCCCTTCGCGGCGCTCACCAATTTCGTCGATCCGCCGGCCCGGTTCGGGCTCCGGTTCGGGGCGGGTGCGGGCGCCCAGGGCGCGGTCCAGGAAGGCGCCGCGCCGGCCCCCGGCGAAAGCGAAGGGGCCGACGGCGCGCCTCGAGGCGGCGAGAAGGTGGTTTCGCTGGATACCTTCCGCCGGAAGTGACCGCGGGCGGAAGCACCGCCGCGGCCGAGCGGGCAAAACAGTCGCAAAACAGTCGAGGAGCGAAGGCGGAGGCGATGAGCGACAGGAAGACCCGGACCGAAACCGATTCCCTGGGGCCCATCGAGGTGCCCGCCGACCGCTACTGGGGCGCCGTCACCCAGCGCGCGCTGGAGAACTTCCCCATCGGCGGGGAAGCCGAGCGCATGCCCGAGCCGGTGATCCGCGCCTTTGGCCTGCAGAAGCAGGCCGCGGTCCTGGCCAACCGCAGGCTCGGGCTCCTGGACGCGAAGCGCGCCGACGCCATCGCCAAGGCCGCCGCCGAGGTCGCCGCCGGCCAATGGTCGGAGCATTTCCCGCTGCCGGTGTGGCAGACCGGCTCCGGCACCCAGACCAACATGAACGCCAACGAGGTCATCGCCAACCGCGCCAACGAGATGCTGGG
>DASWKZ010000165.1:0-8754 GCA_036396355.1 Alphaproteobacteria bacterium
TGTCCACGGTGCGGAGGCCGGCCCCGCCCTCGGCGCGCGCCGAGGGCGGGGCTTCCCGGCGGCTTTCCCCGGCCGATACCCCAGGCCCTGATTCGATCCGTTTTCCAGACGGTTAGCGCGTGATCCCCAGGGCCGGCCGGCCCCGCGACGCGGAGCTCAGGCGGCGCCCGAGACCCCGAAGGGCGACGGCATGCGGCGGCGGCCGAGACGGTCGTTGAGACGGGTCATCAGCCCGTTCGCACCCATGGCGAGGGCGAAGATGACGATGATCACCGCATGCATGTCGGGCACTCGGAACATGTCGTAGTACTGGATGGCCAGGAACCCGAGACCGGCATTGGACAGCTTGATCTCGGCGATCAGCGTCCCGATGATCGCGACGCCGAGGCCGAACCGGAGCCCGGTGATGATGGGCAGCACCAGGGACGGCAGGTAGATCTTCGTGACCATCTGCGCCGGGCCGGCGTTGAAGCTCCGACCCACCTTGATCAGGGTCGGGTCGACGAGCAGCATCCCCGAGACCGTGGACAGGACCACCGGGATCTGAAGGAACACCACCTTGGGCGCCGACGCCGCGTCCGGAATATAGCCCGCCCAACATCTCCCCGGCCGCGGGCACGGTCGCGATCAGGCCGCGCGCCTCCGCACCGGAGTGCGTCCGGGCCGGCCGATTCCGAAGGGCGACGCGAGGTTCTGTGGGGTCATAGGCCAGGGGAAGGTGAACTTTCCCCTGGCACGCCGGACACCGTCCCCATGTTGTGATGGGTCTTACGGATGCAGCGTTCCTCGACCAGCGCCTCGCCCGGCGACCGCCGATCAGCTCTCCCGATCACCCCGGACAGGATCGCCTCCCCGCGGTCCGAAGGCCCCAGGATGGAGCTCGCTCCGGTAGTGCTTGCTCAGGTGACGGACTTCCAGGGTCCCGGGCATTCCCGGTTTCTCCAACGGCGCGGCTTCCACGGGTCTCCGCCGGGATTCCCGCCCCGGCGGAGACACCCTGCACGCAACGTCACTCGCAGGCAATCGACTTGGCCTGGCTGCGCGGGCCCTTGTGGATGATCTCGCAGGTCATGCCGACCTTGACATCGCCCCGCTTGGCCTTCTTGCCGGCGATGGTGACCTCGGTCTTGCTCTTGGATGCCGACACGGTGACATCGTGGCCGTCGGCCTTGAAGCCGATCCGGCGGCCGCCGCGCTTGGTATCGGCGATCTTCGCCTTGTGGGTCTGCCACGGGATCACGACCTTGACGAGCTTGACCCTATCGGACTTCGTGGTCACGTCCACCGCCTTCTGGACCAGCGCCTTGGGGGTCTCGAACAGGTCCGAGATGAGCGTTCGTAATTCCTCGCCCGTGACCGGGTTGATGTCGATGCGCTGCTTCCTGGCGTCGTTCAGGAACCCTTCGTCCTTGAGGGTCGCGAGGAAGCTCTTGCGCAGCAGTTCGAGCCGGTCGGCCGGGAGCTCGGGCGGGCCCACATAGGGACGGCCGACCGATTGCGGCGTCAGGATCAGCTTCAGGAGCTTCCGCTGCTCGTCGTTGCGGGCGTACTGGGTGATGAGCGGAACCTTGCCCTTGAGCTCGGGATGCGAATTGAGGGAGAGCTGAACGAACTTGTTGACGAACTCGCCCTCGAACCAGGCCGGCTTCATCGCCTTCATGGAGGACACCGACCAGCCGCACCGGGCATCGACCTCCCCGCGTTCGAGGGCGAGGAGGATGGCGGTCCCGGCGGGATAGCCGTGATGGACCTCGAATCGGGTCCCGAACATGTTGTTCATGAGATAGGCCGAGGAATAGCCCAGCGAGCGGAAATGGCTGGCCCCCAGCTTGACCGGCTTCTTCGCCGCGTCCTCGAGCGAGTTCACGCCGATCCTCTTGGCCGCCACGCACATGCCGAAACCCTGGTCGGCCGACCCGATATAGGAGAGCTTGGTCGGGTCGAAGTGCACGCCCTGGGTGGTGTACAGCGGCGTGGTGGTCACCGCCTCGCGGTAGGAGGCGAGGATTTCGGTCCCGTCGCGCACGGCCTTGTTGGCGAGGTAGCTCGCCGCCACCAGGCCCTGGGCTCCCATCTTGTGGCGTACCACAAAGGCTGGCTTGCCCGGGATATGGCGGTTCCAGTGCCGGGCGATGGCCCGGGCGTAGGTGGCGTAGCCGCCGCCGGGCGAGGCCGCGACGTAGAGCGTGATGCGCTTGCCGTCGTAGAAATCGGCGGCAACGGCCTGACTCGCATGGAATGACGCCAGCGCGGCGAGGGCACAGAACGCGCCCCGGAGAACGGTGCGTGTCATCGATAGCCTCCCTTGGTGCACTGCGCAAGAACGCAGCTGTCCGTGTTCCGGACCCCCGACCGCCGGTGCGGTCCCGGGAAACGTCCCCCAGGGGTCCGCCGAAAGATGTGAAGCGATTCCCTGATCTACATCCAAAGTTTTTTATCGTTGTCTGTCCAAGAGTGCCCCGGCGATCGACGGATGACGACCCGCTTACCGGAAATCAGGCAAGAACAGCGGCTTTGGAGAGGGCCGCCGGGGCGGCCGGCGGGCTCAGCCGGACCCGAGCGCCCCGGCCGCGGCCAATCGCCTTGACCGGCGACCACCGGCCCGGCTCGCCGCCTCGGCGATCGCCGCCGACAGGCGCCGCGCCCCGCCCGCCACCCTCAGGGCGAACGCCTCGACCGGCTCGCGATCCGCGCGGTCCTCCGGCATGACGAAGGTCAGGCTGGCCATGACGGCGCCGTCGCCGTCGAAGACCGGCGCCGAGACGGCGAAGACCCCGGGATCGATCTGGGCCCGGCTGGTGAGATAGGGGCGCTTGCGCATGTCCGAAAGCGCCGCGTGGAACTCCTCCCATCCCGCTCCGAGACCCGCCTCCGCGATCTCGCGTCCGTGGCGCAGGAAGAGCCTGGAGAGGCGGCGCTCGGGCAAATGCGCGAGGATGACGCGCGACGCCGATCCCCTGAACAGCGGCATCGGCCGACCCCGCGAATAGCTGATGGCGATGCTTCCCGGGGTCGCCTCCTGGTAGACGGACACCACGTCGTCGCCGAGAAGGCTGGCAAGGAACATGACGCCCTCGCCCATTTCGGGCATCAGCTCGCGCACGATATCGCGGCCCCGCGTCAGCAACGGATCGCAGTCCCGGATCTGGCGGTCGAGCTCGATGATGCGCGGGCCGAGGATGTAACCCCCTCGGCCGACGGGGGCGAGCAGGCCGGCCTCGCACAGCTCCTTCACGTAGCGATAGACGGTCGAGCGCGTGTAGCCGAGGGCGTCCACAAGCCCCTCCACGGTCCACACCGGCACCTCGTCGGAAAAGACGTCGAGGACCGTCAGCATGCGCTGGAGGCTGGACACCGGGCACCCTCCGGCCCCGCGGGCGCGAGCCGCGCGGGCTTTGCTGTTGCCGAAAATCCTATAATATGGGATTTTCGGCCGAGGAAACAGCGTTCCCCTCGAGTCCGCCGGAAGCACGGGGTCGGGATTCGCACAGGATCCGGGAAGCCGGCGCGGCCAGGAAGGACGGGAGATGCCAGTGCCCGAGGTCATGGACGACCGCCGACACCGGGCCCGCGAGCCGGAGGCCATCATCTCATGAACAGCCCCTCGCCCCTGTGGCCGGCGCGGCTGCACCACGTCAAGATCACCTCCGACCAGCCGCCGGTGCTGCTCGACTTCTATCAGCGGGTCCTCGAGGTGAACGTCACCGAGGCCACCGACGGGGTCTGGGACCTCGCCGGCGGCGAGCGGCGTTTCCTCCTCGGGCGCGGCAAGCGCAACGGCCTCGCCTTCGCGGCGATGGCGATCGACGATCCGGCCCGGGTCGCCGCCCTGAAGGCCCATGCCGAGGGCCGGGGCATCGCCACCTCCGCCTCCCCGAGCCCGCTGTTCACGGGCGATGCCTTCGCCGTCTCCGATCCCGACGGCAACGTGCTCGTCTTCGGCACCCCGAAGAATTCCGCCCGCGCCCCCGACAGGCTTCCGGGCCGGCTCCAGCACGTGGTGGTGGGAAGCCCCAATCTCGAGGCGTTGATCGACTTCCGGCTGGCCCTGGGCTTCGCCCTGTCCGACGAGGTCAGGAACGACAAGGGGGAGCTCACCGCCGCCTTCGTGCGGTCGGACCCCGAACACCACTCCCTCGCGGTGTTCCGGACCAAGGCGCCGAGGTTCGATCATTACTCCATGGAAACCACCGGCTGGAACGACATCCGGGACTGGGCGGACCACCTGGGCGGCATGCGCCTCCCGCTGGGATGGGGCCCGGGCCGCCACGGCCCCGGAAACAATCTCTTCTTCATGATCGCCGACCCCGACGGCAACATGATCGAACTTTCGGCGGAGATCGAGCGGATGGAGCGCGACGTCCCGGCCCGGCAGTGGCCCCACGAGGAACATACCCTCAACCAGTGGGGCGGGGCCTGGATGCGCAGTTGAGTCCGCGGGTCGCGGGGACCGGGCAACCGGAAGGATGACAACACAAAGAGACAGGAACCGGGAACGATGAAACTCACCAGCTACAGGATGAACGGCGAGGAGCATTACGGCGTGGTATCCGGGGACGGTGTGATCGGGCTCTCCGCCCGGATCGGGAGCCGCTACCCCGACCTCAAGGCGCTGATCGCGACCGATGCGTTCGCCGAAGCGGCCAAGGCGGCCAAGGGCCAGGCGCCCGATGTCCGGCTCGGTGACATCGAGTTCAGGCCGGTCATCCCCGATCCGGACAAGATCATCTGCGTCGGCCTCAACTACAAGGCGCACCGCGAGGAGACCGGCCGCGCGCCGACCGACCATCCGGCCCTGTTCGTGCGCTTCGCCGACACCCAGATCGGCCATCGTCAGCCCATGGTCGTGCCCGCCGCCTCCGACAAGCTCGACTACGAGGGCGAGCTCGCGGTCATCATCGGCAAGGGCGGGCGTCACGTTCCGGCAAAGGACGCCCTCTCCATCGTCGCCGGCTACGGCATCTTCAACGACGGCTCGGTGCGCGACTTCCAGAACCACACCATCCAGTGGACGGCGGGCAAGAACTTCCCGAGGACCGGCGGCTTCGGGCCGTGGATGGTGACCGCGGACGAGCTCGGCGATCCGACCGAGCTCGAGCTCACCACCCGGCTCAACGGCCAGGTCATGCAGAACACCACCACCGATCTCATGATCTTCGACATCCCCACCCTGATCGAATACATTACGACGTTCACCGAGCTCAGGCCCGGCGACGTCATCTCCACGGGGACGCCCGGCGGCGTCGGCTTCAAGCGCAATCCGCCGGTGTTCATGAAGCCGGGCGACACGGTGGAAGTGGAGATCACGAAGATCGGCACGCTGGTCAATCCCCTCGTCGCGGAATAGCCGCGGCGATGCCCGAGCGGGCTCCGGCCCCGCCGGCGCGAGCAAGACAAGCGGAGCGAGGCCATGAAGCTTTCACGATTCTCCCTGATCCTGTGGGGGCTCAGGCTCCTGTTCCTCTATTGCGCCTGGCGCCATCCCGAGTTCGCCAGGCGTCTGAAGGAGAAGAACTTCACCGCCCAGATGAAGACCGCGGACAATTCCGAGGGCCGGTGGTTCCGCTTCGAGGACGGGCGCGTCGTCTCCCGCGCCGGCATCGCCCCCGCGGCCGAGGTGGTGCTGTCGTTCAAGAACGCCAGGCTCGCCGCCGAGCTGCTGATGCCGCCCATCGACCAGCAGCGCCAGATCGATGCCCTCAAGGACTTCAAGCTGGCGATGGCGGGACCGGACGAGCTCACCAATTGGTTCACCCGCACCATCCTGCTGACCCAGACGGTGGGCTGGAAATACGGCACGCCCCAGCCCGACGGCAGCGTGCGGCTGACCTCCATGACCAATGGCGGGCCGGTCTTCGTCTACGTCAAGGACGGCAGGATCCTGCGCATCACGCCGATCGCCTTCGACGACACCGACGCGGGCCCCTGGACCATCGAGGCGCGCGGAAAGACCTATACGCCGCCGCGCAAGACGACGCTCGCGCCCCACGGCCAGAATTTCAAATCCATCATCTATTCGCCGGACCGCTGTCTCCATCCCATGAAGCGGGTGGATTTCGATCCCAATGGCGAGCGCAATCCCCGGAACCGGGGCATCTCGGGCTATGAGCGCATCGGCTGGGACGAGGCCCTCGACATCGTCGCCGGCGAGATCAAGCGCATGAAGCGCGTATATGGGCCGGGCGCCATCGCCTCCTCCCACGGCTCGCATCATACCTGGGGCAACATCGGTTACTACCTGTCGGCCAATTTCCGGTTCATGAACGCCATCGGCCATACCGAGGTCCACCACAACCCGGACAGCTGGGAGGGCTGGTACTGGGGCGCCGCCCACCATTGGGGATACTCGTTGCGCGTCGGCCAGTGCGAGAACTACGGCACCGTCGAGGACTGCCTCAAGAACTGCGAGATGATGGTGTTCTGGTCGGCCAATCCGGAGGCGACCTCGGGCGCCTACGGCGCCTTCGAGGGCACCGTTCGGCGCCAGTGGCTCAAGGATTCGGGGATCAAGATCGTCCACATCGATCCCTACTACAACGACACCGCCCAGTTCCTCGGCGGCAAGTGGATCGCGCCGCGCCCCACCACCTCGCCGGCGCTCGGCATGGCCCTCGCCTACGTGTGGATCACCGAGAATCTCTACGACCAGGACTACGTGGCCACCCACACCAAGGGCTTCGACAAGTGGAAGGCCTATGTCCTCGGCGAGGAGGACGGGATCCCGAAGACGCCCGAATGGGCGGCCGAGGAGACCGGCGTGACGGCCCGCGAGATCCGGGCCCTGGCGCGGGAGTGGGGCACCAAGCGCACCTATCTCGGGGCCGGGGGCTGGGGCACCGGCCACGGCGGCGCCTGCCGCAACGCCACCGGCATCCAATGGGCGCGGGTCTGCGTCTGCCTGATGGCCATGCAGGGCCTGGGCAAGCCCGGCGTCAACTTCGGCAACCTGCAATGGGGCACGCCCATCGACTTCAACTTCTACTTCCCCGGCTACGCCGAGGGCGGCATGTCCGGCGACATGGAGCACACCGCCATGTCGGTGAGCCTGTTCCAGCGCATGCCGCAGCTGCCCACCATCAACACCCCCGGCCAGAAGATCCCGCGCCTCCAGTTCCCCGAGGCCATCCTCGAGGGCAAGGCCGAGGGCTACATGTGGGACGGCAAGTCCATCGAGCACCAGTTCCGCAAGATCGTCTACCCCATGCCGGGCCACGCGCTCGTCCGGATGCTCTACAAGTACGGCGGCTCGGCGCTGTCGACCATGCCCGACGCCAACCGCTGGATCGCCGCCTACCGCTCGCCCAACCTCGAATTCGTCGTCAACCAGTCGATCTGGATGGAGGGCGAGGCCCCCTTCGCCGACGTGATCCTTCCCGCCTGCACCAATTTCGAGCGGCCCGACATCTCGGAATGGGCGGGCCTCGGCGGCTACGCCCATCACGGCCAGATGCAGCTCAACCACCGGGTCATCGTGTTCCAGCACAAGTGCATCGAGCCCCTGGGCGAATCGCGCTCCGATTTCGAGATCTTCAACGACATCTGCAAGCGGCTGGGGCTTTCCGCCTATTTCTCGGAAGGAATGGGCGAGCTCGACTGGGTCAAGCGCCAGTTCGACGCCTCGGACCTCTCCAGGGCGATCTCGTGGCGGAAGTTCATCCGCAAGGGCTACTACGTGGTGCCGGCCGAGAAGGAGGAGCTTCGCGCGCCCACCTCGTTCCGCTGGTTCGCCGAGGGCCGCAAGAAGGACGTGCCGGAGCCCCATCCCCTCCCCTCGGACTACACCGAGGAGTTCCAGAAGGGCCTGCAGACGCAGTCGGGTCTGCTCGAGTTCGAGTGCGAGAGCCTCAAGCGGTTCGACGCCGACGATCCCGAGCGCCCGCCCATCGTCCGCTACAACCCCGCCTTCGAGGGGCGCCACGACCCGCGCTACGCCGCGTACCCGCTGCAGCTGTTGACGCCGCATCCGCGCTTCAGCTTCCACACCCAGGGCGACGGCAAGGACAGCTTCCTCAACGACATCCCCGACCACCGCATGCTGGTGAACGGGTACTACTACTGGATCATCCGCATGAGTGCGGCGGACGCGAAGGCCCGCGGCATCTCCACCGGCGATCTGGTCAAGGTCCACAACGAGCGCGGCGCCGTGATCTGCGCGGCGCTGATCACCAACCGCCTGCCGGCCGGCGTCGTGCACGGCTACGAGTCCTCGGCCAACTACAGGCCCCTGGGCGAGCCCGGCAAATCCGTGGATATCGGCGGCTGCCTCAACCTGCTGGCGCCCAAGCGGTCCCAGATAAGGCAGGCCCACGCCATGGCCTCGTCCTCGGCCCTGGTCGAGATCGAGCCCTGGGACGGCCGGCCCGGGCACCCGGTCGGGGCGGCGCGGGAATCCGTGAAGACGCGCGCCGAGGCGCCGGTCCCCGCCGAGTGACGGCGCCCGCGCGGAGGAGCTGACCGTGAAGAAGTGGAACCTCATCGTCGACGTCGCCGAGTGCACCAACTGCAACCTGTGCGCGCTGGCCTGCCAGGACGAATACGTCGGCAACGACTGGCCGGGCGTGGCCGCGGAGATGCCCAAGCACGGGCACCGCTGGATCGACATCAAGCGCAAGGAGCGCGGCCAGCCGCCCGTCATCGACGTCGCCTACCTGCCGGTCATGTGCCAGCACTGCGACGACGCGCCGTGCATGAAGGCGGCCCGGGACGGCGCCGTCTTCAAGCGCGACGACGGCATCGTCATCATCGACCCCGTCA
>DASWKZ010000166.1:0-15821 GCA_036396355.1 Alphaproteobacteria bacterium
CCCTGAGTGCCTGCGCCCGGGGGCCTTGCGCCGAAAATGCGTAGCCGAGCCCGGCGACGGCGTTGACCATCGCCGGCACCCGGGCCAAGCGGGCGGCGAGGGAGCCCACGAGCACCGGCTTCAATGCCACGTGGTGGACGAGATCGGGCTGGAAGGCGCGGTAGGCGCGCGCGACGCGCGCGACGCTCGCGGCGAGATGCAAGGGGCCGAGACGGTGCCGGGCGAGCGGGAGCGGCACCAGCTCCAAGCCCTCGGCCGCGATCGCAGCGCCGTCCCCGCTCACCCGGCAGGCGACGCCGACCTCGAAGCCCGCCCCCTTGAGCGCCCGCGCGAGCGGCAGCCGGTGGGAGCGGAAGTACCAGTCCTCGCTCACCAGGAACAGGACGCGCGGGACGCGCCCGCTCATGAGTGGCCGCCCTCCTTGCGCAGGACCGCCCGCATGGTCTGGACCGCGAGCTCCTCGTCGGGGAGGGCGCGGAAGGCGGCGTCGAGCCGTTCCCGGGCGATGGGCAGGCGGTCCCAGCGGGCGCCGGTTTCGACCGCGGCCGCGAAGTCCGCCTCCTCGAAGGCGCGCGCCATCTCCGACGGACGCAGCCGGTTGGTGTAGAAACCGGAGCGCCGGGCGAACCACGGCGCCTCCCAGAGACGCTCGGAGAACCGCAAATGGTCGAGCCCGCCGCCGAGGTGATCGCGGAAGTCGATATTGTGGGAGGCGGTGCCGCCGGGCCTGAGGATGCGCCAGGTCTGCCTCAGCGTGGCGGCGAACTGCTCGCGCGGCACGTGCTCGAGCACGGCCTGGGAGAAGACGAAGTCGCAGCTCGCCGCGGGCACCGACCGCAGGCTCGCGAGGCCGTCCTCGAGATGGACCGCGCCGCAGGCCGCGAGCAGCTCGTCCACGTCCCCGGCCCGGGCGGCGGCATCGAGCGCGGCGCCGGCGCGGGCCTCGGACAGATAGGCGACGAGGTCGCGATAGACGGCCATGTCGCGGGCGGCGTAGGCGCCGGCGTCCACCAGCCAGCATCCGGCCGCCCCGAAGGCGCGTCCGATCACCGCCGAGGCCAGGGAATCCCCGGGGCCGAGCTCGAGGAATCGGAACCCCGGCGCCGGCGACCCGGCGTTGCGGTAGTGGGTCTCGAAGACGCAGAGCGCGTAAGCGGGCTCCAGCATCCGCCCGGGCGAGAACAGGCCGAGGCTCTGCCAGGTGCGCCCGCGCACGGGCAGCCGCGCGAGGACCAGCTTGCAGGCGATCTTGGCCCACCACGGCAGGGCGCGCTTGACGGCCTCGATCACGCCCGCCACCGCTCGCGCCAGGCCTGGAACATGAGCACCGCCCACAGCTGCTGGGACCGGTTGCGCCGGCCCGCCAGGTGCTCCCGCCAGCAGGCCGTGACCGCCGCCGGGTCGAGGGTGCCTTCCCGCGCCAGGCGCTCGGGCGCCATCAGCGCCTCGGCCCATTCCCGCAGCGGCCCGCGCAGCCACGCCCCCACCGGCACCGCGAAGCCCGCCTTGGGCCGGTCGGTGAGCGCCGGCGGCACCAACCGGCGGAGCACGCGGCGCAGCAGCCACTTGGAGGCGCCCCGGCGGCGCTTGAGCGAGGGATCGAGGCCCCAGGCGTACTCGACCACCCGGTGATCAAGCATCGGCACCCGGGCCTCGAGACCCACCGCCATGGAGGCGCGATCGAGCTTGGCGAGGATGTCGTCGGGAAGGTACCGGACCGAATCGAGATACTGCATGCGGCTCAGGAAATCGGGGATGTCGCGGGCGAGGGACGGATCGCAGGCGTCCTCGGGCGGGGCGACGGCGCCGGGGACGAGAATCTCGGGCGCGGCCCACAGGGCGCCGGCGGCCTCGTAGGCGGCGTCCTCGCCGCCGGCGGCCAGCACCCGGGTGAGCTTGTCGAGCTTGTCGCCCATCGCGGGAGGCCGCCTTCCGGGCGGGAGCAGGCGGGCGATCCGGTCCCAGGCCGTGCCCGGCACGCTCCAGACGGCGCGGCCGATCCCCCGGCGGAGCGGGTCGGGCAGGAAGGGAAGGCGCGCCCAGCCGGCGAGCCGGTAGCGGTCGTAGCCGGCGAACACCTCGTCGCCGCCGTCGCCCGAGAGCGCCACCGTCACGTGCCGGCGCGTGAGCGCCGAGAGGAGGGCGGTGGGGATGGCGCTGGCGTCGGCGAACGGCTCGTCATGGATCTCGGGCAGGAGGGGGATCACCTCCTGCGCGTCCTCGGCGGCGACCGAGAGCTCGGTATGCTCGGTGCCGAGATGGGCGGCGACGGCGCGGGCATGGGGCGCCTCGTCGAAGCCGCGCTCGCCGAACGCGATGGTGAAGGTCCTCACGCGCGCGCTCGATTCCTGCGCCATGAGCGCCACCACCGTCGACGAATCGATGCCGCCCGAAAGGAAGGCGCCAAGGGGCACGTCGGCGACGAGGCGCGCGCGCACCGCCTCGCGCAGCGCCGCCTCGAGCCCGTCGGCGGCGCGCTCGGGATCGGGCCGGGCCGGAGAGCGCGATCCGGAGCCGGCGATGGCGCGCAGCTCCCAGAACGCGCGCTCCCGGACGGCCCCATCGGGCCCGACCTCGAGGATGTGCCCGGGCCTGAGCTTGAAGGCGTCGCGCCAGATGGCGGCGGGCGCCGGCACGTAGCCGTGGCGGAAATAGGCGGCGAGCGCTCCCGTATCGAGCTCCGCCCGGAACGCCGGATGGGTGCAAATCCCCTTGAGCTCGGAGGCGAAGATCACGGCGCTCCCGGCGCGCGCCCAATAGAGCGGCTTGATGCCGAGGCGATCGCGCGCCAGACACAGCCGCCGCTCGCGCCGGTCCCAGAGCGCGAAGGCGAACATGCCGACGGCCCGGCGCACCGCCCCCTCGACGCCCCAGCGCGCGCAGGCCTCCAGGAGCACCTCGGTGTCGGAGCGGCCGCGGAAGACGGGCGCTCCCGGCTCGGCCTCGAGCTCACGGCGCAGCTCGGCGAAGTTGTAGACCTCGCCGTTATACGCGATGACGTAGCCCCCGTCGGCCGAGACCATGGGCTGGGCGCCGGCCGGCGACGGGTCGATCACCGCGAGGCGCCGGTGGCCGAGGGCGAGGCCCGCCGCCGCGTCCACCCATTCCCCGGCGCCGTCGGGGCCGCGATGGGCGAGGGCGTCGGCCATGGCACGCGCGGTGCGCCCCAGCGCCTCCGCGGGCTGCCCCCGGCCGGGGTCGAGGAAGCCGGCGATGCCGCACATCAGGGCGTGTCCACGGGGCGGATGCTCATGACGGTGGCGGCAAACCTTCTCGCGGGGGGTGGCGGTGGCGGCGACGGGGGCCCGCACGATGCCCGCCGATCTTAGCGGCTCGCCGGTCCGAGGCAAGCGAGCCCCTCTCCTCCCGCCGGCGCCGGCGGGCTGGGACCGGTCCCGGTCGGGTGATATAAGGTGCGCCACCTGCGGACCGGTCACCACGCGCAAGGAGGGAAGGATGTCCCCGGCCAAGGCCGCCCCCAACGATCTTTCGGCCTTCTGGATGCCGTTCACCGCCAACCGCCAGTTCAAGGCGGCGCCGCGCCTCCTCGCCGGCGCCCGCGGCATGCACTACCGGCTCGCCGACGGCCGCGAGATCCTCGACGGCACCGCCGGGCTGTGGTGCGTGAACGCCGGCCACTGCCGGGACGAGATCGCCGAGGCCATCGCCGCCCAGGCGCGGGAGCTCGACTACGCCACCGCCTTTCAGATGGGCCACCCCAAGGCCTTCGAGCTGGCCGCCCGGCTCGCCGCCCTGGCGCCCGGCGACCTCGACCGCGTGTTCTTCGTCAATTCCGGCTCCGAGGCGGTGGACACGGCGCTCAAGATCGCCCTTGCCTACCACCACGCCCGCGGCGAGTCCCGGCGGGTGCGCCTGATCGGGCGCGAGCGCGCCTATCACGGGGTCAATTTCGGCGGCGTGTCGGTGGGCGGCATCGGCGCCAACCGCAGGCAGTTCGGGCCGGGGCTGGCCGGCGTCGACCACCTCCCCCATACCCACGACCTCGCCCACAACGCGTTTGCCCGCGGCCAGCCCGAGCGGGGCGCCCACCTCGCCGAGGACCTCCTGCGCCTGATCGCGCTGCACGACGCCTCCACCATCGCCGCCGTCATCGTCGAGCCCATGGCCGGCTCCACCGGCGTGCTGGTGCCGCCCAGGGGGTATCTGGAGCGCCTGCGCGAGATCTGCGACGCCCACGGGATACTCCTCATCTTCGACGAGGTCATCACCGGCTACGGCCGCCTCGGCGCCGCCTTCGCCGCCGAGCGCTTCGGCGTCGTCCCCGACCTCATGACCACCGCCAAGGGGCTGACCAACGCCGCCGTGCCCATGGGCGCGGTGTTCGCGCGCAGGCCCGTCCACGACGCCCTCATGCAGGGGCCCGAGGCCGCCATCGAGCTGTTCCACGGCTACACCTATTCGGGGCATCCGCTCGCCTGCGCCGCGGCCCTGGCGACCCTCGACATCTACGCGCGCGAGAATCTCTTCGCCCGCGCCCGGGCGCTGGAGCCCGCCTGGGAGGCGGCCGTCCACCGCCTCGATTCGGCGCCGGGGGTGATCGACGTGCGCAACATCGGCCTCACCGCCGGGATCGAGCTTGCCCCGCGCGACGGCGCTCCGGGCGCCCGGGCCTACGCAGTGTTCCTCGAATGCCTGGCGCGCGGGGCGCTCACCCGCCAGGCGGGCGACGTCATCGCGCTGTCGCCGCCGCTCATCATCTCCGAGGACGAGATCGACCGCCTCGTCGCCATTCTCGCCGACGCCATCGCCGCCACGGCGTGACGGGGTCGCCTCAGCGGCGGCGCCTGTCGGCGTCTGCGATCAGACGCCGCAGCCGTGCCTGCAGCGCGTCGATGCGGGCATGCGCGTGGGCCACGCTGGAGGATGGGGCGGCCGGGGGCCTGGGGGGAACGTGGTGGCGGCCGGGGGCGTGGCGCCGCGGCCCGCCGCCGCCTTCCTCGGCGAATTGATCGAGGGTCTCGGCGATGGCGTCCACCAGCTCGGCGCGGTCGGGATGGCCGGCGAAGCGGGCGAGGCGCTCGAGCATGGCCTCGTCGAACAGGCCGCCGCCCTTGGCCTCGGCCTCGAGCACGATCTGGGCCAGCACCTTGCGGGTGACGTCGGCGCCGCCGCGCGCTTCGATCACGCGCAGGCTCTCGCCCGCGCGCAGGCGCCGGGCGATCTCGGCCAGCGTCACGTAGCGCGACGCGCCGGTATCGTAGAGCCGCCGGTTGGCGTATTTGCGGATGACCGCCGTCGGGCCCGTGCCCGCGAGCTCGGCCATGATCCTCCCGTCTCTCCCCCGCCGCGGCGCCGTGGCGCCGCCCAAGCGGCCGCCATTCCATAGGATTCCGGGCCCCCGCGCAATGCTTTTGCGGGCGGCGTATGGTTAACGGCCGGCCCGGTCCTTTTGGCTTTTGGACCGGCCCGGCTGCCTCGCGGCGGTCAGCGGGGGGCTGAAAACGGATCGATCGCGGCGACGCCGGTGCGTGCGACGTCAGTTAAGTTGCGGGTCGCCAGCGTCAGGCCGTGCGCCTTGGCGGTCGCGGCCAGCAGCCCGTCGATGACGGGCACGGGATCGGGGACGCTCATGCGGCCCCATTCCTCGGCGACGGGCTCGTCGACCTCGATGATGCGGCCGGCGAATGCGGCGCGGACCTGGCCGAGCCAGCGCTCCAACACGCTCGCCTGGCGGCGGTCGCGGCGCTTGAGGCGCTCGACGCCGCGGCGGATCTCGCCGATCACCAGCACGCTGGTATGGAAGGCCTCGGGCGGCGCCGAGGCGGCCCAGCGGGCCACGTTGGCGTCGCAGCGCGCGCCCTTGCGCAGTTCCGACAGCACGTTGGTGTCGACCAGATAGGTCAAAGGCCTGTGTCCCGCGGCCACTCGCGCGGCCGGGCCAGCGCCTCGTCCATCGCGTCGTCGGGGAGGTCGCAGGCGAGGAGTTCGAGCAGGCCCGGCGCGGTCGGGCGCAGCGCCGCGCGCAGCAGGGCGCGGACCTCGCGGGCGCGTCCGGGCTCGCCCCTGAGCGCCGCCGCCGCCTCGCGGAGGAGGGGGGCATCGGTTTCCGACGCCTCGACCTCGACCCGGACCATGCCGCGGTCGCGCCGGCGCCGCCGATGGGCGGTGAGGGCCTTGCGTTGCGCCGCGGTCATGCCGGGTTCCTCCGTTCCTCGATATTCCCGGAAATATATCCGGATAGTTTGGGGGTTGCAACCGGCATTCCGGGCTGAACCCGGAGCCTCAGGCCCGCGGCTCTCCGCCTTGCGGCGGTGGCTCGCCTCCCGAAGCGAGCTCGAATCCCTCGAATGTGAAGGCCGGCGCCACCGTGCAGCCGGCGAGCGTCCAGGCGCCGAGGCTCTCCGCCGTCTGCCAGGCCCCGGCCGGGACCACCGCCTGGGGCCGCTCGCCCCGGGCCACGTCGGTGCCCAGCACCACCCGCCGCTCGCCGCCCGCGTCCCGCACCGTGAGCGCCAGCGGGCTCCCGGTGTAGAAGTGCCAGATC
This sequence comes from Alphaproteobacteria bacterium, assembly GCA_036396355.1. Lineage (GTDB taxonomy): Bacteria > Pseudomonadota > Alphaproteobacteria > SMXQ01 > SMXQ01 > DASWKZ01. Next base: position 6,506 of record DASWKZ010000166.1, read on the forward strand.
TCGGCGGCGTCGATGCGGTGCCAGGCCGAGACCTCGCCGGCGGCCAGCAGGTAGTAGATGGCGGTGCCGGCGCCGCGCCCGCCATCGGCGGGGATGTCGCGCCAGGTCTCGCGGAAATGCCCGCCCTCGGGGTGGGGCGCGAGGCCGAGGGCGGCGATCAGCCGTCGGGCGGTCGCGTCGGCGGCGGGCGGGTCCGTCACCGCGCCCTCGCCTCAGCCCCGGACGTCGGTCGCCGCCATGTGCGGCATCCGGCCGTAGGCCTCGTACCAGTCGGCGAGCCTGGGGTGCCCCTTGCGCCAGTCGTAGTCGGGAATCACCCGGTCCATGAAGGCGAGCGCGCAGCAGAGCTCGATGGGGACGACGGTGCCGTCCCTGGTGAAGGCGCCGATCTCGCGCTCGAACAGGTCGAGCCCGTGGTCGAGCTTGCGCCGCTGGCGGGCGAGCCACCACTGCGAGGGCGGGGCGTCCTCCTTGCGGCTCTCCATGCGGGTCAGCACCGTCGCGTCCATCACCCCCAGCACCGCCGCCTCGCGCTGGAGGACGCGCCGGCGTTCCGCCGCGTCCTCCGGATAGAGCCTGGGCCCGGAGCCGATCTCGTCGAGATACTGGGCGATCAGGCGCGATTCGATCAGCACCTCGCCGTCGTCGGTCTCCAGCGCCGGCACCTTGTTGAGGGGGTTGACGCCCTCGATGCCGGCCTCGGTGCGGTTGACCAGCTCGATGCGGTCGGCGAGCCCCTTGACATGGGCGGTGGCGCGGGCGATGCGCACGAAGGGCGAGGTGGGGGTCTGGTGGAGCTTCATGGCGGTCGGTCTCCCTGTCTAGAGGCGCATGTCCTGGGGTGGTTTCCGTTGCGGTGGCGGCCGCGGTCCCTTCTCGCAGCGGAAGGTGACGAGGGCGGCGGCCTGCCGCGTCCCTTGGGGCGAGGATTCGACGATCCGCGGCATCGTCTCCGCGCCGCAGATCCGGGCCATGGCCCGTCGCGCACCTTTCATGCGCAGGGCTTGCTCCTCCATGGAGTTCGGGGGAAAGCCGGGGCGCGCGGTCCAGACCTTCACGATATGGGCGTCTTCTTGGATCGGGGCCGACTGATAGACCAGCGCCCGACCATCGACGGTGATGCGCTCGCTCACCGCGGGTCCCGCGGCGGTGCAGCCTCCGGCCAGCGCGACCGCGAGGGAGACGAGGGCCACTCTCGGATCCATGCGGGCACGGAGGTCAGAACCGGTCCTTGCGCGCCCGGGTCTCGGCGAACACGGCGACGGCCTCGGCGCCGTCCATGCCGAGCGCCGCCTTGAGGCCGGGATCCTCGGCGCGCAGGAACGGGTTGGTGGCGCGCTCCTCGGCCATGGTCGAGGGCACCGTGGCCAGCCCCTTCGCCCGCATCTTGCGGACCTCGGCGTAGCGAGACTTGAGGGCGGCGTTGTCGGGGTCCACGGTGAGGGCGAAGCGGGCGTTGGCTTCGGTGTATTCGTGGCCGCAATAGACCCGGGTGTCGCCCGGGAGATCCGCGAATTTCGACAGCGAGGACCACATCTGGGCGGGCGTGCCCTCGAACAGGCGCCCGCAGCCCATGGCGAACAACGTGTCGCCGCAGAACAGCGCCTTCGCGCCCGGGAACCAGAAGGCGATGTGCCCGCGGGTGTGGCCCGGCACGTCGAACACGCGGGCGGTCTCGGCCCCGAAGCGGTAGGTATCGCCGTCGCCCACCTCGATGTCGATGCCGGCGATGCGGTCGCGGTCGGCGCGGGGGCCGATGACCGGGCAGCCGTAGCGGGCCTTGAGCGCGAGGTTGCCGCCGGTATGGTCGTTGTGATGGTGGGTGTTGAGGATGTGGGTGAGCGCCCAGCCGAGCTCGTCCAGCTTCGCCTCCACCGGCTCGGCGTCGGCCGGGTCGACGACGCCGACGGCGCCGGTCTCGGGCTCGCGCAGGAGCCAGATGTAATTGTCCTTGCGCGCCGGGATGCGGTGCACCTCGAATTCCGCCATGCCGCTCCGTCCTCCTGTCCCGAAGGGCGGGCAGGATAGCACCGGCCCCGCGCCGCGCCAACGCCGCGGCCCCCCGGGGCAGCGGCGCCGTGCTAGGCTCGGTGCATGTGGGCGGACGCGGTCGACCTCAGGGATTTCTACGGCACCAGCCTCGGCCAGGTGGCGGCGCGGGCGGTGCGCGCGCGCCTGCGCGCGCTGTGGCCCGAGGCCGCGGGCCAGCGGCTCCTCGGCCTCGGCTACGCGACGCCGTTCCTGCGCCCGTTCCACGACGAGGCCGAGCGCGTGATTGCCGCCATGCCCGCCGCCCAGGGGGTACTGCACTGGCCGCGCGGCGCCCCCAACCGGACGGTGCTGGTTGACGAGCTCGACCTCCCGTTCCCCGACAACTTCTTCGATCGCATCCTGCTGGTCCACGCCGTCGAGAACGCCGAGAGCCTGCGGCCGATGCTGCGCGAGGTGTGGCGGGTGCTGGCCGAATCCGGGCGGATGGTCGCGGTGGTGCCCAATCGGCGGGGCATCTGGGCGAGGCTCGAGCGCACGCCCTTCGGGCACGGCCATCCCTACAGCCCGGGGCAGCTGTCGCGGCTCCTGCGCGACAACCTGTTCACGCCCACCGTCGCCGACGGCGCCCTCTACATGCCGCCGTCACGCTGGCGCATGGTGCTGCGCGCGGCGCCGGCCTGGGAGAAGATCGGGGCGCGCTGGTTCCGCCGGTTCGCCGGGGTCGTGGTGATGGAGGCGGGGAAACAGATCTACGCCGCCAGCACCGCCACCGCGCGGGCCCGCAAGCGCCCCGTCTACGCGCCGGCGGGCGGCAAGGTGGGACGCTTCGGCGAGGGGTGATCAGCCGAGCAGGAACACCGCCTGCACGCCCAGAAGGTTGGCGCCGGCGCCTTCCGGATCGACCTCGCGGGGGGTGCCGGATCTGCGCACCACCAGGCAGCGCTCGATGCGGATGCCCATGGCGCGGGCGAGCCCCACGAAGTCGCGGATGGTGCAGGGGTGTATGTTGGGGGTGTCGTACCAGCTCTCGCTGGGCTCGTCGCGGAACGGCACCCGGCCGGCGAGGGCGAACTGGATGCGGTCGCGCCAGTAGCCGGCATTGGTGATCGAGACCACCGCCCGCTTGCCGATCCGCAGGAGTTCCTCGAGCATGCCCTTGGGGTCGTGCACCGCCTGCAGGGTCTGGCTCAGGACCACGAAGTCGAAGGCGTCGTCGGGGTAGTCGGCGAGGTCGGTCTCGGCGTCGCCCTGGATCACCGACAGCCCTTGGGCGAGGCAGGCGGCGACCCGCTCGCGGTTGATCTCGATGCCGCGGCCGTCCACGCCCTTGACGTGGCTGAGGTAGTACAGAAGCGCTCCGTCGCCGCAGCCCACGTCCAGCACCCGCGAGCCCTCGGGCACCAGGTCGGCGACCAGCTGCAGGTCGGCGCGGATGCGCCCGGTGCCGCTCGCGGCGCGCGGCGCGGGGGCCCTGGCCGCCGGCGCGCTCACCGGTTGAGCCCCCGGTGCTCGGCGGCACCGTCGAGGAAGCCGCGCACGACGCGGTGGTAGTCGGGCAGGTCCATGAGGAAGGAGTCGTGGCCCTGGTCGGTGTCGATCTCGACGAAGCTGACATTGGCCCCGACCGCGTTGAGCGCCCTGACCACGTCGCGGCTCTCGGCGGTCGGGAACATCCAGTCGCTGGTGAAGCTGACGACGCCGAACCGCACCGTGGTGCCGCGGAAGGCGTCGGCCAGCACCCCGCCGTGCTCCCCGGCCATGTCGAAATAGTCCATGGCCCGGGTGATGTAGAGATAGGAGTTGGCGTCGAAGCGGTCGACGAAGGTGATGCCCTGGTGGCGCAGGTAGCTCTCGACCTGGAAGTCGGCCTCGAAGCCGTAGGTCACCCGGTCGCGCTCCTGGAGGGACCGCCCGAACTTGCGGGTCAGCGCCGATTCCGAGAGGTAGGTGATGTGCGCGCCCATGCGGGCGACGGCGAGCCCGCGATGGGGCCGCTTGCCTTCCTCCAGATACCGCCCGCCGCACCAGTCGGGATCGGCCATCACCGCCTGGCGGCCGACCTCGTGGTGGGCGATGTTCTGGGCCGAGGTGCGGGCCGCGGTGGCGATGGGCATGACCGAGAACACGCGCTCGGGGAAGCGCGCCGCCCAGTCCAGCACCTGCATGCCGCCCATGGAGCCGCCGATCACGCAGAACAGTTGCTCGATCCCGAGACGGTCGATGAGCAGCCGCTGCGCGTTCACCATGTCGCCGATGGTGATCACCGGGAAGTCGAGCCCCCAGGGGCGCCCGGTGGCGGGGTTGGTCTCGCGCGGGCCGGTGGTGCCCATGCAGCCGCCGAGGAGGTTGGGGCAGACGATGAAGTAGCGGGCGGGGTCGAGGGGCTTGCCGGGCCCGATCATGGTGTCCCACCAGCCGGGCTTGCCGGTCAGGGGATGGAGGCCGGAGACGTACTGGTCGCCGGTCAGGGCGTGGCACACGAGCACCGCATTGGAGCGGTCGGCGTTCAGCGCCCCCTGGGTGGTGTAGGCGGTGATCACCGGGCCCAGCGCGGCGCCGGAATCGAGGCGCAGCGGCGCGTCGGCGGCGAGGGTCACGGACCGGCCGGGGAGCACGCCGGCGCCTGGCTCCGGGCCGGCGCCCTCGACTGCGCTGTTGTCCGTGGCCATGGTCTCTCCGTCCCGATTCCCGCCGGCCGGCGCCGCCCTCGCCCGGCGTTTCCGGTCCGGGCGGAGTGCATGGCCGGGAGGGGCCGATTGCTACGGAGGAAGCCCCGGGATGTCAACGTTTTCTTTGATTTTACAGGCTCTTGCCATTAAGACTAGCGACCGGTTTGCGGACCGCCCGGCGCCTCGCGCCCCCGGCCCGCCTTTCGGACAACGACGCGATGACGGAGCCCGGGCGGACGCTCAACCAACTGCGTGGCGAGATCGATCGTCTGGACGACGCCCTGGTCGATCTCCTGGTCCGGCGCGCCCGCGTCGCCGCCGAGCTCGCCCCCCTCAAGGCCGGCGCGCCGCTGCTGCGTCCCGGGCGGGAGGCCGAGATCCTGCGCCGCCTCGCCGCCGCCGGGCCCGGATTCGACCGCGCGGCGCTGGTCCGCATCTGGCGTGAGATCATGTCGGCGGCGCTGCGCCGCCAGGGGCCGTTCTCGGTGGCGGTGAGCGCGCCCGCGGGCGGACCCGCCTGCTGGGCTCTCGCCCGCGACCAGTACGGCGCCGGCACGCCCATGGTCGCGGCCGCCGGCCCGGCCCGGGCCATCGCCGCGGTGGCGGCGGGCGCCGCCGAGGTCGCGGTGGTGCCGTTCCCCTCCGAGGACGACGCCGATCCGTGGTGGCCGCGGCTGATGGTGGAGGGGGAGGCGGCGCCGCGGGTGATCGCCCGCCTTCCGGTGGCCGCGGCTCTCGCTCCCCCCGACGGTTGCACCGACGGCCTCGCCGTCGCCCCCATGGCGCCGGAGCCCTCCGGCGAGGACCGCAGTTGGCTCGGGATCGAGACCGCGGCGGAGACCGGCCGCGACCGGGTCGCCCGCGCCCTCGCCGATGCCGGGTTCGAGAGCGTCCGCGTCCAGGCCGGCGCCGGCCGCGGCGGCGGGCTCTACCTCGCCGATCTCGCGGGGTTCGTTGAACCCGGGGCCACGGGACTCGCGCATCTGGCGGCGTCGCTCGGCCACGCCCTCGTCCGCGTGGTCGTGATCGGCGCCTACGCGGTGCCGCTGCCCGAGGAGCCGATCCCGTGACCGCGCCCCGTCCCATGGCGCCGCGGCCGGGGATCCTCGCCATCACCCCCTACGAGGGCGGCGAATCGGCGATCCCCGGGCGCGCCGACGCCATCAAGCTGTCGTCCAACGAGGGGGCGCTGGGCCCCTCGCCCCTCGCCGTGGCCGCGTTCGAGCGGGCGGCGGCGGCGCTGCCGCGCTACCCGGACGGCTCGTGCCGCGACCTGCGCGCCGCCATCGGGCGCCGGTTCGGGCTCGATCCCGCCCGCATCGTCTGCGGCGCCGGCTCCGACGAGCTCCTGGGCCTGCTGGCCAAGGGCTATGCCGGGGAGGGCGACGAGGTGATCTATTCCGAGCACGGCTTCCTCATGTATCCCATTGCCGCCCGCGCCGTCGGGGCCGAGCCGGTGAAGGCGAAGGAGGCGGGCCTGCGCACGGATATCGAGGCGGTCCTCGCCTGCGCCGGCAACCGCACGCGCATCGTCTACCTCGCCAACCCCAACAACCCGACCGGCAGCTACCTCACCGCCGCCGAGCTGCGCCGCCTGCGCGAGCGCCTGCCGGAGGGCGTGCTGCTGGTGCTGGACGCGGCCTATGCCGAATTCGTCTCGGCGCCGGACTACGAGGCCGGCGCGCGGCTGGTCGACGACTACGGCAACGTGGTGATGACCCGGACGTTCTCGAAGATCTTCGGGCTGGCGGGGCTGCGGCTCGGATGGGCGTACGCCCCGGCCGACGTGGTCGAGGTGCTCGATCGCCTGCGCATGCCGTTCAACGTCTCGGCCCCGGCCCAGGCCGCGGGCATCGCCGCGCTCGGGGACATCGACCACTTCGAGGCGGCCCGCGCCCACAACGAGCGCATGCGCGCCCGCCTGGCGGCGGGCATCCGGGAGGCGGGGATCACGGTACCGCCCTCGGCCGCCAACTTCGTGCTGGCGCGGTTTCCCGGCGGCGCCGCGCAGGCGGCGTCCGCGGACGCGTTCCTCAAGTCCCGCGGCGTCATCGTGCGGCGCATGGCGAAGTACGGGCTGCCCGATTCGCTGCGCATCACCGTCGGCCTGGGGCCGGAGGTGGAGGCGCTGATCGAGGGCCTCACGGCATTCATGGCGCAAGCGGAGGGGGCGGCCGATGGCGGATAGGGGCGAGAGGACCGAGGCCGTCCGCTTCGGGCGGGTGGCGCTCATCGGACTCGGGCTGATGGGCTCCTCGCTGGCCTGGGCGATGAAGCGCGCCGGGCTCGCGGGCGAGATCGTCGGCACCGCGCGCACGGCGGCGACGCGGGCCAAGGCGCTGGAGCTCGGCTTCATCGACCGGGCGGTGGACGACCCCGCCGAGGCCGCCCGCGGCGCCGAGCTCGTGGTCCTCGCCGTGCCGGTGGGGGCCTCCGGCGCCGTCGCCGGGGCCATCGCGCCGGTGCTCGCCGCCGGCGCCATCGTCACCGACATGGGCTCGGTCAAGCAGGCGGTGATCGAGCAGGTGGCGCCGCGACTGCCGGCGGGGGTCCATTTCGTGCCGGCCCATCCGGTGGCCGGGACCGAGGAGTCCGGCCCCGAGGCCGGGTTCGCCGAACTGTTCGCGGGCCGCTGGTGCATCCTCACGCCGCCGCCGGGCACCGACGCCGCCGCCCTCGAGCGCATCGCCGCCCTGTGGCGCGCGGTCGGCAGCGAGGTCGACGTCATGGACCCGCGCCACCACGACATGGTGCTGGCGATCACCTCGCACCTGCCGCACCTGATCGCCTACACCATCGTCGGCACGGCAACGGAGCTGGAAACGCACCTGCAGCAGGAGGTCATCAAGTTCGCCGCCGGCGGCTTCCGCGACTTCACGCGGATCGCCGCCTCGGACCCGGTGATGTGGCGCGACATCTTCCTCGCCAACCGCGAGGCGGTGCTCGAGATGCTGGGCCGCTTCGACGAGGACCTGACGGCGCTGCAGCGCGCCATCCGCTACGGCGACGCCGAGGCGCTGGAGGCGTGGTTCACGCGCACCCGCGCCATCCGCCGCTCCATCGTCGAGGCCGGCCAGGCCTGAGGGGTCCTACCAGCGGACCTGCGGAAGGCGCGTGAGGCGGGCCGGGCCCACATAGACGGTCCGATCCTGGATCGAGAGCGGCACCTGGATGCGGGCGCCCTGGCCGGGCTCCGAGCGGCGCGCCATCAGCGACAGCACCAGCTTCACGCCCTGGACCTCCCGCGCCTGGACGAGCCCGGCCGCCACCAGCGCGTCCAGGGTTTCCTCGAAGCCCGTCATCTGCGCCGAGAACGACGCCTCGGGCTGGAGGTCCGAATCGAGTGTCGCGGTGCCGGAGGACTCGATCTTCGTGGGGCCCCAGTCGAGCGCGAAGTCCTTGACCTCGATCGAGCCGCCGTCGGCGCGCCACCGCGCCAGGGCCGGGCGCTCGACGGGGAACGGCAGGCCGGCCAGTACCCGGATCTCGGATTTCAGGCTTTCGATCCGGGGACCGAGGAAGCGGCCCGCGGCCTCGGGCAGCCCGACGCCGGCGACATCCACGATGAGGCCCGCCGACGGCTCGGTCCCGGCGGGCTCCCGTCCGGCGTAGAGGAAGGCCTGCACGGCGGCGCGCTCGGCGGTGACACGGGTGCCGGTGGTGACCTCGCGGGCGGAGACGCCTCGAGGCGTGATGCGGACCACGTGGGGCGCGTCGGCGCCGCCTTCGCGGTAGGTGCCCGGCGCCTCGTCCGCCGTGATCTCGAGATCGAGCGGCAGGCGCCCGGCATGGAATCGCAGCTTGTGGTCGCCGGCGAGATCGAAGGCGGCCTCGCGGGCGAGCCAGGGCGAGAGGCGGACCATCGCCCGCTCGGCCCGCCACTCCCAACCCCCGCGGGCGTCGCGGCCCGAGAGCACGACGTCCGTGAGATGGGCATCGTAGTGGAACGGGAAGCCGGTGACGCGGAATGCGGCGACCGAGAAGGTGCCCGCCTCGCCGGTGACGGTCCACGCCGCCGCGACGATGCGGTCGCGCACCAGCTCCGCGCCGACGAACCAGAATCCGGTGGCGGCGGCCACGGCGAACAGAAAGAGCCCGAACAGCCAATAGGCGATGCGGGAGCGGATGCGGCTTGCAACGGGATCGGGCATGGGGATTACATGGATGGCGCGAGACAGGGGCTGCACTCTAGCGGGAATGCCGGGGGCGATAAAGGGGTGCACCCCGGGGGCGGCACCGGAGGCGGGGGACCGGATGGCGGCAGGGGAGGCATGGATCTTCGCCTACGGGTCGCTCATGTGGGACCCCGGATTCCCGTTCCTGGAGCGGCGGCCGGCGCTGCTGCGCGGCTACCACCGCGCGCTCTGCGTCTATTCCCACGTGTGGCGCGGCACCCCCGCGCGGCCCGGCCTGGTGCTTGGCCTCGACCGCGGCGGCGCCTGCCGGGGCATCGCCTTCCGGGTGGCGGCCGGCGCCGCCCCGGCGGTGCTCGACTACCTCGAGCGGCGCGAGCGGGTGACCGGGGTCTACCGCCGCCGCGAGCTCCCCATCCGCGCCGGCGCGGCGACGGTGCGGGCGGTCTGCTACGTGGTGGACCGCGCCCATCCCCAGTACGCCGGGCGGCTCGCGCCCGGCGAGGCCGCGCGTCTGATCCG
>DASWKZ010000167.1:0-11903 GCA_036396355.1 Alphaproteobacteria bacterium
CTGCTGGGACAGCACCTGGGCCGCCTCCAGAATCTTGTGGGCCGCCTGCAGCTCGCCCTCGGCGTTGATGACCTTGGCCCGCCTGAGCCGCTCGGCCTCGGCCTGCTTGGCGATGGCGCGGATCATGTTCTCGTTGAGGTCGATGTGCTTGAGCTCGACGTTGGAGACCTTGATGCCCCAGGCGTCGGTCTGCTCGTCCAGGATCTTCTGGATGTCGGCGTTGAGCTTCTCGCGCTCGGCCAGCATCTCGTCGAGCTCGTGCTGGCCGAGGACCGAGCGCAGGGTGGTCTGGGCGAGCTGGCTGGTGGCGAACTGGTAGTCCTCGACCTCGATGATGGAATTCTGGGGGTCCATCACCCGGTAATAGACCACGGCGTTGACCCGCACCGAGACGTTGTCCCGCGAGATCACGTCCTGCTCGGGCACGTCGAGCACGGTGGTGCGGAGATCCACCCGGACCATCTGCTGGACGATGGGGATCACGATGATCAGGCCGGGGCCCTTGACCTTCCAGAACCGGCCGAGCTGGAAGATGACGCCGCGCTCGTACTCGCGCAGGATGCGCAGCGAGGCCGCGATCAGGAGAAGGACCAGGGCCCCGAAGATGACGGGCGCGCTGAGTATGATGTTCATCGTCACGTCCTTTCGTTGTTTCCATGGACCGCGACCTCGAGCGTCAGCCCCTCGATCGCCGCCACCCGGATGGCATCGCCCGGCGCGAGACCCTGCGTGCCGCGTGCCCGCCAGACCTCGCCGTGGACCCGTACGCGTCCCTGCTCGCCGTCCCAGTCGATCACCCGGCCGGTGGCGCCGACCATCGCTTCGCGTCCGCTCACCACCGGTCGCCGGAGCGCCGCCGCCGCCAGGGCGAGGACCAGCAGCGAGAACGCCGCGCTCGCCGCCGTGACCGAGCCGATCACCACCCAGGAGATCCCGAAGCCCGGCGCGTCGGTGTCGATGAGGATGATGGACCCGATCACGAAGGCGACGATGCCGCCGAGCCCGAGCGCCCCGAAGGAGGGCAGGAACGCCTCCGCCGTCATGAACAGGATGCCGAGGAGGATGAGGGCGAGCCCGGCGTAGTTCACCGGCAGCACGTGCAGCGCGAACAGCGCCAGCACCAGGCAGATGGCGCCGACCACGCCGGGGACCACCATGCCCGGGTTGTAGAACTCGAAGATCAGCCCGTAGATGCCGATGAGCAGCAGGATGTAGGCGATGTTGGGGTTGGTGATGACGGCGAGCAACTCGGAGCGCCAGTCGGGCGGGATCGTCTCGCTGGCCGCGCCCTTGGTCGCGAGCGTCACCTCGCCGCCGCCGGCGAGCTTGACCTTGCGCCCGTCCGCCTGGGCCAGGAGATCCTCGATGTCGGTGGCGATCAGGTCGATGACGCCTTCCTTCAGCGCCTCGGTCGAGGACAGGGTGGCCGCCTCGGTCACCGCCTTCTCCGCCCATTCGGCGTTGCGGCCGCGGAGCTCGGCCAGCGACCGGATATAGGCGCGGGCGTCGTTGATGGCCTTGCGGTCCATGGTGCTGCCGGCGGGCTTGGCATCCTCCTTGCCCGCCCCTTCCTTGTCCTTGTCCTTCTCCTTCTCCTCCTTCCCCGGGTCGGAGCCGGGCAGGCCCGGGGCGCCGATGGCGACCGGCGTCGCCGCGCCGAGATTGGTCGCCGGCGCCATCGCCGCCACGTGGCTGGCATAGAGGATGTAGGTGCCGGCGCTGGCGGCATGGGCGCCGCCGGGGGCGACATAGGTGATGACGGGCAGCGGCGAGGCGAGGATGTCGCGGATGATGTCGCGCATGGCCGAGGACAATCCGCCCGGGGTGTCCATCCTCAGCACCACCGCAGTGACCCCCCGCTGCCGCGCCTTCTCCAGCGCGCGGGTGAAATAGTCGCTGGTCGCCGGCCCGATCGGGCCGTCGATCTCGAGCACGGCGACCACGCGGCCGGCCGCCGCCGGGGTTCCGTCCTGGGAATCCGCCGGTCCGGGGCCGACGAGTGCCAGCGCCGCCAGGGCCAAGGCGCGCCGGATGCTGCGCCCGATCGACATGGGCGCCACTGTACACCGGGCCCCCGAAAGGCCCAAGGGCGATGCCGAGGGCCCCCTGCCATGGTGTCAGGGGGGCGAAAACAGTCTTTCCGGCGGCGGGACTAATCATCATACTCCGGTGGGGCTATCCTTGCCTCCGTCGGCGCCCGGCGCGGCGTCCGGCGCCGGGCATGCAAATGCCCGCGATATCAAGAACTTCGCGCCCTCAAGGCGTGGTCGGCTCAGGAGAGGCGAGCCCGTGCAGCAGGCGATCGAAGGGCTGAGTCATCTCACGGTCCACGTGACCGATCTCGACCGCTCCGAGGCGTTCTACCGGGACGTGCTCGGGCTCGAGCCGGTGGGCCGCGACCTGGTCGCCGACGACGGCCCCACCGCGCTCTTGAGGAGCGAGTCCGGGCACATGGTGGTCCTGGTCGAGGTCGACTCGGTGGAGCCGTTCCGCGGCAATACCACCTCGATCCATCACGCCTGGTACCTCACCCCCGAGCAGCACGCCCGCGCGGTCGCGCGCATGAAGGCCATGGGCCGGAAGATCGGCGACACCCGCGAGGCGTTCCGCGCCATGGGCCAGAAGAGCTTCGACGTGTTCGATCCCGACGGCCACCGCTACCAGGTCCAGTGCTGCGGCCCCGAGGCCTGCGAGATCCTCAAGCCGGCCGGCGGCAGGATCGCGTGCGGGCGCGTCGACGACTACGCGGTGGGTGACGTGCGGCTGTTCAACGAGGGCAAGCTGTTCGTGGGTCGTACCGCGGACGGGCTGCTGGCGCTCTCGCGCTGGTGCACCCACATGAACGGGCTGTTGCAGTGGCGGCCCAACCACTGGGTCTTCTACTGCCCCTATCACAAGGCGACCTTCGACCGCCGGGGCCGGTCCACCAGCCACGGCGCGCTGGCCGGTCTCCCGCCCATGCGGCTCCATCCCCTGGAGATCGCGGCCGACGGGACCATCGTCGTCGATACCGGCGTGGTGCTCCTGCGCAAGAGTTCCGCCGAGGCGGATGCGACGCCGGCGGTCCCCGGCAGCCGCACCGATGTCGACCGGTTCGAAAGGGTCTAGGGGGCGCCCGCCATGTCCGATATCGACAGCCTCAACCACACCGCCATGCCGGTCCACGACCTGGACGCGGCGGAGGCCTTCTACCGCGGCGTCCTCGGCGCCGTGCCCCACAACCGCACCTGCTTCCAGCTCGAGGACGTCAAGACCGGCGCCGCGCTGTTCAAGTCCTTCGTCATCGGCGATTTCCTGCTGGCGTTGACGGTGGCCCGCCAGCCGATGGCGATGCCGCCGGCCGACCGCTTCCGCGGCGCCCACGGCTTCCGCCACGGCTTCCAGGTCTCCCGTGCCCGGTTCGAGGCCGTCCGCGGCGCGCTCGATGCGCGCGGCATTCCCTACCAGGGCCCGGTTGCCCATCCGGAGGAGGGGCCGTTCGGGGAATCCCTCTATTTCAAGGACCCCAGCGGCAACTTCCTCGAGCTCGTCTGGCGCCGCGACGAGGACGACCTGCCCAAGAACCGGCAATACCTGAGCGCGGAGTAGGCGCGGCATGACCGACAGCGGCATCGAGAGCCTGAGCCATCTGGTGGTCGAGGTCACCGACCTCGACGCCGCCGAGGCCTTCTACCGCGACGGGATCGGGCTCGCGCCGGTGGGACGCGACCTGTGGCCCGATTGCGGCGCCCATGCGGTGCTCGCCGCCGGCGACCAGCGCCTGGTGCTGGTGCGCAACCCGGACAAGGCCGACCTCCGGGAGACCGGCGTGCACCACGCCTACCGGGCCTCGACCGCGGCCCGGGAGGCGGCGCGCGCGCGCCTCGCCGCCGCCGGCGTCGCCGTCGAGACCTATCGCGAGGATCGCCCGGCCGAGGCCGCGGACAACTTCTACGTGTTCGACCCGTCGGGCAACCGCGTCCAGCTCGTCGCCGACGGCGCCGGCGGTGGCGTCGGCGGCATCGACCACGCCTGCGTGCAGGACATCGACCTCGAATGGTCCGAGGCGTTCTACGCCGACATCCTGGCCCTTCCCATCGACCACGTGACCGGCCTGCGGACCGAGGACTACGTCAGGGCGCGGGACTGGGGCGAGGAGGGGATCGCCCTGGCCCCGGGCTGCTGCCGCCGGGTGCGCTACTACAAGGAGGTCCCCGGCCAGAACCGCATGCAGCCGCGCCCCAACCTGCAGCTCTACCTGCGCGCGGGCCGCGACGTGATCGGCGTCTACATGGCGATCGACGACTATGCCGAACCCCCCGAGGAGCAGCTGGCGGGCACGCCCCGGCTGGCGTTCCGCGTGCGGCGCGGCGCCCTCGACGGGGTCGCCCGCCGGCTCGAGGCGGCGGGACGGGCGTTCCGGGGCCCCGTCGCCCACGGCCCCGGCGCGCCCATCGCGCGATCGATCTACGCCAAGGACACGGGAGGGAACTTCATCGAATTCTGCGAGGGCTGAGCGTCCGAAGCGCGGCGCCCGCGCCAACGAACAAACATAACGCGAAGGACAAGGAGGACCATGACCGAGACCGTCACCGCCCCCGCCAAACAGGGGCAGCTCTATCCCGAATTCTCACTGGCCGAGCGCGACCGCCGGTGGGCCGCGCTGCGCGCGCTCATGGCGAAGGAGGGGCTGCCCGTCATCGTGGTGCCCAACAACACCAGCCATTCCACGGATTTCCAGGCCTCGGCGCGCTACCTCACCCATGTGGGCGGCGGCGGCGACACCGAGGTGGCCTGCGTGTTCCCGCTGGAGGGCGAGGTGACCGCCTGCGTCAACCGCGCCGACACCGACTGGAGCGCGCCGGTGCAGCACTGGACCACGAACCTCCGAAACACCGGGCGCAACCCGGCCTCGGGCTGCGTCGAGCGCCTGCGGGAGCTCGGCGCCGGGAACGGCAGGATCGGGGTCGTCGGGCTCGGCCCGGGGACCCGCACCCCCATGGGCACCATCCTGCACGGGTTCTACACGCAGCTCCGCGAGGCCTTCCCCGACGCCGAGTTCGTGGACGCGACCCGCATCGTCAACGAGGTCCGCTACGTCAAGAGCGCCGAGGAGATCGCGGCCCTGCAGAAGTCCATCGACATCATCGAGAAGGGGATCGAGGCCAAGGTCGCCGCCGCCGGGCCCGGCGCCGTCGACTGGGAGGTTTGGGCGGCGGTGATGTGCGCGCTGTTCCGCAACGGCTCCGAGATGCCGGTGCACTGCAACTGGGTGTCCGGCCCCAACGTCCGGCACACCCGCACCCGCCCCACCCTGCGGCGCCTGGAGAGGGGCGACCTCATCGTCAACGAGATCGAGGCGAGCTGGATCGGCTACCGCTCGCAACAGGTCCAGCCGGTGTTCGTCGAGGTCATCCACCCGGTCCACGCCGAGCTCATCAAGGTCCAGGGGGAGGTCTACCACCGCCTGCTCGAGATCCTGAAGCCCGGCATCACCGTGGGCGAGATGGCGGAGAGGACCAAGGAATTCGTCGCCGCGGCGGTGCCCGCCAAGGGCCCGGCCGCGGGCGCGCGCGGCCGCCTCAACATGCACGGGCGCGGCGCCGGCGACGACGGGCCGCTGGTCACGCCGTCCCAGATCCGCCCCGAGCAGCTCGCGGTCGCCCTGAAGGAGAACATGGCGTTCATCTTCAAGCCCGGCGTCATCTCCGCCGACGGCAACTGCGAATGCGTGTGGGGCGACACCATCGTCATCACCGCGGACGGGGGGCGGCGCCTCGGCTCGCGCCCCCACGGGCACCTGGTCTCCTGAGGGGCCAACGACAGGATTGGGAAGGGCGGAAGGCGATGGCAACGGAAGTTTCGCGGGACGACGATCCCTATGCCGGCATCGACGACCTGAAGGAGATCCGGTCGTTCTACGACGCGTGGCAGGAGAACGAGGGAATCCCCGTCCACAGGACCTTCCACGTCGAGGATCTGGCCGCGGTCGAGGTGGGGCCGTGGCCCCGATACGGCGGGCTCGGCTGCTTCATCAACCTCGCCGACTGCCACATCGTCACCGCCGCGCTCCTGGAGATTCCGCCGGGCGCGACGCTCAGGCCCGTGCGGCACCTGTTCGAGACCTGGTGCTTCGTGGTGGACGGCCGCGGCGAGACCAGCTTCGAGCAGCCCGGCCATCCGCCGGGGCGGGTGGAGTGGGGCCCGCGCGCCCTGTTCGGGCCGCCGATCAACACCCGCTACGTCCACCGCAACCTGGATGATGCGAAGCGCGCGCGCCTGCTCATGGTGATGAACGCGCCGCTGACCATGAATCTCTACCACTCCGAGGAATACGTGTTCGAGAACCCGTTCGTGTTCAAGGACCGGTTCCGCGGCCAGAACGACTTCTTCGCGCCGATCACCGGGTACATGCGCCCCACCTATCTCGGCGCCAGGGTGCTGCGCACCAACCTCGTTCCCGACGTGCTCACGACCCACCTCGCCCACTGGGCCCTGCGCGGGCACGCCGCCAAGACGGTCCACCTCTCCATGAGCGACCACACCATGGCCGCGCACCTCTCGGACTTCGCGGTCGGCACCTACAAGAAGGCCCACCGCCACGGACCCGGCGCCCATGTCATCGTCCTCCAGGGCCGGGGCTACTCGCTCCTGTGGAAGGAGGGCGAGCCGCGCATGCGGGTCGACTGGAAGCCCGGCAGCATGTTCTCGCCGCCGGAATGGTGGTTCCACCAGCATTTCAACACGGGATCGGAGTCGGCGCGGTATCTCGCGCTGCGTCGCGGCGGCAGCCCCGAGCACAGGCTCAGGATCGGGATGTCCGGCGGCGAGAAGGCCGAGGGGCCGGACCAGATCGAATACGAGGACGAGGATCCGGCGATCTACGAGGAATTCGCCGCCGAGCTGAAGAGGAACGGCGCCGAGATCCGCCAGCCGCGTCCCGAATACCGCACGGGCCCCCGCCCCGATTTCAAGTCCTAACGCATCTTGCCGCCGGCGATGCCCGGCAGGGAGGCAATCATGACCAGGACCATTCCCGCGTTGTCTTGCGCGGCGGCGCTGCTTGCCGCCGCCGCCTTCGCGCCGGCGGCGCCCGCCGCCGATCTGCCCCAGTCCACCCGCGACATGCTCAAGGAGCTCAAGATAGACGAGAAGCTGCTCGAGGGCTCCCGGAGCGAGTACGAGGTGCCCGCCGCCTGGCTCGAGGGCGCCAGGAAGGAGGGCGCGCTGCGCATCATCGGCACCTGGGATCCGGGCCAGCACCGGAAGTACATGAAGCCGTTCCAGGAGCGCTATCCGGACGTGAAGTTCGACTACACCCGCGCCGGGCGCCAGGACCGCACCGTCAAGCCACTGCTCGCCTTCAAGGAAGGGCGGTACCTCGCCGATATCGTCTCCGGCCTCGGCAACGCCTATTTCCTCTACCGCGACTCCAAGGCCCTGATGAAGCTCACCGATCTTCCCAACGCCAGGCTCCTGGGCGAGGGGCTCCTCGACCCCGCCGGCTTCTGGATCGGCCATCAGTCCAGCGAGTGGTGCGTGGGCTACAACACGAAGCTGGTGAAGAAGGAGGAACTGCCCAAGACCTGGGACGGCTTCCTCGACGCCTCCAGGTGGGGAAATAACCGCATCGGCATGGGCAACCGCGCGAACCTCTGGTTCCTGCAGCTCTGGAAGGCCCATGGCCCCGACTGGGCGCGCAACTACATGGACAAGCTGTTCAACGAGGTCAAGCCCCAGCAGCGCAAGGAAGGCATGAACGCGCTGGTGGGGCTGGTGATCGCCGGCGAGTTCGACGTCACCATTCCCTCGGCCATGTACCGCGTCGCGCAGCTCGCTAGGAAGGGCGCGCCGATCGGCTATCACTGCCCCGAGCCGGTGCCTTCCACCGTGCAGTCGGTGGTGGCGCTCGAGGGCAATCCCCATCCCAACGCCACCCGCATCTACGTCAACTGGATGATCAGCAAGGAAGGCCAGATCGCCCAGTATTACGCACTGTCGGCCTCCTCGGTGCGCGAGGAGCTGCAGATCCCCCAGCTGGTCGCCTTCCCCGAGGCGGTCAGGGGCAAGAAGAGGTCCTTCCGCGATCCCGAGCTCCTGCAGCAGACCTGGCCCCAGGTGCTCAAGGCCTGGAGCGCCCATTGGGACAAGGCCGGCGGCGGCGTGAAGACCGTCAACGCGCGGCTCGACAAGGTGATCCGCGGCGGCCGCCAGCTCCAGTTCAAGGCCGGCGACGAGGTCCATACCGTGAAGATCTCCGGCTCGCGCACCGCCCGGCGCGTCGCCGGCCAGCAGGTGGGGCGCGACGCCTTCAAGGAGGGCATGCAATGCACCTTCGTCTATCCCGAGAACGGGGGCGAGGCGCGCGAGGTAAGTTGCCGTTGACGGGCCGCGCAGGCGGCCCGCATCCATGGAGGGCTTTGACATGAAACGTCTCATGGGAGTGGCGCCGGCGGTGCTGGCGGTGGCCTGTCTCGGCGCGGCAACCGGCGCGCGGGCCGCGGAGCTGCCCAAGGCGACCGAGGCCCTGCTCGAGGAGCTCAAGACCGACGCCTCGGTGCTCGCCGGGCTCGACCAGGAACTTGCCGTGCCCCGGGCCTGGATCGAAGGGGCGCGCAAGGAGGGTGAGGTCAAGATCGTCTCGACCTTCGATGACAACCACTTCCGCGTGCTTTCGGGACCGTTCGCGGAGCGCTACCCGTTCATCAGGATCAACTACGCGCGCGGGTCCTTCGAGACGCGCACGACCCGGGTCCTGGTGGCGCTGAAGGCCGGGCACTACACGGCCGACGTGATCTCCGGGTTCGGCGGCGCCTACCGTCTGTTCCGGAATGCCGACCATCTCGCCGACATGCGCGATCTGCCCGGCTACCGGAACCTCGACCCGGCGACCCGCGGCGAGGACGGCACCTGGGTCGCCCATCGCCGCCAGTACTGGTGCATCGCCCACAACACCACCCTGGCGAGGAAGGAGGACATGCCCAGGACCTGGGAGGCCCTGGTGGAGGACACGCGCTGGCACGGCCAGAAGATCGGCATGGGCAACCGCCCCCAGCTCTGGATCCTGATGCTGTGGGGACAGAAGGGCGAGGCCTGGACCCGGAGCTACCTCACGCGCCTGTTCGGGGCGGTCAGGCCCCAGCTCCGCAAGGAGGGCATGAACGCGCTGGTGTCGCTCGCCATCGCCGGGGAGTTCCACATGGCGATCCCGGCCTCGGAGTACCGGGTCGCCCAGTCCGCCGACAAGGGCGCCCCCATCGGCTACCACTGCCCCGAGCCGGTGCCCATGGCGGTGGCCGAGATGGGCATCATCAAGGGCAGCCCCCGCATCAACGCCGCGCGGCTGTTCGTCAACTGGTTCCTGTCCAAGGAGGGCCAGATCGCGCAGTTCGTCTCCTCCCAGTCGGTGCCGATCCACAAGGACCTCCAGAAGAAGGAGTTCCTTCCCTTCGCCGACGAGATCCTGGGCAAGACGATCGCCCCCCGGACCATATCCGTGATGGAGACCCACGGCCGGGAGGTCACCAGGGCCTGGAACGGGCATTGGGCCAAGGGGACGGGCCTGGGCGAGCGGCGCACCGTGGACGTCAAGCTGGCCGCCGTCAAGGAGAAGGGCCGGACCGTCGCCTTCCAGGTCGGGGGCGAGGCCCACGAGGTCCAGATCAGCGGCAGCCGGACCGAGATCTCCATCGACGGCAAGAAGGCCCGGCGCTCGGCCCTCAAGCAGGGGATGGCCTGCGCGGTGACCTATCGCGGGCCGGGCGACGAGGCCCAGGCCATCGCCTGCAAGTAGCGCGCGGTCCGGCGCCCGATTGGCCCGCGGCATCCCGTCGCCTATCCTCGGCGCGATGGACGAGCGGGTCCTCCTCCGCCTCCTGCGCGAGGCCGCCGCCGACGGCCGCATCAAGGTGGCGCTGGACTACCGGCGGCTCGGCCATACCGATTCGCCGATCGCGGTGCAGGCCGATTCGAACCGCTGGCTCTACGGGATCGCGGGGGCGACATTGGGCGTGGGGTTCGCCGTCGGCTGGCTCCCGGCGGCCGTTCCCCTGGGGCTCGGCGTCGCCCTCTATTTCGCCCTCGGGCGGAGCTGGGTGCGCCGCCGCATGCATCGGCGATTCTTCGGAAAGACGCTCATGGACCTTTCCGCCTTCAAGCAGCTCTGGCACATCCGGGGCGTGACCCTGACCGATGCCGGCGATGGCGCGGCCTGCGCGTCTCCCGACGGCGACTGGCGGCGATTCGTCCTCGATCGCCTGGCCCCGCCCCCGGGGGCGGGGGGAGGCCCTTAGCGCTCCCCGAGCTCGCTGTCGGTCCTCGCGGGCGCGCGGGCGGCGATATCGGTCCCGGCCGCGGCCGGGCCGTGGGCGATCTCGCGGATCAGCTTGGCGAGGATCGCCTGGCCGAAATTACGCATGTCGGTGGCCGGCATCATGAAGGCGCCGGGCCCGCCGATCACGAACTCCTGGTAGTAGAGGTCGAGATTGCGGGGCGGCGGGCCGCCCCAGGGGTTGGGGCGGTCGTTGACGATGGGAAGCCCGTTGATGGTGATGCCCCGCGCCACGGCCTCGGCGCGGGCGGCGAGGATCGAGCGGCCGCGGTTGTTGGGACCGTCGCCGGAGATGTCGATCGCGCGCCGGGTGCCCTTGTAGGGGCTCCGCTCGAACAGCCGGACGGCGAAGTCGATGGCCGACGAGATCGAGGTCCGGCGCTCGGTGATGACCGGCTCCTCGGCGATGGCGCTGGCGAAGGCCTGGGCGGAGACCGCATCGTGGACCAGGGTCCAGTCGACCACCACCTTCTGCCAGGCCATGCCCGCCCACTCCAGGTAGACGACCGCGATGCGCCGGTGGGGGCCGCTCTGGATCGCCCGGATCACGCGGGGGTTGACCAGCGCCCGGAGGTAGCCCTGGCGCTGCAGCTCGGCCTCCACCTCGTCCATGGAGCCCGACACGTCGACCGCGAGCACCAGTTCCAGGTCCACCGGCGTCTGGGCGCGCGCGTCCGGCGGCGGGAACGGCACCGCCAGCAGGGCGGCGGCGATGAGCAGATTTCTCCACATGGGCGGTCCCATGCTTTGGATACGGCCCCATCATCGGGCGCCGCCGTCGCCGCGGTCAAGGAATCCGTCGAAGCCCGGCCCGAAAACGGGATTGCCGCGGGCAACGCGCATCCGTCAGCGGCATTCCTCGTAATCCAGCACCTGGCCGATGCCCGCGGCCCGCGCCTTTGCGTGCAGCATGGCGCCGACGCCGAGATACTCGAGGCTGGTGCCGCCCGAGAGGAACATCGTGATCTCGTCGTCCGACCTCCGCCCCGGCACCTTGCCCGCCAGCACCTCGCCGATGGTGCCGGCGACCCGGTCGCGCCCGATCTCGCCGGCGGCCAGCGGAATCAGGATCTCGCCCTTCTCGTGGAAGGCCTGGTCGCGGTCGTCGACGATCGCGCGCCCGCGCTTGAGCGTCGCCGTGTCGATCTCGCGGCGGTCGGGGTAGTGCGCGCCGATGACGTTGAGGTGCGCACCCGGCGCGATCCACCCGGCCTCGAGGATGGGGGTCTTGGCGTTGGTCACCGTGACCACGATGTCGGCCCCGCGCACCGCCGCCTCGGCGCCGTCGACGGCGCGTGCCGCGAGGCCCGGCACCGCGTCCTCCGCCCATTCTGCGAAGGCCGCGCGGTGGGCGGGAGTCGGGCTGTGGACCCGAAGCTCCGTGATCGGGCGCACGCGGGCAAGCCCGAGGAGCTGGGTGCGCGCCTGGCTGCCCGATCCGAGGAGGCCGACGCGGCCGGCATCGGCGCGCGCGAGGTGCCTGGCGGCCATGGCGGCGGTGGCGCCGGTCTTCATGCGGCCGATGATGCTGCCGTGGAGGATGGCGGAAACCTTGCCCGTGGCGGTGTCGTAGAGCGTCACCCACAGGTTCATG
>DASWKZ010000168.1:0-1502 GCA_036396355.1 Alphaproteobacteria bacterium
CGATCCTCCGGACGGCGGTCGGTGGCGCGGCGCCGGCAATCTGCACACAGGGGCACGTTGACCCGAACCGTTCGTCGCCGCGAGGAACGACCCGTGCGCCCCAACCTTGCCATGACCGTGATCTGGCCCTGGACCGGTGTCCGCATGCAATGGGCGCAGTTTGAACTGGGTATGACGACCTGCCTGCCCGTCAGGACGACCCGATAGCGCATTCCTGCCGGTGGGTCCTCGGGTTGCATGGCGGGCGCGGCCGCGTCGAGTGGCGGGGCGGGCTTTGGAGGGGCCGGCGCGACGGCTGCCGGGCCCGCGGGGACGGCCTTGGCGGGTGGGGCCGCGGGCATGAGCGCGGGTGTGCTGGCAGCGGGGCTGGCGAGCCTCTCGAGTGCCGGCGCCGGTAAGGGCCTGAATGCTGGCTGCGCAGGGGACGAAGCCGGCTGCGGCGAGGTGGCGGGAGGCGTCGGCCTCGGTGAGGGTGGGCCGGGGGGCGTCTGTCGAACGGTTCCCGGCTTGCTCCCGGGAAGGTACGGAACGGCCGGGAGCGGATCGTCGTCTTCAGATGCTTGCAGCAGGCGGGCGCGCGCCGCGGCAGCCTCATCCAGCCGCTCAACCGGTGGCGAGGGCTGTCCTGCCGCGGCGAAGTCCTTGGGCGCGCGGACGCCGACCGGCGGCCCTGGCGGCGGCGTCGCGGCAGCTGGCGCCGGCGGAGCCGAGTCGGGAGTTAGCGCGGCCACGGGGACGGTCGGCCGCGACAACGGCTTGTCCGAGGCGGCCTGGGGCATCGCCGGCGGTGTGGCCTCGGGCTCAGGTGCGAACTGAGGCGTGGTGGCCTGCGGCGGCGGCCTCTCCGGCGCGGCCTTGCGGGCCACCGCCTCGATCCACGCCCACTGGCGGATGGCGAATTTCTGAGTCGAAGGATATCCGGCGGGGATCTTGCCGTACAGCACGCGTTCGCCGCCTTCCTCGACCACGAACGCCGCTCCGCAATTCGAGCACGCGACGTAGTCGGGAAGGTTCGGCATGTGGGCGACCGCTAGGGTGGCGTGGCCGCAAATGGCGCAGTTCAGGTTGTCGGTGTACGTGTCTTGCAGCGCGGTGCGAGGCGTTCCGGCCATGGGGGAGGGATACCTCGTGGAGGAATGTAACACAAGGGGGAGCATCGGGCAATCGAACCTGCTACCCAGGTGCTCGCGGCCCCCTTCTCTTCCATCCGTGGCTGATGAGGGACCTCATTCCGCATGAGGCATCTCCTCTCCCAACGCCATCCTCTTTGCCGCCTCGACGTAATCCAGGCTTTGGTGGCGGAAGTAAGTGTTGTACAGCTCGGCGTAGTGGCCGCCTTGGGTGAGCAGAGCGCGGTGGTCCCCCTCTTCGATGATCCGTCCCTTCTCCAGCACGAGGATCCGATCGGCCGAACGGACCGTCCACAGGCGGTGGGCGATCACAATGGACGTGGCCTCGGCCAGGATGAGTGACAACGCCTGCTGGATCTGGGACTCGGTGAA